>NZ_CP186485.1:957369-1276492 GCF_049348705.1 Candidiatus Paracoxiella cheracis | reverse complement strand
TTTTTGACATTTTTGCCTCTAAATTTATTTAAAAGATGACTGTTTTTCAGGAATCGCCATCCTTGGCTGCTAAGTGTATCTATGGTACTTACGCCCGTAAAACAGTCATCCCAAACTTTCTGCTGCAATTGAAATGCTGGTACTAACCTCCGCTAAATAAGCATCCGTCTTCCAAAATTGAAAAGCTATTTAACAGCTAAAAATAGATTTCAAGAGCTGCCCTTAATTGTACCTTCTAAACGCACTAATAACCAACGTTTGTTAAGTTATTTAATTATCGCTAGTTTTATTAGGTTTTTTTTGTCAAAATAGGTTAGCTTTAGAGGGGTAATTGGCTGATGTAGGGAGTCGCGATCAACATGATTTTTGATGCACACTTTCATATTATAGATCCTGAATATCCATTGATAGAGAATCAAGGGTTCTTGCCGGATCCATTTACAGTAGAGGATTATCGTAATCGTATCTCATCATTAGATATCCAGGGAGGTGCTATTATTTCTGGGTCATTTCAAGGATTTGATCAGAGCTATTTAATCGCAGCTATTAAAAAATTAGGGAAAAATTTTGTAGGCGTGACACAACTTCCGATTACTGCATCAGACGAACAAATTATGTTTTTACATAAGCACGGCATTCGGGCGGTACGTTTTAATTTATTTCGTGGTGGCTCAGAAGATGTATCACATTTGCTGGATTTTGGATTACGGGTTTATGATTTAATGGGCTGGCACGTTGAGCTTTATGTGGATGCAGCGAATTTGAAATCACTGAGTTCTATGATATTGCGGTTACCGAAAGTGAGTATTGATCATTTAGGACTTAAAAAAACAGGCTTTTTAAATTTATTAAAATTAGTTGAAAATGGGGTTAAGATAAAGGCGAGCGGATTTATGAGAGTTGACTTTGATGTGAGGGACGCGCTCACCCAAATTTACACTGTAAATCCAAATGCATTGATGTTTGGAACAGATTTGCCAGGAACAAGAGCATCGCGGCAGTTTTCATTAGGTGATCTTGCCTTAATTAAAAGTACATTTTCTGAAGTAGAGGTAAAAAATATTTTATGGAATAATGCTCATCAATTTTATTTCTAGTCTGGAGCCAATCCTTTAATTAGTATTTTCTGAATAGCTTCTAAGTACGTATCGGCAGCTTCTTTTTCATTGAGTGAGGATAGCTTGCCTTGTTTCAAAATCCAATCGTAATTTTGTTGAAACCATCCCGTGGTCAAAATGAACATGATGGCGGTAATAATAGTAGGATCGATGTCGTTTCGTAATTTATTATTTTTTTGATCTTCTGTTAAGTTTTCAATTAAATGCTTTAGTAAGTCACGACCCTTTGTGGTGCTGTGGTGTTTATATTTATCGAGATATTGCCATAGCGACATTCTAATAAGTTCAGGGTTATTTTGCATGAATCGAAAGCGAAATTCTAAAGTGTCTTTGATAGAGGCTGGATTTTTGCCATGTTGCTCTGCTTCAATCTGTTCGGCTATCGCTTCAAAGTAACGATTGGTCAACTCGTACTTGACCATTTGCCATAAAGACTCCTTGGTGCCGAAGTGGTGGTGGAGCAGGCTTTGAGTGACCTTTGCTTTCACGGCAATCTCTCGCATGGCTGTCCCAGCAAAGCCTTGCTTCACAAATAGGGTCTTGGCGGCCTTAAGGATTTTGTCACGAGTCTTTTTAGGGTCGGGTCCTCGGTGTTTGGGGTCGTTTTTAAGGGTCTTTTTTGGCATTTGAGACATTACTCCTTAATAAGTTTAGCCAAGATGATATCATTAATTGATTGACCGATCAAAGTTAATTTGCTATCGTTTGCGCACTATGACAATACCAGACATTAAAACTCGTTGGAAAGTAGCAGCTGCGTGTGCATTATCGATAGCGCTGACGTTTATCGATCAAACAGCCGTAAACATCGCTTTGCCAAGCATTCAAAACCAGCTACAAATTTCAGTGAGTTATTTACACTGGGTTTTTAATGCTTACTTATTAACGTTGGCGATGTTTTTATTGCTAGGCGGCAATCTCGGCGATCGTTATGGCAATAAAAATATTTTTATTGCTGGTGTTTCTCTATTTGCTTTGGCATCGGCTGCCTGCGCACTATCACCCAATGGCTTAATGTTGATTATAGGTCGAGCCATTCAGGGTTTCGGTGGGGCGCTGATGCTACCTAATAGTAGCGCAATTGTTATCGGTAGTTTTCCTGATAATATGCGCGGAAAAGTCATGGGAACATTAATCAGCTTTACTTCAATTTTTTTAATTTTAGGTCCGGTATTAGGTGGAGTTTTATCTCAGTATTTATCATGGCGCTATGTTTTTTGGATAAATTTGCCAGTTACAATAGTGAGTATTTTCATGATGGCAAAATACGGGACTAAACCTATAAAAAATACAAAAGAAAAAATTGATTGGTTGGGTTTCGGATTAACAACTAGCTGGCTGTTTGCATTAGTGTTTAGCCTTATGGAAAGTACAGAATATGACTGGAAATCACCTCTCATTATTTTTATGTTGTGCGCTGCTGTCGTATTGTTCGTTTTATTTATGAAACATCAAAGTAACAAACAAAATCCATTTGTCGATTTGTTGCTTTTTCGTAATAAAGTATTTCGATCTGCTGCATTTTTATATGCTGGTATACAGATGGTTTTTATTATTAATGTGTTCTTTCCAATTTACACACAACGTGTCTTGGGGCTTTCGCCGGCTTTAGCAGGAATACTGGCAATACCGTCTTCGTTGCCTATCATATTGTTATCGCGTTTTGCCGGGAGATTGCGGGATACATATGGTCCTCGCTTACCGATGATGATTGGCTTTTCCTTACTAACCATCGGTAATGTATGGTTGTGCCTGACCTTTTGGACTTATAATATATACCTTATTCTTTTAGGTAGTATGTGTTTCACTTCTGCTGCACCATTCATATTCGGTAATGCGAATACAACGGCATTGAGCGTGGTTGATGCTAAAATTCGAGGTATTGCTGCAGGCGTTACTGCTAGTTGTCGCCAACTGGGTGGAACGATTAGCATGGCAGTTTTGGGAACTTTTATTGTTTATATCACAGATTCATCGGCTCACTATTTTTTACAAACACAGGCTTCTAGTATCAATAAGCTTCATCCCGCGATTATTTCAGATTATTTGGCGGGTAATGAAAAGGCGATTAATCTTGTCCAGCATTTTCCCCCTGCGTTGAAGTCTCTCATTCTCGAAGGTGCTCAACATGCCTATATGCTTGCAGTTACGGTGGCAGGTGTTCTGACGACCTTAATTTCGCTGATTTGCCTAGTTGTCGCGACCAGGCTTCCGTCACACAGTGGAAAGCCGCTGAAAATTGAGGAAAAAGAGCTGAAAGATTTACCGAATAAGGCATGATTTTTCAATTTGTGTATATCCCCTGCCAATAACTTTGTGTAATATGTCTAGAAATACTGAAAGGATATTCAGGTATTGAATTTGGAAATGTATTTTTGTGAGATACTATGTCAAATAGGAAAATTAAAAACTACGATAAAATAGCTAAAAACTATTTAGCTGTTGTGGATGAAAAGCCGATTCATAAATACTATGAGCGTCCTAATCTATTATCGTTAGTTTCTGAGGATTTAACAGGTTTGGCTGTGTTAGATGTCGGTTGTGGATCTGGCTGGTATGCAGGTGAACTTTTAAAAAGAGGGGCTAAGGTAACTGCTATCGATAATTGTCAAGAAATGTTGGATCACACGCGAGAACGATACGGTGACCGTGTCGATATAAAATTTTGTGATGTAGAGAAGTCGCTTGATATGTTTCACTCAGAACAGTTTGATTCCATAATTGCACCTTTAATTATTCACTATGTAGAAGACTGGTCGCATTTATTCAAAGAATTTTCTAGAATTTTAAAAAAAGGCGGTCGTATTAGTTTTTCTACCCATCAACCTCAAATGGAAGCGATGCTTGCCAAATTAGATAGTTATTATCACAAGCAGATTATGCAGGATACATGGTCTGATATCGGAAAGGTAAGTTGGTATCATCATACGTTATCGGATTTATTTAATAGTTTGATTTGTTCGGGTTTGATGCTAGAAAAAGTATTAGAACCTTTGCCCAATTCTGAATTGAAAGCGGCTGACCCTATTATGTATGAAAAAATATCTATATATCCTTGGTTTATATTTATTAAAGCTATTAAACTTGCTGAGGACTAACCATGCCACAAGTAGACGTTAAATATTCAGATGATCTTAAGTTGAAACATAATGATTTGTTTGATGCGATAGAAACAACCATTAACACATTAGACTCTAGTGCTGGCGTTTGTAAGTCACGCGCTTATCCAGCGATTTACTACAAACATTCTCATGTTTTGATTGAGATATGGCTCTTACCCAAGCCGCATAGAGATCGACAATTTACGCAGAAGTTAATCGAAGAGTTGCAAAACACGATTAAAAATTGCATTCCTCAACATGCTTATATTTCACTGCGCTTGTCTTACACGGATGAGAATTATCGCACCGTTGAATAGCCGGCTGTAACCTTGCTCAAGACTGTTTATACTCGTATAATCTCTTGATACGTTGTTACCTCGATGCGCGCGATGGAGAGCGAAGCGAAGGGGCGTATTCTGGGGTAGGCTGGGATTTTTTGCCGAGCGTAAGCGACTGCAAAAAATCTTTACGAGGCGTCGAGTCAGTTGAGAGCCCGTGCGTAGTCGAGCCGTGAGGTCGCGGAGCGGGGGTGAGGAGGACGTCCGCGGTTATTTAAGTTGTCGCGTATTGCGAGTCGATTATTGACAGGGATGGCAATAATCTATCACGAGCATCGCGACACGCTTGCAAGGAGGACTAGTCATGGAACGACCCCAAAAAGCTATTTTACTAACGATGCGCGCCATGGAGAGCGAAGCGAAGGCGCGTATTCCGCGGTAGGCTCGGATTTTTTGCCGAGCGTAAGCGACTGCAAAAAATCTTTACGAGCCGTCAAGTCATTTGAGAGCCCGTGCGTAGTCGAGCCGTGAGGTCGCGGAGCGCGGGCGACGAGGACGTCCGCGGCTATTTAAGTTGTCGCGTATTGCGAGTCGATTATTGACAGGGATGGCAATAATCTATCACGAGCATCGCGACACGCTTGTACTAACTGGATTGTTGCTGGCTTTAGCTTTGTTGAAAGCAGAAGCTTGTAGTCGTTTTACCTACACAGGCCCCAATAACACCGTAATCACAGGTCGATCTATGGACTGGATGACCGACGTTCATACCGACTTATGGGTTTTCCCTGCGGGTATTAGCCGAGTTGGGGCGAACGATCCTAACGGTTTAAAATGGACATCTAAGTATGGCAGCGTGATTGCCAGTGGCTATGACGTTGCAACGACGGATGGAATCAACAGCCAGGGCTTGGATGCTAATCTATTATATTTAGCCAATACCAAATTCCCTGAGAAACAAGCGGGCCAGGCTGATCTTAGCGTGTTAAACTGGGCGCAGTATATGCTGGATAACTATGCGACCGTCGATGAGGCGGTTAAAGGTTTCACGCAGCAGAAACTGAATATGATCGCACCAACGTTACCCGATGGAAATTATCCCGCCGTGCATTTAGCACTAACCGACAAGACAGGGGATAACGCTGTTTTTGAATACATTAATGGAAAGCTAACCATTCATCACGGGAAGCAATATATTGGACTTTGGATAAATTTATAAAAATAATTAAAAATTGCTTGACATAGAAACCGAAAAAAAATTTTACGTTGTAAACAACGTTTGTTCGAAAAAATAAAATAAGGAACAAACGATGTTAGCGACAGAAAAACTAAAACAATTCCGTACATTCCTCTACAACATCTTCCCCGCGCGACGCGATGCCAATATGAATTTACTCGATGCCCTTTCAAGCCATGGCCATCGCTGCAAAACACCCATAGAATTATGTGAATCGCCATACTTTGAACGTGAATACAGTAGTATTACCGATGCGATTAGCGATGGTTTGTCGGTAGCAAATTGTTGGGATAGCATGATGAAAATACAATATGAACATGTGAGTCATAGCGATGACCGTGTGATCATTATTGCGGATACGACACCACAGTCGCGTCAAAGTGCACACTGTGTTGAAGATCGCCATGTGGTTTACAGCCCTAATCCAGCACCGGGTAACAAACCGATTACCATTGGACATGAATATTCAACGGTATCACTATTGCCCAATGATGGTGCAGCTCAAGAAAAGCATTGGTTAGTTCCACTGGATACGAGGCGCGTTAAAAGCGATGAAAAAGGCAATGTAGTTGGGATGCAGCAAATTAACCGTTGTATTGCAGACTTAGCGCTTACTCATAAATTGGTGGTTAGCGTGGCTGATTCAAAATATGGTACAGAAGCTTGCCGTAAACTGGTTAGCGAAAATCCCAATTGGGTACATCTTTTCCGTTTTAACAGTACCCGTAATGTTTTCGCGCCCGCATCAATAGAAGATAATACCTCAGGAAGTATAAAACGCTATGGTGATGCGATGAAACTAAACGACAGCACGACTCACCGTGAATCCGATGAGATTGTGCAGCAACCCATTACAACCCGCAGTGGCAAAACTTACCAATTGGAGATTAAAATATGGCGTGACCAATTACTGCGTGGTTCAAAGCAATTTAAAGGATATGAGCATCCTGTTACTGTTGTGCAATTGGTTGCGGTTGATGCTAACGGTAAATCTTTATATAAAAATCCACTCTGGTTAGGACTCGCTGGTGAACGACGTAATGAAATCACAGCATTAGAAGCGTATCACTATTACGATAGACGCTATGACATTGAACACTACTTTCGTTTTGGTAAAGACAAACTGTTATTTGACCGATACCAAACACCGGATGTTAAGCACGAAGAAGATTGGTGGCGGATGACAGCATTAGCGTATACGCAACTTTATCTAGCGAGGAATCTTGCCCCGATTTTACCGAAAAAATGGGAGCGGTATTTGCCGAGCTTCCAAGTGGATAACGAAAAACCATCAATAACTGCGACCCCTTCACAAACGCAACGGGGTTTTTCTACGGTGCTTGATACCGTTGGCACGCCTGCTAATCTCTGCAAACCACGCGGTAATCCGCAAGGCAGAACCAAAGGTGATACGCAGGGGAAACGCACGCGACATCCTGCTATTTTCAAAAATAGCAACTCAAAAATTAAAACGATTCAGAGGACTGAAGAAAAGACGCAAAACTCAGACCCTGAAAAAATAGAGGATTTGATTGGGATAGTAAAATCATGGTTGGATAAAATAAATTTTACACCTGAGCAATTCTACGAATTGCTGCAAAAAACAGCTTAAGATTTAGAAACTCACATTTTTTGATTATTGTCCTAACTGGCAAGGGATTTTATTTATCCAAAGTCCAAAATATAAAGTGATGACAAACGAGCCTAGCTATGATGATCAATTGGCGTTAAATAACTATTGGCAAACGTTAAAAGGTGTATTCTTACCGGGAACGGCACGCCCCGAGGATCGTTATGTGCGAGCAAGTTATTATTTAAATATGGCGCGACAAACGGATGATACGCAAAAAGCTGTGGCAACTGTTTTTTCAATTATCCGAAACGTTTCCGTACCAATGAGTATTGAAACTACACCCGATCATCCTAATGTAGCCCCGACAATTTGGGTGAGTGTAGCGGATTTACAGCACGGGGTTTATTATTTTCAAAGCACCGATAGACCCAATATTTTCTGGGTTGATTTAAGTAAATTAAATTTAAATGCAGGTGCGCCTATCAAACGCTTACCCTTGAAAGAGGGTGAGGTTTATGCAGGAGAAGTGAGTCGTTACTTTGTTAAAAGCAAACCTTTTTATGAAAAATCTTCATCGGATAGTAGCTCTAAAAAAGAAGAGAAATAATAGATATTCTTGAGGCTGTTTATATTTTTAAGTAAGCTCATGCAGTGATTGTACCCTGGCATTGGTATAAATTCTTTGAATTAACATCTGTAAGCTTATTCAAGCAGCGACGTGTTGTTTGAAACATAGTATGAAGATCATATTTCTTACATTCGCCCGATAAATACTCTTTATGTGTCTGGGAATAATCGCTAAGCAAGTCAACTGCGATTTTTTCATTGATGGCGATATTGATTAACTTAGTTTCGATACTTTCTTCTTCACGCTGTAAAAAAGTTTCCCACTCTTCATAAGAATACATAGATATTGCATGATGATCTCTTACAGCAAAGTACAGTGTATGACCTTCCCCCTAAACTAGTACCAGGACACCGATGAGATATTCATGTTAAGCAGCCTGTTTCGCAAATTCAATAGGCGGCATATAATTTAATGAACTGTGTGGTCTTTTAGTATTGTAGTGCTTTCTCCATTGGTTGATTTCATGTCGGGCTTCTTCAATTGAACGAAACCAGTGTTGATTTAAACATTCGTTGCGGAACTTGCCATTTAAGCTTTCAACAAACGCATTCTGAGTTGGCTTTCCAGGTTGAATGAAAGCAAGCTTGGTTTTGTTTTCCCTGGACCAAAAGAACATTGCTTTGCTTGTAAACTCTGTACCATTATCACAAACAATTTGTTTTGGCAGCCTGCGTTGCTCACTAAGCTCTGCTAGGAAGCGTGCCACCTGACGTCCTGATATAGAAAATGCTGTTAGCTGGCCAATAAGTTCACGATTAAAATCATCGATAATGTTTAGCACACGAAAACGCCTTCCATTGGCCAGCTGATCGTAAACAAAATCCATCGACCAACGCTCATTTCTCTGAGTCGGTGATGACATCACTAATCGTAGTCGCTGTATTTTTTTACGCTTTTTTGTACGCACCTGGAGCTTTTCTTCTTTGTAAATCCGGTAGGTTTTTTTCTTATTCATGACAAGCCCCTCTGCTTTTAAGAGGCTGTGAAGCATTAAATAACCATACCGAGAATACTGAGCTGCCAATTCTTTTAATCGAGCTCTAATCAACTCGTCTCGTCGCTTTTTGGGTCCGTAACGGTAAGCCGTTCGACTTAGCCCGACTAGCTTGCAGGCCATTCGTTCACTCAGCTTAAAGGCGCTCATTAAGTGACAAACAACCTGCTTCTTGCTAGCAGGCGTTACCACTTTTTTGAAACAACATCCTTGAGCGCTTCATTTTCTAACATCTTTTCAGCCAGCAGCTTTTTTAACTTATTGTTCTCGGACTCCAGCTCTCGCAGGCGCTTAGCTTCGTTAACCTCTAGGCCAGCATACTTGCTACGCCAATTGTAAAAAGTACCGCCAGATATGCCTAAGCGACGGCACAGGTCTTCCACCTTAGCGCCACTTTCATGCTCTTTGATCGCTTTAATGATTTGTTCTTCTGTATAACGTTTTTTCATGTTGAGATCTCCTCGGTCGTAGAATAATTGGAAATCTCATCCATGTCATGGTGTTAAGTTTGGGGGAAAGGTCACTATCAAGAATATAACCGTCGTTCAAGCTAAACATCTTCTAAAAGCGGAGTGGTGATATCATCGTCGCTGCCAAGCTCCACTTTTTCAATTTTACCAAATCGCGTTGTGATTTTTTGCGATGACTTGTGTACCTGCTCCACATCTTGATGAGCTTGATCGATGTGTCGTGCTAAATTATCCATGCGTTTTTGAAAGCGCTCAAAATCTTTGCCGAGTGCCACTAAATGTTCTTGAATGATATGAACTTGTTTACGCGTCGCTGCGTCTTTTAATACGGCACGTGCCGTGGTTAAAATCGCCATCATCGTTGTTGGCGAGACCAACCAAACGTGCGCCTTATGCGCTGCTTCGACTAGATCCGGGTAATGCGCATGAATTTCAGCAAAAACAGCTTCGGCTGGAATAAACATGACGGCACCATCTGCTGTCTCACCAGGAATAATATATTTATCGGCGATATCACGAATGTGTTTTTTGATATCTTGGCGAAATTGACTCTCTGCTTGATGGCGAGCAGAGTCAGCTAATTGCTCATTATTTATTTGCTGATAACTTTCCAGTGGGAATTTAGCATCGATGGCCACATTGCCTGTTGGCTCGGGTAGAAATAGCATGCAATCAACGCGCTTGCTATTTGATAGTGTATGTTGCAATGAAAAATGTGACTCGGGTAGCATATTACGAATTAAACTATTTAATTGTACTTCACCAAAGGCACCTCGCGAACGTTTATCCGATAATACTTCTTGCAAACTGACGACATTGCCCGATAATTCGGTGATTTTCTTTTGGGCTTCATCGATGATTGCCAAACGCTTCATCACATTCGTAAAGGTTTCTGTCGTTTTTTCAAAACCCTCAGTTAACCGGCGCTCAACTTGCCCGCTAATTTCTTTCAAACGTTGTTGCGTTTCATCCGTTAATTTATCCACGCGTTTGCCAAGCATCTCAGTATGTTGACCCAGTGTGTTAGCAATTTGATGACGCACATCTTGCATGCCTTTTGATAAACTGTCTTGAATAATGGTTAAGCTCTTTACTTGGTGTTCATCAAATCGTTGCCGTTGTTCGTGATGTTCGTTGTGTTGCTCTTTGATGAGTTGTTGAATCGTATCTCGTTCTGAATCGAGCTGCTTCAAACGATCGTGCATCACCATTAATTTCATCAGCAAAACGATGCTGATGATGAGAATGCCGAAAATGGGTATAGTGGTCAGAGCAATCAATTGCCAGTTCATAGAATCCCCAGTTAGTTGTTGTAATTTATTCTAGCAGAATACAATCCATAATCCCTAATTCTAGATCCCAGATCCAAGATCCGATAAACTTGAGCTTTTCATTACGGAGTTAACAATGACGCATCGTCTCGCCTCGATAGGGGAATGCATGATTGAGTTAAGCCCACTTGAGGATCACACATTTGGGATGAGTTTTGCCGGCGATACACTCAACATGGCGATTTATTGCGCGCGCTCTAGCAACCCAAGCCAATTGACGGTCGATTACATCACGGCATTAGGTGACGATCATTACAGCGAAGAAATGCTGAGCCGCTGGCAAAATGAAGGGGTTGGAACCCGTCTCGTGCATAAAATTCCGGGCAAATTACCCGGGCTTTATTTAATTCGTAATGATGAAAAAGGTGATCGTGAGTTTTATTACTATCGCTCACAGGCAGCGGCTCGCGAGTTGTTTGAAGGGTCAGTAGGTGATGCTCTTTGCCAAGAGCTTTTGAATTTTAATACTATTTATTTAAGTGGAATCACACTGGCGATCCTTCATGAGTCTGGACGTGAAAAGTTACTCGCTACCTTAAAAGAAGCGAAAAAGGCGGGTATTGTGGTTTGTTTTGATACCAATTACCGTCCTCGTTTATGGCCAAATGTAGCGATCGCTAAGGCCACTATCCAGTCTGTGCGGGAATGTACACAAATTGCCTTGCCTTCCTTTGAGGATGTTAACCGCCTCTTTGGTGACAGGACTCCTGAGGATACGGCAAGCCGCCTTCGAGGGACTGGAGTCGATGAAATCGTGGTGAAGCTAGGTGAGAAGGGCTATTTTCTGTCGAGTGATGAAGTTCATAAACTTGTTCAGATTCAATCGGTTAGGGTTGTTGATGCCACTGCCGCGGGTGATTCATTTAATGGTGCTTATCTTGCAGCTCGAATACAGGGGTTGGGTACGGTTGAGGCTGCTCAAAAGGGTGCTGAAATGGCCGCACGTGTTGTGACCTACAAAGGAGCCATTATTCCGAGGGCAGTAAACACTTAAAAACAGCGTGACGCCTAGTGCATACACGTTACGACACGTGATCGAAAGAGGAGAGACGCACGTTGATTGCAACTAGGCGCCACTAGTATAAATATAGTAAAATCAGCTCGTGCGCGTATTTATTTCAGAGTATCTATGTTTTAGAGGATTTGAAGGATAACGACATGTTTAATGGAAGCTTAGTTGCCATTGTGACGCCAATGAAGCCAAACGGCGATATTGACTATGCTAGCATGAAGCAGCTTGTGGATTGGCATCTATCTAATGAAACCGATGGTCTGGTCGTGTTGGGCACAACGGGTGAGTCGGCTACCATAGAACCTGAAGAAAGAGTTGAGCTGATTTCGCAAGTCGTAGACCAGGTGAGCGAAAAAATTCCCGTTATCGTCGGCACCGGTGCAAATAGCACTCGTCATGCTTTGAAATTGACAGAGCAAGCCATGGAGCTGGGGGCAGACGCAGCACTTTTAGTGACGCCTTATTACAATAAACCTACCCAAGAAGGCTTATTCCAACATTTTAAAACCATCGCTGAGGCTGTACCCATTCCTCAAATTCTATATAATGTTCCTTCGCGAACGGCGTGTGATTTATTACCCGAGACCGTGTTGCGATTGAGTGAATTTTCTAACATCGTCGGGTTGAAGGAAGCCACGGGTGAAATTGATCGAGTCACACAATTATTGAGTGCCGATTGTGAAATTGATTTGTTCAGTGGAGATGATAAAACAGCGATGGAGTTTATGTTAGCTGGTGGTAAAGGAGTAATTTCAGTTCTGGCTAATGTTGTACCTAAAGAATTTCATGACTTATGTGTTGCAGCGGTTTCAGTTGATCGCCTCAACGCAGAGAATTTGAATAAGAAGTTGATGCCTTTGTATACGCAATTATTTGTAGAATCGAATCCTATTCCTACCAAGTGGGTATTGTCTCAAATGGGTATGATTCCGGAAGGTATTCGATTACCATTAACCCCGTTAGCAGAACAGTTTCATGCGGGTGTGCGCAATGCGATGCAATCTGTCGGCATTCAAACCTAATTTTAAAATTTTTGACGGAGTGATACTAATGCGTTATTTAATTTATTTGTTTTCAGGTGTGATGGCTTTATTATTAGTGGGGTGTGCAAACCACAATAAAGATTATATCAAACAATCAAAAACGGTGCATACAATCGTCGTTCCTAGGGGAGTTGCATTAAAGCCTGCACAAAATTATTATCCTGTGCCGGCATCTACGCCTCAAAACATCAGTACATCACCGTCATTAGTTCCGCCTGGTAGTGATCTACAACGATTTAACCCGAAATCGCAAGCAAAATCACAACCCCAAAAAACACAAACGCTCGCGACTTTGACTCAAACAAAAAATGGTCAAGTATTAGAAGTCTCCGAACAATCTAGCGTCGCGTGGGCACGTGTTGGCAAAGCATTACGGAAAACCAGCTATAAAGTACTTGATGAAGATCCTTCTATGGCATCTTATTATGTGCTCGATGCAACGAGCACAAACAATAAAATCACAAAAAGTACGCCGATTTACCGAGTATTGTTGAAAACCAATGGCGACAATACACAAGTCGAATTGTTGAATCAACAAAACCAACCGGCGCCTGTTGATGTGAGCAAACGCATTTTAGGTGCATTACAGAAAAATTTAGTGTAGGTATTATTAAAAATGGTAGCACTTTCTAAAAAAGAACTGTTATATAGTGGCAAAGTAAAGTCTTTATTTAAGACTGAAGATCCGAATTATTTAATTGCAGAATTTCGAGATGACACGACAGCATTTGATGGTGCCAAACACGAGAAGCTTGCCCATAAGGGTATGGTCAATAATCAGATCAGCGCGTATATCATGCAGGCGTTAGAAGAGGCGGGCGTGCCAACGCATTTTGAAAAATTATTGTCGCCTAATGAAGTCTTGCTAAAACATTTAAAAATGATTCCGGTGGAGTGTGTCATTCGTAATGTAGCAGCCGGTAGTTTGTGTCGACGTTTGGGAGTGGAAGAAGGGCTCCGCTTGGATCCACCACTGTATGAGTTGTTTCTAAAAAACGATGAACTGCATGACCCGATGATTAGTGAGAATCATGCGATTAGTTTTGGTTGGGCCACAGCAGATCAGTTAGCGCGAATGAAAGAACTCACGTTTAAAATTAACGATGTTCTCTCGAGGTTATTGGCTCAGTCAAACATGTTATTGGTCGATTCTAAATATGAGTTCGGTGTGAAAGACGGTGAAATTTATTTAGGTGATGAAATTAGTCCCGATTCATGCCGTATATGGGATATGAGTACGCACGAAATTATGGATAAAGATCGATTTCGCAAAGATCTGGGCGGTGTTATCGCTGCTTATGAAGAAATTGCACGACGATTAGGAATCGAACTACCTGCCTAACATAAATTTTCTTGGTTTTTTTCATGGGAGAGGTACCGAAGCGGTCATAACGGCACCGACTCGAAATCGGATGGGGCTTTTAGCCCACGCGGGTTCGAATCCCGCCCTCTCCGTTTAAAATCTTTAATATTTATATAGTTAGCGCTAGTTATTTTTAGTTTATTTCTTCTTGTTTTTTTTGTTTTTATCTTTTGTGCCGATTTTGTGCCCAGCATGATTATTAAGCAAGTCCACTCGCTCCGCTTCCTCTTTTAAGTGCTCGCTTGATAAGTGGGCATATTTCAAAACCATTTCGTAGCACGACCATCCTCCCAGTTCCATCAACACAGACAATCTTGTTCCGTTTTGGACATGCCAGCTTGCCCAAGTATGACGCAGATCGTGCCATCTAAAGTCATCTATTTCTGCATTTTTAAGGCAGCGCTTCCAAGTATCACTATCAGGTCCTTTAAAAGGTTTTCTTTTATATTGGACTTTGGATAAATTTATAAAAATAATTAAAAATTGCTTGACATAGAAACCGAAAAAAAATTTTACGTTGTAAACAACGTTTGTTCGAAAAAATAAAATAAGGAACAAACGATGTTAGCGACAGAAAAACTAAAACAATTCCGTACATTCCTCTACAACATCTTCCCCGCGCGACGCGATGCCAATATGAATTTACTCGATGCCCTTTCAAGCCATGGCCATCGCTGCAAAACACCCATAGAATTATGTGAATCGCCATACTTTGAACGTGAATACAGTAGTATTACCGATGCGATTAGCGATGGTTTGTCGGTAGCAAATTGTTGGGATAGCATGATGAAAATACAATATGAACATGTTAGTCATAGCGATGACCGTGTGATCATTATTGCGGATACGACACCACAGTCGCGTCAAAGTGCACACTGTGTTGAAGATCGCCATGTGGTTTACAGCCCTAATCCAGCACCGGGTAACAAACCGATTACCATTGGACATGAATATTCAACGGTATCACTATTGCCCAATGATGGTGCAGCTCAAGAAAAGCATTGGTTAGTTCCACTGGATACGAGGCGCGTTAAAAGCGATGAAAAAGGCAATGTAGTTGGGATGCAGCAAATTAACCGTTGTATTGCAGACTTAGCGCTTACTCATAAATTGGTGGTTAGCGTGGCTGATTCAAAATATGGTACAGAAGCTTGCCGTAAACTGGTTAGCGAAAATCCCAATTGGGTACATCTTTTCCGTTTTAACAGTACCCGTAATGTTTTCGCGCCCGCATCAATAGAAGATAATACCTCAGGAAGTATAAAACGCTATGGTGATGCGATGAAACTAAACGACAGCACGACTCACCGTGAATCCGATGAGATTGTGCAGCAACCCATTACAACCCGCAGTGGCAAAACTTACCAATTGGAGATTAAAATATGGCGTGACCAATTACTGCGTGGTTCAAAGCAATTTAAAGGATATGAGCATCCTGTTACTGTTGTGCAATTGGTTGCGGTTGATGCTAACGGTAAATCTTTATATAAAAATCCACTCTGGTTAGGACTCGCTGGTGAACGACGTAATGAAATCACAGCATTAGAAGCGTATCACTATTACGATAGACGCTATGACATTGAACACTACTTTCGTTTTGGTAAAGACAAACTGTTATTTGACCGATACCAAACACCGGATGTTAAGCACGAAGAAGATTGGTGGCGGATGACAGCATTAGCGTATACGCAACTTTATCTAGCGAGGAATCTTGCCCCGATTTTACCGAAAAAATGGGAGCGGTATTTGCCGAGCTTCCAAGTGGATAACGAAAAACCATCAATAACTGCGACCCCTTCACAAACGCAACGGGGTTTTTCTACGGTGCTTGATACCGTTGGCACGCCTGCTAATCTCTGCAAACCACGCGGTAATCCGCAAGGCAGAACCAAAGGTGATACGCAGGGGAAACGCACGCGACATCCTGCTATTTTCAAAAATAGCAACTCAAAAATTAAAACGATTCAGAGGACTGAAGAAAAGACGCAAAACTCAGACCCTGAAAAAATAGAGGATTTGATTGGGATAGTAAAATCATGGTTGGATAAAATAAATTTTACACCTGAGAAATTCTACGAATTGCTGCAAAAAACAGCTTAAGATTTAGAAACTCACATTTTTTGATTATTGTCCTAACTGGCAAGGGATTTTATTTATCCAAAGTCCAACTCACAAGATAATATTGCCAAGCAAACGGCAGCCTTGAAAGGCGCGCGTGTGGGATTGGAAGCGATGCCGCTGGATGTTAAAGATCGCGCCTCGTTAACGTATTTAATGAGTGCGCACGACGATCAATTTAATAGTTTTGTGGGTGGCATTCAGTTGCGCCAAGCACGTTTGATGGCGCATGAACACATTGTGTCAACATTGCCGGATGATGTTACTGCAGCGACTATCGCGGGACTTCATGGCAATCTCCAAGAGTCGCAGCAATTAACCTCAGACATACAAGACCGATTAGAACATGGTTTGACATCTGGCGCATTGTCACGTTCTGAGTACGATCGTGCGATTGAATTTCTGCATGCCAAGCACGACCAAGCACAACAATTAATGCAAACATTATCGCCGGATAATTTTACACCCGAAGGCTATCATGCAGCGCAAGCATTTGGGTTCGAAAAAAGTGTAGCGCCTGCTGTGAAAAATACGATTGTGCAACATCACACACAATGGTTTTATGATTACCACTCTCGGGATACCACATACCGTGATTTTATGGCGGATGCCCAGCAGGGTAAAATTAATATTAATGCCTATCTGAACTTCACGCCGATGCAAGCCCAAGAGGCGCGTTTGCAATTACAGGGTATTGTGATTGCCAAAGGGGCGATTGAAAGTGGACAGTCGTATCCGCAGTTGCAACAGCGCATGACGGAAATCGAAAAAAATCCTGCGCCCACTTTAAGTGAGCAAGCAGAGCTGAATCATTACAAAATTTATAGCGAAAAGTTAACCGTGGATTTTCCAGATGCAATGGCGGATACGGTGTTAGGACGACAAGCACGCCAACAGTACAACGCACACGTAGCAAATATCGAAGACAGCGGCGTTTTATCGCCTGAAGCGAAAGCGCAGCAACTTCAAGAAGCGAAACAGCAGTATTATAAATCACTGGTGAACGGCGCCCTTGCAATGGGCATGCCGCCCAAGCTGATCAAACCGATTCCGCAGGGTGTAATGCGTAAAGCAGAGTCGGGTTTCACTTTAAATGCCGACCCAACAGTGACGACAGACTTCATTAAGCAACATGCCGCTATGGGTGTATGGATGGCAGCCAGTGCGAGCACGCCGAGGCGACAAGAGATTTTTAATCTTGGGTGGTTGCTCATGAATACTCCATATTACAAGTTGTTAGCGCCGATGATCAGTGCAAATCAAGTGGGCCGTGATCATTCGAATGTAAAGGTAAAAAATAACAATATTCTTGATGTGATAGAAGACAAGGGTATGTCAACTATCCTAGGACATACAGCTACCCGAGATGCGCTGAATTTTATAGCGCAGCAACCGAATGGTGCTGCACGTGTGCAAGCGTTAAAGGGTGTAATAAGAAACACATTGTTGTTTCATGGAGGCGCGAATAATGATTATAGCTTGGCACACTTAAGTGATTACCAGGCCAAGATTGATTCCATGATGAAAGCTGCTTACCCGATAATTAAAGACCATGCGTTCACATCCCCTGGGCATTATGGGTTTAATACGCGCACGATACCGGTGAGTAAAATGCAAGCGGAGGCTCTATCAGGGTATATTTTTAGAGTTGCGCTTCCTGATAAAGCGAAACAATACGCATCGTCTGAGATGAAAAAACATGGATGGGTTGACAGAATGATTCATCATAATTTAAGTATGGACCCTTTTTATCTCACGAATACGCCGGATGGTCGCCTGGTTGTCATTAATCAAAACACAGGAGAGACAGTTTACAGTGAGCGTTTCACGCACCATTTATTGCAAAGTGCATCGGCTTGGTACAAAACAATTTTCCCTTTAAAGGAAGATGCAAAAACGTTCGATCCATTACGTGATGGAGATATCGTGCAGTGACATTATTAGAAACGCAACAAGCGCATCCTGAATCTCTATTAACGCCGCCTGTAGAAAAGCCAAGCTTCTTTCGCACGATGGCAACATCGGCAGTCAGAACAGCAGTAGAGCCGGTAATTTTGCCGCAATTAGCTGAGGATAAATTATTTCCAACACCCGAGCGCGATAAACGCATACGCACTCTATTAGATTCTTTTGAACCGTTACCGAATTCATTTACCGGAGCAAGTTCTACTGCTCAATATGTCGGGGATTTTATTGGTATGGCGGTGAGTCCTTTTAATTGGTTAAGCGATGGTGCGGGTGGTATTGCCGCACATGCAGCAACAGAAGGGTTATTAGGTGGTGCTGAAAAATTTCTGTTACATCGTGAAGTATCTGCGTCGGTTAAAAAACAGTTACTCACCTACGCAACGGCAGGAGGCACAGGCGCCGCTGCTTTTTTACCACAATCGGTAGTAGAAAATTACGACCTTAATCAACATCGTATTCATTGGGGTGGTGTTGCTGAAAATGCGGGGCTTGGTGCACTCGGTGGCCTCTTTTTACCCGCAGTCCCCTTTGCGTTTCGATTATTAAAACGCCTCAAAGCAAACGATGTACCCTTAACGCCTGAAGAAGCCTCTTTCGAGACTGATTATGAAAAAAATATAGCAAAGCCTGAAACGCAGACTGAAGACGTTTCATTGGAAGCTGTGTTGGCGCGCGATGAGCAAGCGCAAGCCATTATACAAAAATACAAACCCAATCTTGAATTAGACAACGGCAAAGTGCCGCTGCATTTTATGGATCATGACGATACGGTCAATTTGCAAGCGGCTATCGCGCATGCGCTAGCCACAAAAACTGAAGCTGGATTGGATACCCGCTTAGCTAAAGCAATTATTGATGGTCATGTGGAACGCGTTCTATCCGATGAGGACATGGTGAATGGCCTGGATGAATTTCGGCGTTATCAGTCTAAAGTGGTGCAAGATCGACGAGCCCTCGCAAAACAACATCAAGCTGCACTTTTTTCACGATTGAATAAATTGCGCCCGCATTCACGTAAACTGGAATTGTCACAGCAATCACTGTATCGCAAATTACAAGACGGTGACATTACGATACAGGATATTCAGACGCATTTACAGGATGTACCGAAAGCTGTTGAAGAAAAATTGAAAGACGATGCTGTTAACTTGCTATCCCCGCGCGAAGAATTGCAAAAAATTACCTCACGCTTATTTGATGACAAGGGGAACCCCCATCACGATTTTTTTAAATCCCGTTATTTTAGACGCTTGCAAGATTTAGCGCGTGAATGGCAAGCGGCAAAAGCCCTGCTACAGCATGCGGGTTATCGGTATGAAACGGAGCGTCAAACACAATTTTTACGTTTGGCGGATTACTTTTTAAAAACGGCGAGTGAGATTCAGCCATTAGGCGCACGTTTGCAATCCGTGCGAGACAGCTTGCAAGCAGCATCGAGGGTGAAACGAGAGCCGACTATCGATGTGCATTCGGAAAAACCCACACACACGATTGAATCGATTGAAGACCAATTACCCTTTGAGCGTACGCGTGATAATCGTGAGGCGTATGATTTAGCAACGTCCGCTTTAGCAAAAGCCAAAGCCCTAAAAAATAATCGCGAGGCTTTCGATGCGCGCCATGGAGAGCGAAGCGAAGGCGCGTATTCCGCGGTAGGCTCGGATTTTTTGCCGAGCGTAAGCGACTGCAAAAAATCTTTACGAGCCGTCAAGTCATTTGAGAGCCCGTGCGTAGTCGAGCCGTGAGGTCGCGGAGCGCGGGCGACGAGGACGTCCGCGGCTATTTAAGTTGTCGCGTATTGCGAGTCGATTATTGACAGGGATGGCAATAATCTATCACGAGCATCGCGACACGCTTGAGAGAATTTAATGCGCTGTGTACGAGGAGCGACCTATGGCTGATATTGCCGGTTGTATTGAAGAAGCTAAAAAAGTCTTTGCAGATTTTACTGAAAACGAATTGCGTGATTATGTGGGGCAAGTGCAGCATTTGGTCAAAACAGAAGGCATATCGTATCCGCAAGCCATAGCCACCATTGCGGATGCACAAACCGAGGATGCTCTTCAAGCAGCACGCAGTGTCGCTGAAACGGAGCGCAAAGTAACCACGCTGGTGGATGCCATTAAAGCAGGCAAAGCTTCTTTACGCAGTGTCATGGTGCGCATGAGTAGCAAACGCCAGAATTTATCGAACAATGTGGAGTCTGCTGCTAAAGCCTATCAAAATAAATTAGCGAGTAGCTTATTGGATCGTTTGGATGATGAGGCCCTGCATCACTTTATACAAGGCGATCTCGATGAAGCGATTGCGCATGCCTATGATACTGGTGAAGGTGATGGGGTTACAAAAACCATTGCGCAGGCCATCAAACAATTTCAAAAAGACAGCGATTACTATTTGGTGCGCTCGGGTGCGTACCGATTGAATGAATTACATCCTAAACGTTTTTTTAAAGCGATTCATGACCCTACTAAATTATTAGGCAAAAGCAATGGGCTTTTAAAAAATGTATGGCATACGATGACACGTCAAACGATGCCGATTGAACACGCGAAAGCGCGCTGGAAATCGATTGTCAAAGCTAATTTGGATAGCGATGCAACGTTTAGTAAAACGAAAGCGGTTGATGCAGAGGGCAACATTGATGATGCGGAAGTGGAGCACATTTTAGATAAAATTTTTGATCGGATTGTCCGCGGTGATTCGGATGGACTGTTAAATAACATGGTAGCACCTGACTTAGAAACGGTGCTCAAGCGCAAAGATATGTTTTTTGTATGGAAAGATATGCGCAGTTTTTTAAATTATGCGCGTGAATATGGGGATAACAGTTTGTATCGTTCCGCGATGCGTGATTTACATGCGACCAGTCGCCGTGCGGGATTGTGTGATATTTTTGGAACGGCACCCCAGTATGCTTATAACCGTGTCATCAAAACATTGCCTAGTGAGACGCTGAGCAAACAAAACCGCTGGTATCTCAGCAACGATACTATTTTTAAATACATTACGGGTGAGACGAGTCGGATTAAACATTATACCCTGGCTGCGATAGGTGCAAATCTTAGGGCATTGACCGGCATGTCGGCCAATGGATCACTTCTGTTTTCCTCCTTGTCGGATGTCAATATTGCCGCCTCCTTTTTGTCCCAGACAGTAGATATGCCGTATTTTCAAGCCTTCCTGCACTCCATGAACGGAATTTTTAAACAATACACGGATGCGGATGCAAAGCATATTGCCAAGATGATGCATTTATCGTTACACCATGAAATGGGGTATATCGGTCGCTTTGTCGATGCCAACAATTTATCGAACGTCACGTCTAAATTCAGTCGCTTGTTTTATAAAGGCATTGGCATGCAAGCCAAAGATGATGGGCATCGTGTCGGTGTGTTGTCTGCTATGAGTCGAGTCATGGCGATGGATAAAGACAAAGCGTTTGAAAGTCTCTCACCAAAACGTCAAAAATTATTAACGGAATTGAACATACATCGTGAGGAGTGGAATGTTTATCGCCGCCATATCAAAGGTCGGTATTGGGGTTTGGAATCATTAGATGATGTGAGCGATGATGAAATCAAAGCCCTGCGCGACAAACTCTACGGTGCTGAGACAGACGTGCCGTTGTCACAAGTGCGGTTGGATTTGTATCGGAAACTCCATACGTTTTTTGATGTGGGGAGCGATCATGCCATTTTAAATCCCGGTTGGTATGAACAAGCCTTTATGGCGCAAGGGACGCACGCAGGCACCGTTACTGGTGAGGCGTGGCGTTTTTTCATGCAATTTAAAGGGTTTTTAAGTGCGTATTGGAATCGCGTGATGTACGGTGGGTTTGCCAATGCTGACGGTGCGCAAGCGAAAGTGTTAGCGGGACTTCAAAATTTTTTATATGTCATACCGCTCTCTTATTTATCCGATTATTTTTACAATCTCTCGCAAGGGAAATCCATGCCACCGGTCAGCAACGCACCCGTAAAAGATATTGTTGGTTGGATGGCGCCTGGGATGGGGGTTTTGCTACGTGCTTTGGACGCGAATCACCAAAACAGCGATTTAATTTGGGCGTTATTAAAAACACCTTCCCTGACTACGATGGGCAACATGGGTTCGGTGCCGTTGCGATTACTGTCTGGCGATCCTCACGGTGCGGTGCGTGAAGTTGGGCGTGCCGTGTCGGATTTTTTGCCGTTATCCCGCGCCCCTCTGATTAATCCGTATCTTCAAACTTTATTAGGTCAGCAACGGTATGTGGAAGCAAACCAACAGATTTTGTACGGACCAGATAGCACGCACTAGAGGAGAATAATCATGACAACCTTCCGATGCGAGCCATGGAGAGGCGAAGCCGATGGCGAGTATTCCGCGGCAGCCGCCGATTTTTGACAGAGCGGAGTGCCGAAGGAACGGAGTTCCGTAGGCAGCGTAGCGAGTGGCAAAAATCTGTAGGCGGCGTCGAGTCATCTGGAGACAGTGCGCAGTCGGCCGCGAGGTCGCGGAGCGCTGTCGACGGGGACGTCCGCGGCTATTTAGGTTGTCGCGTATTGCGAGTCGATTATTGACAGGGATGCCAATAATCTATCACGAGCATCGCGACACACTTCATCATTACCGCCTCAAAGTACCATTAACCAATACATCGCGGATGGGACGCAAACTCAGTTTGATTATCATTATTTGATTTTGTTGGACGATGACATGGATGTGTACGTGACGCCACCGCATCAAGAGCCCGCTAAAACTGATTTAGTTACTACGGGCTTTACGGTAACGAATAGGGGTCATGAAGACGGTGGTAGTGTGCTGTTTGACACAGCGCCTAAGGCGAATGCCCTAATTACATTGATTCGCCATGTAAAACCCGAATTGCAGACTGCCTTTAAGAATGCGCGTAACTTCAGCGGGGCGGCGTTAGATAACGCACTGCAGCGATTATTGTTATTGATTCAACAAAACACGACACAGATTGAAACCAAGGTCTTGCGTTATTTGCAAAATGCCCTAATGAGTAACCCCGCACAAAACATTTTACCGAAATTAAATGATGGGGATATTTGGAAGCGCGTTGGAGATTCCATTATCAATGTGCAGTTAGCAGAAAATCCTGATGTGGGCACGTTCCGCAGCGAGCTCAATAGCGCAACCGAAGGCTCAGATGGGGCACGTCTCGTTGGCTATTATAATGATAGGTTAGTACCGAAACAGTCGAGCGTTGACGCGGCTTTATCGACGCTGATTCGTGAGCTCCAAGAGATCAAACGGTTTTCAATTTTTCAAACCGGCTTTGTGATCTCAGCACTGTTAACTGAGATGGACGGGTTTGTGCGTATGGATGATGGGACGATAGGTAATGCAGATTCCAAGGCAAGCACTCGTGCGAATGCAGATACTCATGATTTATTCCTCCTGTTATGGACACAATACAGCGACGCGATGGCGCCCGTTACCGGTGGACGTGGGGAGAGTGCCGAGTCAGATTGGCAGGCCAATAAAATGATTCAACTCCTAAGCAGCACGGGTCGTGTGATAGGAAATGTATCGGATAAACATGTTTTAGGCAGCATTGATGGGGAAGCACAACATACGCTGAGTGTAGCCGAATTACCGCCGCATCAACACAGTTTTAGTGGGTGTAATTACTCGGCTGCCTCCCACGGTGGCGGTGGCAGTGCTTTTTTATCAGAAAAACTCACCACATCGGATGGCAGTGACCACGGATTAAAGGGAGAGCCCCATAACAACATGCAGCCAACACTGTTTTTAAATTATTTTATCAAATTATAACAATGAGCAAGATAAACACACTGGAAAAAGAAATTAAACGTCATCACCGTCAAGAAGCGAGTGCATTTACACTGGGCCAGACGGCCAATAGTGATGTCTGTTTGCACTTTAAAGATGGTTCTGAGAAAAATCTCTTGCCAATTACCTTGCGGCCGTACCAATACGCATTACACCAAGCGTTTTATGAGAAAGGGTATCGTCGCTTTTTTGAAGTATTGCCGCGACGCGCGGGTAAAGAAGTGGAAAGCTGGAGCCTACTGCTAAAAGAAGCCGTCTTGAATCCAGGCCCCTATGCCATGATTTATCCAACGTATGCCTCAGCGCGTAAAATTTTATGGGATGGATTTTTAACGGACCCATTGACCAACACAGCGATTCGCTTCATTGATTTTATGCCGAAAGAGTTAGTGGCGACTAAAAGCAAACAAAAGATGCAGATTATCCTGACCAACGGCTCGATTATTTCTTTGCTCGGCTCAGAACAGTATGACCGCCTGCGCGGCATTAATCTTAAGGGTGCTGTTTTTTCGGAGTATGCCTGGAGTGATCCGCGTGCGTATCGCACCTTAATGCCGATTTTCAAAAATAACAAAGGGTTTTATATCTTACAAACCACCTATGACGGTATGAATCATGCGTATCGCTTAATGCAATCGGTGAAAAATCAGTCGGACTGGTTTACGCGTGAAGCATCGGCATTGACTTTAGTGAATGAAAACGGTGAGCGCTACATTACCGATGCGATGATTGAGGAAAGTCGTCGTGATGGGATGCCGGAATATCTCATTCAACAAGAATACTTTTGCGCAGTCACCTTGAATGAAAGCATCCATTATTTTGCGCGTGCCATGAAAGATGCTGAAGAGGATGACCGTTTTAAAGAAAACATTCATGAAACTCGTCACAAGGTTCATATTGCGTTTGATTTGGGTTTTGATGACATGATGGCACTCGTATTTTTCCAATTGGATGAATACAACAAACCGCGGGTCATTCATTATTACGAAGAGCGGCGGAAAAGTCTGAATGCGTATTTAGAGTATATCGATCGATATTTGAAGCCCAAAAACTTACGTAAAGGCTCTTTAATATTACCGCATGACGGTGCGAATCACAGCATTCAAACCGGCAAAAGCACATTGGAATTATTAGAAGATTGCGGTGAAAGTGTAGTGGCGACGAAACGCATCGCTAACCAACACGAAGGAACGCAGCTCATTCGGGAGTATATTTATCGCACCACCTTTGATACAATCAATGCTGATCGTTTGATCGAATGCTTATCCCACTACGCGCAAGATTTTGATGAAAAGCGCGGCCTCTACAAAGATACCCCCAAACACGATTGGTCCAGTCACGGCGTAAAAGCCTTTCAGACGATGGCGTTGGCGCTACGCGATGATTTCATTGACAGTGCGTTGACCGATTATAGTCAGGTAGGGTGGTATTAATGAATGCACTGAATTATGTGATCACGCCGCTGGGTAATAAAACGACCTACATTCCCTTTAACAGTGATGATCGCTATGGGGCGACATTGCAAGCGAATGAAAAGGCAACGTTTGCTATTCCAGAGGATGCGAGGGTTTTTTATATTGCGAGTCAAGCAACGGTTCACGTTGGGTTTGAAGATTTTACGCCTGTCTCGGAGAGTCAATTTAAAAAAATTGAGTACGTCAGCGATCAAGTGGGCGTGGTGATTCCTGAAGACAAAATCACGTTAACGGTCGTCAATGGTAATCAGGCGCAGCACGTGGCTATTTATTTTTATGGGTTATGAGTATGCGGTTAAGACAATTAATTAACGATATTTGCCATATGCCGATAGCGCTGTATGCAGAGCATAGGGTGCTGCCGATTCATGACGCGCAATTATTACAAGAAAATGGCGCACCCGTGTTGTTAGAGAATAACGCTGCCTTATTACTGGAGGTAGGTGCATGAGTGCGGGCAAAAAGATCAGTGAATTGCCGGAAGCAACCGAGCTTGAGCAGGATGATGTGTTTGTGATTGCAACGCCTGCACAAGCAAACAAGCGGGTGACGATGAGCCGTTTGTTTGAATCCCTGCATGGAGCGTGTACGGTGGACGACGCTAAAAATCGTGAATACACAGCCGGCGAAGTGGTGAATATTGTGGATTTTAAAAACCCTTATCACATTGCGCACGGGGAATTCATGTGCTTTTGTTACACGCAAAAACCCACTTGGTTCGATGGCGATATTGATAATGCCTTATACGCGGTGAATCGCTCGGGCGACAGAAATATTCTGATCAATACAGCGTTATCGGACGCGCGCAGTTTAATCTTAAAACTCGATGAGGCTAAAGAATTAGCGCACTTATTAAATAATACGGGGAAGCTCTTTTTTGAGCCCTCGCAAAAGAAGCTTTGCACCATGATTGATAATGTTGTGCGGGCTGTTCGACTAAAATCGTTTCAATCGTTAGACAAAACAGGAGTCTGAATCATGCGTCACACTGATGAAAGCGCCTTATTAATACCTGAAGAATCCATTCCATTAGAGACCTGGTGTATGGTTGGCAACGACAGATATCAGGGTCGCGAGGAGGAAACGTGCTTTATAGCTGAGCCCCCTCCTTACTATGCCACCTTCGAGTCAACGCATTCGATGCGTACACGACCTGAGTATGAGCGCATCACGGGATTGCTACGAAACATATCGCTGCATCCACGGGTAAAAACGGGTCTGAAGGTAGTACTTGCGTTGGCCGGTATTGCATTGCTGCTGGCACTCATCGAATATCTGAGCCGTTTTGACTCTGAAGATGGCACCGTTACCACAACGCCTGCGTCAACGGATTATTCGAGCAGCACAACCATGAGCACAACCGTTACTACAACTCCCTCATTTTTTACCACCACAGTGCCTACCCGGGGTCCGGTCACAACCACGTTACCGCCTGACCAGCGTTGTGTGGTCGTGCCCGAATGTTGTGATGATTGGTCGCAGTGGATTTGTCAAAGGTGAAACGATGAGCGATCTTTTTAAAAAACTTAATAACGACACGATTGCAGGCATTATTTTTGTAGCAAAGCTCGGCGTTGTCTTTCTCGTTAAAAAATGGGTGGAGACGTTTTCAGAGACAGTGTTTGCAGCCTTAAAGAAGCGCAAGGGTACGATGTTAGTGCCGGCTTTTGTGTTAGTCGTGTGGTTCCCCGTCGGCTCTATCATTGAGGCTTATTTTTTAAAGCACGATGGGCTGCACGGTCTGTGGACGATCGTGGTTGATGCGTATTTGACGTATTTCTTTTGCGTATTGCTGCGGGTCTTTTTTAAGCGCGTGAAGTCAGAGCAGAAGGCAGTATCATGAATCCGATTAAAATTATTTGGTCGATTGTGAAAGCTATTTTTGAAGGGCTCAAAAAACGCTCACAAGAAACCCAAGATTTAAAGCTTGCTGAAATTAAAGCCCGAAAAGAAATGGTACTCTCAAAACAGTTGGCGGTAGCGCAGTGGGAGTTGGCGCAGTTAGTCGACAAGGACAAACCATTGCGGCTCCTCTCGTTTGCCTTATTTTCCTCGCCCTTTTGGTCCGGATTTTTGGGTCCTGATTTTCATCAGTATGCGTTGGGCCTTTGGCACAGCCTAACGCCGTTTCAAGAAAACATTTTAGCCATGATTTGTGCCGCCGTTTTCGGTCGGAAAACGATTCCGAACTTCATCGGCGGCACCGTGCAGGCTGTGGTGGGCGGCTTTCGGAAACCGCAGTTGCCGGAGCCTGAAGAAACAAGAAAAAACTAAGTTATGCGAGGCAATCTCAAATCCATTGCGCCTGTTGAGTCGTATTTAATTTCTTCTTCGTGAAATGGATGCTGGTTTTTTTGAAATACATTTCGTGGATAATGTTGATGAGTATAACGTTTGCGTTTATTTGGTATAGCCTCCTCAACATTTGGGCTAGCACTACGCTTTGAAGGCGAGGTATTATTCGGACACACCACAGACTGTGTCGAAAATAGACTGTATGGATTATTACGTACAGAGATAACAGTTTGATTTTGATCTGATTGCGCTGAGGATGACATTAATCGCTCTTGTGGATTGCGCCTTTCTTCATGCATTTTATCTGTGGTGCTGTCAGGTTCAATTACAGGTTGTGGAGGTTGGTACTTGAATAACTGTTCTTTGGTAGCTTTTGGTAAACGTGATTTTTTAATTTTATTAATCCGCTGCTGTTTTTTCCTTTCATCAATGTTCGGGTTATGAAGGTAATTACATAGGATTTGGTAGGGAATTTTTCGAAAGGCCTCGGTGGAATGAGAGGCTAATATTTTTTCGATACCACGGTCTTCAGCAGCGAAAGCCGCAATTCTTCCATCAGGAATTTTGCGAATGGTCTCAGGGGAATGAGAGGCTAATATTTTTTCGATACCACCGTCTTTAGCAGCGAAAGCTTCAATGCTCTCATCAGGAATTTTTCGAATGGCCTCAGGGGAACGAGAGGCTAATATTTTTTCGATACCACCGTCTTTAGCAGCGAAAGCCGCAATTCTTCCATCAGGAATTTTGCGAATGGTCTCAGGGGAACGAGAGGCTAATATTTTTTCGATACTACCGTCTTTAGCAGCGAAAGCCGCAATTCTTCCATCAGGAATTTTGCGAATGGTCTCAGGGGAACGAGAGGCTAATATTTTTTCGATACGTCGTCGCTGCTCTTGTTCGTCTGTTGAAGCATCTGATAAATAATCTGTAATTTGATTGAGATACGGTTTAACCTGTTTTGTGGATTGTTTGCTTAGGGTCTTTTCTAACCCTTGGAATACCTGGTTCACCATGATATTTGCTCCTATATCGTATGGGCTGACTTACCTTCTTTGTAAAATTGTTGAGTCGCTTCATTGCGCTGTGATTATATTAATCACCTAATCTGAAGGATTTATTAAAAATAACCTCAGTTCTGGATAACTGCGTATAAATTATTCTTTATATTGTTGGTTTTTATTCCTGGTTTGTTTGGTCGCCAAGAATAGGCAATTAGCGCTGCAAGGGTATTGACTAAAAAATTAATCGGACTACGATGACGCGAATGCTCAACATGATACAAGTTTTTCAACTGATCGATAATCGTTTCTACGATGCCACGTTGTTTTAGGAAAAACTTTTCAAATGCAGAAAGCATTTTGTTCTTCATATTTTTACGGACTTTTGTCACAAATTTTAAATCGTGTTTTGCCAAATCGTCCGCAAGATCTTTTCCAAGATACCCTTTATCGCCAGCGCCCAACCCCTTTAAATTAGCCATTAATTTTCTAACAACAGCGCGATCATCCACGTTCCCTTTCGTTAAACAAAAACGGATTAATTCCCCTTGATGATTAATCACAATATGTAGTTTAAAGCCGTAAACCCAGCCCATTGTGCTTTTACTGCGTTTAGCAATGCCTTTGAAAACCTTGTTTCGATAAATTCGTTTATTGTGGCATACGCGTAGTGTAGTTGAGTCAATATAATACAATCCCGTGTGTTTGCCCTTTCTCGAAAGCAAATAGGCGGCGAGCATCATTAGCGCTGCTGATTGGCAGGCGACAAAACGTGTGTAACTCAGCGCCGTAGGAAAATACTTCTTCATGTCTTGTAAAACACATCCACAATAAAAATCCTTAAATGTGCGATAGTGACTCATTTGAAACAACACAATGATGGTGCCAATTTCAGACAAGCTCATTTGCATCGCTCGATCTCGTTTTCTGTCTGGGTTCGGTAGCAAATACTTTGATTGACCTTTCAAATAATCCTTGCAAAAATCATCCATATCACAAAAAATCTCCGTGACCGGTGCCAACATGATTAACTCCTGTTACATTATTTAGCTGTAATTTTGGAGCTAAATTTTAGCGGTTCCGGTCTTTTTTTCAATTATTTCATTCACTTATTCCTTTTCTTATACAGAACTCAGGTTAAAAATAGATACAAATACGAGATATTTTCGTTTCTGGTTAGTTATTATTCAATCAATGGGGTTCATTTTTCCTAAAAAAGCTACCCTAAGCTCATTCATTCTGGGAAGCACACAAGAAAACGGTCTAAATTACCTTTTTTCACTGTGCCCATTTTGTGCCAACTTTGAAAAGTAGGCAACGGTGTCATGCGGTTTCTAGCGGCATTAAACAAAAGTGGAATTATTTTAACGTATTGTTTTTAAAAGGTTCTTATGAATCCTCGTCTGACTCGAAATCGGATGGGGCCTTTATTGGCCCACGCGGGTTCGAATCCCGCCCTCTCCGTTCCAATCTATTGGATAAGGCCAAAGGTCTTACCCAATAGATTGGCTGAGAGAATGATGGAATTCGAACCCGCGTGATATTAAAGTTGGGTTTGACAAAATCGGCAGGGATTGCCGATTTTGAACGGCCGTAGGCCGGCCCGAAGGGCGAGTGACCAGGAGGGTCACGAGTAATCCCGCCCTCTCCGTTTCAATCTGCTGGATTGGAAAAGAATTTCAATTGCGGCAAAGAGAAAGGGTCCGTGTTTTAGGGCGTTAGTGCCAGGATGGCACTAAGCAGCTACGGATGGCGCTTCCCGAAAAACACGGACTCTTTCTCGTACTGGCAAGCAATTGAAATTCAAGAGCGATAGCACGCTGCTGCGGTCATGAGACTCCTCGCTTCGCTCGGAGTGACACATGTGATGGCGTTCCGCATCTAGAGGGCACAGACTTACTATTTTAATTTTAAGCGATTGATATGGTCTTAACATTCATGAACGCCTGAATACCTTCCGCAGCCAGCTCGCGCCCGTATCCTGATTGTTTAATACCACCAAAAGGCAAACGAGGGTCTGATTTTACATATGTGTTAACAGCGCAACTGCCTGCACGGATTTTCTCTCGAGCGATTTTTTCACCCCGCTCAAGATCCTGCGTAAATACCGCAGCGGCTAAGCCATATTTTGTATCGTTCGCAAGCTCGATGGCGTGTGTTTCATCTTTCGCACGAATCAACGCAATAACCGGGCCAAAAATTTCAGTATCGAATGCAGCCATACCGGGTTTCACGTCGGTTAAGACGGTGGGTGGGTAATAAAACCCTTGGCCTTTGGGCAGCTCTCCACCGGTTTCGCATTTTGCACCTTTTTGAATACTTTCTTGAACTTGTTTGTGAACCTCGGCACGTAAATCTTCTCGTGCCATGGGGCCCATGTTGGTGTCTCGACTCATAGGATTACCCACGTGATACTCTTTAATTTTTTTCAACACCATTTCTTTAAATTTATCGTAAACTGAATCGACAATAATCATGCGCTTTGCAGCGATACACACTTGTCCGGTGTTGTTTAATCGCGATGCCACACAGTTTTCAACGGCGATATTTAAATCCGCATCTTCTAAAACGACGTAAGGATCGCTGCCACCGAGCTCTAATACAACTTTCTTTAGCGATCTTCCTGCTTCGTTGCCTACGGCTGCGCCGGCGCGCTCGCTACCCGTTAATGTCACTGCGGCAACTTTTGGGTTGGCGATGACGTTGGCTGCTTCGTCGGTATCGATGATTAATGTGCGAAAAATATTTTTAGGCAAACCTGCTTCTTGCAATAATTTTTCAATTTCTAATGCGGTTCCCGTCGAAATCGGCGCATGTTTTAAAAGGCAGCCGTGACCCGCCATCAAATTTGGTGCGCAAAAGCGAAAAACTTGCCACATCGGAAAATTCCACGGCATGATGGCGAAAATAACACCCGCGGGTCGATAAGCCACATAGCTTTTTTTCATTTCGGTTTTGATGGGTCTCGGCTTTAATAGGTCTTCAGCATTATCAGCATAATATTCGCAAACCCAAGCACATTTTTCGGCTTCTGCTTCACCGGCTGTGATGGGTTTACCCATTTCCTTTGCCATTAATTCGGCGTATTTAGTTTTATTTTTTCGTAATAAATCGGCAGCCTGATGCAGTAATTTACTGCGTTCCGTAAAACTCGTGTCCCGCCATTTTAAATAATCGTTATAGGTATCATCGATGAGTTGATCAACTTCTTGTGATGACATTTCCTTGTACGACTTAATGGTTTCACCGGTTGCGGGATTTACAGTTTGTATGGTCATTGTTAATTACCTCTTTTATTTTGTATGGCTGGGGGCACGGTGGGTTTCTTCTATGACACCACGGAAATCATTTGCTTGTGAGCGCTCCCATATCGCCATGTAATCTTCGGGTGCTGTGCCGTTCAAGATGTCGTTAGGTTTAAGATAAGGGAAAATTTCATCGTAAGTTAACGCTTTATCTTTACTGACTCGGCGATGGATGATGCGTGGATGCAAGTCTTCGGGTTTATCGAGACCCGTAGCACCTAATACGGAAAGAAAGCTTTTGAGTGTGTTGCGATGAAAATTGGCGACGTACGGTGCTTTCTTATCGATATCCAATGCATAACGACGTTTGGGATCTTGTGTAGTGACACCTGTGGGGCAGGTGTTTAAGTGGCAGCGTCGCGATTGCACGCAACCCAATGCAAACATCATGCCGCGAGCACTATTACAAATGTCAGCGCCCAGCGCAATTTTGGTTATCATATCAAAGCCGGTGATAATTTTGCCGCTGGCGATTAAACGAATGTGTTCGCGCAACCCGGTTCCAACCAAACAGTTGTGAGCGAAGATTAAGCCTTCATTTACAGGTACGCCAACGCGGTTTGTAAATTCAATCGGTGCTGCACCGGTTCCACCTTCAGAACCATCGATCACGATAAAATCGGGATAAATACCTGTTTCTAACATCGCCTTGCAGATGCCCATAAATTCGCGACGTATGCCAATACATAATTTAAATCCAGAAGGTTTGCCGCCGCTCAATTCTCGTAATTGTTGGACAAACTCCAACAGTCCGATTGGTGTTGAATAGGTGGAATGAGCGGGAGGTGATAAACAATCAACACCTTCTTTTACACCACGCGCTTCTGCTAATTCTTTGGTAACTTTAACACCTGGTAATATTGCACCGTGTGAAGGTTTAGCCCCTTGAGAAATTTTAATTTCCACCATTTTGACATTCGGGTGCTGCGCTTTTTCTTTAAATAATTCAGGATCGAATTTTCCGTCTTTTGTGCGACATCCAAAATAACCTGTGCCTATTTCCCAAACGATATCGCCACCTTCCATCAAATGGTATTTGCTTAATCCACCTTCGCCGGTGTCTTGATGGAAGCGTCCTAATCGCGCACCACGGTTTAAGGCGCGAACAGCTTCTGCACTAATCGCTCCAAAACTCATCGCAGATACGTTCAAACGTGAGGAACTGTGAGGATGTTTGCATTGTGGTCCGCCGATTATCACACGCGTTGAGCCGTCGAGTTTAGGCTCTTTGGGTGACATAGACTGATTGACCCATTCATAGCCGACTTCGTGCACGTCCAGTTGTGTACCGAATGGCACGGTATCTTCCGTTTGTGCAGCTCTTTCATAAACAAGATAGCGTTGTGCATGGCTAAAAGGCGTTGCGCTCAATTCAGTTTCAATGAAGTAAGCCTGTATTTGCGGGCGTATTTTTAATAACGTGTAACGCCAATGACCCCAAACAGGGTAGTTTCTTAATATATTGCTGCATCTCTGAAAAATATCATAAAGACCAATTAAAAATAGGGGAACCACACCGATGAGGAACCATAAGATTGGTAACCAGAAAAAAGCAACGATGATAATTACGGCGAATGAAATAGCAGAGATGATATAATACCAAAGCCTAAAAATCATTGGTTCACGTGCCATATTTTACTCCCATCATTTAATTAGTGACTTAATAATTCACCTAAGCGTTTCGTGAGTTTTAGGTTTTCACTGTAGTCTACAGGAATGACGATAACAGAAGGGCAATGTTTTTCAGCGAATGCTTTTTTCAGCTCGGGAACAAATTCCTCAACGGCAGTGAGGCGAACGGCTTTACAGCTAAACCCTTCTGCAACTTTTACTAAATCAGCACCGTTTAAATCGATGTGAGAATGTTTACCAAATTCCATTTCTTGTTTCCATTCAATTAATCCATATTGGTGATCTTCCCAAACTAAAACGGTAAAAGGCATTTTATAGCGTCCTGCGGTTGCAAGCGCTTGGATACTCATGATGAATCCACCATCGCCACACAAGGCGACTATGCGTTTTTCTGGATATAACTGTTTTGCGGTAAAAGCACTTGGCATCGCAATTCCCATGGAACAAAATCCATTGCTAATAAAGCATGTATTTGGTTTATAGGTAGGGTATTGACGCGCTACCCACATTTTGTGAGCGCCGACATCGCTAATTAAAATGTCGTCATCGCGCATTTCTTTGCGTAGGTCGCTTAGAATGCGCTGGGGTTTCATCGGAAAAGAATCATCATCGCTATGTTTTTCAAGATCAGCCGTGATTTCATCACGTATTTTTGCAAATTTGCTTTCATCTTTTTTTTGTTTGTTTGTTAATTTTGAATTAATTTGTCTTAAGATGCCGGTTATTTCACCGACTAATTCTATTTCAGGTAAGTAATTTTTATCAACTTCGGCGGGCAGGGTGTCGATATGAATAATTTTTTTCTGACAACCGCTATTCCATCGGTCGGGATGCCACTCAACCATATCGTAACCGATGGCGATAACCAAATCGGATTCGTCAAAAGTCTTGAGTGCGATATCTTTCATGCCTAGACCAACACAATATAGAGATTTGGGGTGTCTTGCAGAAATAGCACCTTTGCCCATGAATGTAACAGCGCCATAAATTCCCGTTTTGTCCATAAATTCTTTCAATTCTTTGTTGCAAGATTCACGCACGGCACCAGAACCCACTAGCAACAAAGGCGCTTGTGCATTTTCAATGAGTTCTAAAGCCATTTCGACGTGGTGCGATTCAACGCCGCGCTCAAACTTATTGACTGGGTGATAAATTGGTTTTGCATCCGTATCTTCTTTCGCGATATTTTCGGGTAATTCGACAACTACGGCACCGGGTTTGCTGGTGATAGCCACTTTGAACGCTTTTTCGAGTACTTCGGGAATAACGTTTTGATCGCGAATGGATGTTGCCCACTTTGTGACGGGTTGATACATCGGGATGGCATGCACATTTTGATGCGATTCTTTATGCAAGCGAGTTGTCGCTGCTTGGCCGATGATAGCAATTAAGGGTGAATGATCGAGTTGCGCGCTGACAACGCCTGTTGCGAGATTCGTTGCGCCGGGACCGAGTGTTGATAAACAAATTCCTGGGCTGCCTGTTAAACGGCCGTACATATCGGCCATAAATGCAGCACTTTGCTCGTGATTGCAAATGATAAATTCAATGGAGGAGTTTAGTAGCGAAATCATGATGTCCGCATTTTCTTCACCCGGCACACCATACATATATTTTACACCGCGCTCTTCGAGGCAGCGCAAAAAAAGGTCAGAGGCTTTCATAGGATTTCCTTATCGTCGCAAGTCTCTTTGACATAGTTATAATTATCGGCTTCTTGTCGGTGATCGTCAATGCCATAAAGTGCTTTATCGATTTCCATTGCGGCATAGGGATTGGGGTTACTGTTTTTCGGGCGTAAGTACCATGGATGTACTTAGCAGCCAGGGATGGCGATTCCCGAAAAACAGTAATCCCAATCACAATAAGTAAGCAATTGAAAACTATTTAATTAGCTGAAGATAGATTTCAAGATGTGCTCTTAAGTTCTCTAGAGCGAAAAGCGTGTTTAATGGTGTTAATGTTGTAGGGTAGAGCGATGTTGTTGTCGGTGGCATACAGATATAATGCGGTGCGAAGTATATTTTTTGCAGCGCTGCTGATTATCGTTAAAATGACCAATAATACAACACTGATCATGAGTGCGATAAAGATATGATGCCCACCGCCGATATAAATTCCGATAGCAAGCGGAGTAAGCACCATTAATCGCGCGATAAAGAGAATCAAGCCTAAACCAATAGTTGATATCAACGAACGTCCCCAAGTTTTATGCAGTACATGAGCAGATTGTTTGATTGCTGTGATCGGACCAATTTTTTCTAGCACTAAAATAGGAACAATGAAGTAAGAAACAATCGTCCATGCAATGCCTAGTAATACAGCGGCAATTGCAGCAATTTGTCCGAGTCGAGATTGAAAGGTACGCAAAGTAAAGCCGATGGTAGTATTAAATAAAGTCCAGACAATAATGGCAGGAAAACACGCTTTTGCTGCTTTTAGTCCGTAACGCAAGCTTAGTTTTTGGGTTTTAAAGTAGTTGGCGATCGTGGCGATTAATGCTGCATTGCAAAATATGACAATAAGGTTGCATACGAATAGCGCTACGATCAGAGCAATAATGCCAAGAGTTGTTGATAGGGCGTGTTGTTGGCCTGTTTGTAAGTAGTTGTATTCAATGTGCCAGAGGGGTCTCACAATCAAAGAAAGAATAGCCGAGCAGACAATCCCACTGATAATCGGAAAGAGCAAGATTTGTTTGTTTGCCTTGAGGATTTGAAGGCTTTGTTTGGTTAGTTCCCAGCCTCGTTGAATGCGGTTTGCCATAGTGTTTCTCTGTCATTAGGCTTCCTGCCGCAGTTTCGCTTCCCTGAGTTTGGCCTATTTTATCAAAGTTGAGGTTGATTTGCTTACGTTAAAGCGTATTCCTTGCTTTTAATTCTGCCGCAATTGAAATCCCGTTCAAATCGATTAAAATGATCCCTCTGATGACTAAATTTACTACCAGCGATTTCGACTACGAACTGCCATTTGAGCTCATTGCACAAACCCCGCTGCCTGAGCGCAGCAGCAGCCGCCTATTGCATCTAAATCCCAATACGTTGCAAATAAATCATAGAAAATTCAATGAGATAGTTGATATTCTCAATAAAAATGACCTACTGGTTTTCAACGACACCAAGGTCATTCCCGCTCGACTTTACGGTCGCAAGGCGAGTGGGGGAAAAGTTGAATGCTTGGTCGAGCGAGTCTTGCCCCCAAACCGTTTGCTAGCCCAACTTGGCGGGAGTAAATCGCCAAAACCGGGTAGCGCAATCCGTTTTGCCGATGCGTTTGATGCCACAGTCATCGGGCGCCAGGGTGAGTTTTATGAGCTGCAATTTGAATCCGATCAGAGTGTGCTTACACTTCTAGAAAAGCACGGTGAGATACCGTTGCCCCCTTACATTCAGCGCTCACCGGAGGCTGCGGACCAACAGCGCTATCAAACGGTTTATGCCCAAAAAGAAGGGGCCGTTGCCGCGCCGACAGCGGGGTTGCATTTTGATCGGGATGTGCTGCAAGCTATTGAACGAAAAGGCATTGAGAAGGCAACGGTGACGCTTCATGTCGGTGCGGGGACTTTTCAGCCCGTTCGAGTTGACGATCTAGATTCGCATGACATGCACCGTGAAAATGTAGAGGTTTCGGCGGAAACCTGTCAGGCTATTGAAGCTTGTCGTGAAAGAGGTGGGCGGGTTGTCGCAATTGGAACGACGGTAGTGCGCTGTTTGGAAACTGCTGCGCACTCTGGAGAGATTAAGCCGTTCACCGGCGACACTCGCTTATTTATCTATCCCGGTTATCGTTTTCGCTGTGTCGATGCTTTGCTGACGAACTTTCATTTGCCGCGTTCCACGTTATTGATGTTGGTTTCGGCGTTTGGAGGCTATGAATTTATTAGAGATGCTTATCAAGAAGCAGTGAAAAAAGGTTATCGATTTTTTAGTTATGGCGATGCAATGTTTATTGGCTGAAAGGGATTGGGGGTTAGAAAGTCACTTTATTTAGTGTTATGCTAACGTCCTTCAAAATATCAGCTTCAGGAGTTTTGCGATGGCATATCAACACATCAAAGTGCCAACGACCGGTGAAAAAATCACGGTCAACCAAGATTTTTCATTAAATGTGCCCGACCAACCAATCATTGGCTTTATTGAAGGTGATGGAATTGGTGTGGATATCACGCCAGTAATGCGCAAAGTTATCGATGCAGCAATTGAAAAAGCTTATGGCGGTAAACGTAAATTCTCATGGATGGAAATTTATGCCGGCGAAAAAGCGACGAAAGTTTATGGTAACGATGTGTGGTTGCCCGATGAAACGCTTGAAGCAATCAAAGAATACTCTGTTGCGATTAAAGGTCCGCTGACAACACCCGTTGGTGGTGGTATTCGCTCTTTAAATGTGGCGCTGCGTCAGCATTTAGACTTGTATGTGTGCTTGCGTCCGGTTCGTTATTTTGACGGTGTGCCAAGTCCCGTTAAAGAGCCTCAAAAAGTTGACATGGTGATTTTTCGCGAGAATTCTGAAGATATTTATGCGGGCATTGAATGGCAAGCCGGCACGCCAGAAGCCAGAATGATCATTGATTTCTTGCAAGAACAGATGGGCGTGAAAAAAATTCGTTTCCCCAATACAAGCGGTATTGGCATTAAACCTGTATCAGAAGAAGGTACCTCCCGATTAGTGCGTCGTGCTATTCAATATGCTATCGACAACGATCGTAAATCGGTTACGCTAGTGCACAAAGGTAATATCATGAAATTTACCGAAGGCGCATTTAAAGACTGGGGTTATCAAGTCGCAATCAAAGAATTTGGTGCCAAACCGTTAGAGGGTGGCCCATGGCAAACGATTAAAAATCCGAATACTGGCAACGAGATTGTGATTAAAGATTTTATTGCCGATGCATTTTTGCAACAAATATTGCTGCGTCCGGATGAATACGATGTTGTTGCAACCATGAATTTAAACGGTGATTATATTTCCGATGCATTGGCCGCTGAAGTCGGTGGCATTGGTATTGCACCGGGTGCAAATTTAAGTGATACAGTCGCCTTGTTTGAGGCAACCCATGGCACGGCGCCAAAATATGCGGGGCAAGATAAAGTGAATCCGGGCTCGATTATTTTGTCGGCTGAGTTAATGCTGATTCATTTAGGTTGGAAAGAAGCTGCGGATTTAGTGATTAAAGGCATGGCGGGTGCGATTAAAAACAAAACTGTCACGTATGATTTTGCACGCTTAATGGATGACGCGAAGCAAGTGAGTTGCTCACAGTTTGGTGACGAAATGATTAAGCATATGTGATTAGCTTTGCTGTGATTGAGTGTATTTTATCAGGCGGCGGGTGCAGTGCTGCTGGTAAAAACCTCGTGTTTTTCCATGGCGAGTTTAAAAATAGCTTCGACGTTAGGACTCAGTTTATTAGCAAATAACGCCAATTCTTTTTGGGTTACAGGTGTTAAACCTGTTTTGTTTATATATTTTTCTAACGTATCAAGATCCTCAAATAAAGCGAGCGCGACTTCTTCAGGAGACTGTTCAGGTGTTGTTGGGATTCCAACAGGTTGTTTGTTGAGTAATTCTAAAGTTAAATGGCAAGGAGAGCGTGCCATATCGATATCATGATACTTTTCGGTTAACCGAGACAAGAGTGCGCTTTCTCCTGATGATAGGGGAACAGATTTCGGTGTTTTTTTGTTTGTTCTAAAATTATTCATTAATAATTTAATTAATTCATCTTGCCTTCTTAAAATATGCCGGATAAGAGGATCCACTGAGGGTTGAAACAGTGCATGACCGTTAATCGCGATGCTTGGATTTTTGCGACCCTGCGGTGATTGTATTACTGGATCATCTTGTTTAGGTGGATTGTCAGGTGAATGCGTGTGACGGCCCATTTTCTGTCTCTTTCCTTGTTAGTTGTGTCGTATCCCTTAAATCATACATTACGTAGATTAACGCAATATTAAAAAATTATTAAAACATCATCGTATTTTTAGGTATTGTATCTAAGTATTTGTATAACAGAATAAAATAACAGTCCATCAGTACAAATACCGCTATAGTGTAGGAAAAGCCCCTCTTCATTGGCTAAATTTAAGGTATGGAGAGGAATTTTCTAGGAGCCTAAGGGCTAGGGTGAGCAGACAAGGAGTTTGCCGGATGTTTGTTAGGGGAGAGCGGCCATGTTTAGTAAAACGCTAGAACAAACACTCAATCGGGCCTTTTCACAAGCACGTGAAAAGCGTCATGAATTCATTACGGTCGAACATTTGTTGCTCGCGTTATTGGACAACCCTGAGGCCGGCAAAATTCTATCAGCTTGCGGTGCTAATGTGGATCGATTGAGAGCTGGGCTTGGTATTTTTATCGATGAAACCACACCGCATATTCCGCTGAACGTTGAGCGAGATATTCAACCCACGTTGAGTTTTCAACGCGTATTGCAACGCGCTATTTATCAGGTTCAAAGCAGTGGCAATCCGGAAGTCACAGGAGCCAATGTATTAACCGCTATTTTTAGTGAACCCGAAAGCCAAGCCGTATATTTTTTGAGTCAGGAAAACGTTAGCCGTATAGATGTGATTAATTACACAACACAAGGTATCGTAAAAGACATTCGCGATCCGCGGTTAATGCCGGAACAAAGTCAACCGATGGAAACAGGACGTTTTCATGAATCCACCGTCGATGATAATCTCATTGAACTTTATACGATTAATTTAAATGCAAAAGCAGAATGTGGTCGTACGGATCCGCTGATTGGTCGCGCTGATGAATTGATGCGAGCCGTTCAAATTTTATGTCGTCGTAATAAAAATAATCCGTTATTAGTCGGCGATGCTGGTGTTGGTAAAACGGCTATCGTAGAAGGATTAGCACAGCTTATCGTTCAAAAAAAAGTACCCCAACCCTTGGCAAACACTACCATTTATTCTTTAGATTTAGGTATTTTATTAGCCGGCACAAAATACCGTGGCGATTTTGAAAAACGATTCAAAGCTGTGTTACGTGCATTAGGACAAGAAAGCGGTGCGATTGTCTTTATTGATGAAATTCATAATTTAATCGGTGCCGGCTCAGCAACGGGTGGAACGATGGATGCATCGAACTTGATTAAACCGCTATTAACATCGGGGGAGTTGCGGTGTATGGGTGCAACGACTTACGAAGAATATCGCAATTTCTTTTCGAAGGATCATGCGTTGTTACGCCGATTTCAAAAAATTGATATCGTTGAACCGACGCGCGATGACACGATTGAAATTTTACAAGGATTAAAATCGCGGTTTGAAGAATACCACAATATTAAATATACAAACGAAGCATTAAAACGCGCGGTGGATTTATCAGCACGGTATATTTCAGATCGTTATCTGCCTGACAAAGCGATCGATGTGATCGATGAGGCGGGTGCTTTTGAACGATTGCAAATGGATGGTCAGCGCAAACAAACGATCTCGGCAGAAGAGATTGAAGTGGTCATTGCAAAAATTGCAAGAATTCCGATTCAAACGATTAGTAGCTCCGACAAACAGCTTCTCATGCAATTGCCGCGTAAATTAAAACGAGTGGTTTTTGGGCAGGAAGAAGCGATTGAAACATTGTGTGATGCGATTAAATTATCGCGCGCGGGTCTAAATGATGTTAATAAACCTGTGGGTTCTTTCTTAATGGCAGGGCCTACGGGTGTTGGTAAGACGGAAGTCACGCGGCAATTAGCAAAAGAATTAGGTATTGAATTAATTCGATTCGATATGTCCGAATATATGGAGCGTCACACGGTATCGCGATTAATTGGTGCGCCACCCGGTTATGTCGGTTACGATCAAGGAGGATTGTTGACGGAGGCAATTCGCAAACATCCACACGCGGTGCTATTGCTCGATGAAATTGAAAAAGCGCATCCCGATATTTTCAATATTTTATTACAAGTGATGGATTATGGTCACTTGACCGATAATAATGGGCGCAAGGCAGACTTTCGTCATGTCATCATTGTCATGACGACGAATGCTGGTGCAGAAAATTTGGAGCGAGGATTTATTGGCTTTGCCGTACAAGATGAGCAACAAGAAAGTATGAGTGCCATCAAACATTGTTTTTCACCCGAATTTCGCAATCGTTTAGATGCAACGGTTCAGTTTAAATATCTAGATGATGCGACGGTACTGAAAGTTGTAGATAAATTTATACGTGAATTACGTGATCAGCTCAAAGAAAAGGGTGTGAAATTAAGTGTCACATCGGCGGCAAAACAATGCTTGGCAAAGCAGGGTTACAATCAAAAAATGGGCGCAAGACCGATGGCGCGGTTAATTCAAGAAAAATTAAAATTACCGCTTGCCGATGAGTTATTATTTGGAAATTTAGAAGACGGTGATGAAGTTGAAGTTGGCATTGAAAAGGGTGAATTGCGAATTCGCCATCCAGTTACTTTTCAGTAGTAGAATCATCTGAGTCTTTTTGTTGTTCCGGGCGTCTTTTGCCGGTATCACGATATACAATTCTTCCGCGTGTTAAATCATAAGGCGTGAGTTCAACAGTGACGTTATCACCGGTCAAAATCCGAATATAATGCTTGCGCATGCGACCGGAAATATGTGCGGTGACCACGTGACCGTTTTCGAGTTTTACGCGGAATGTTGTATTGGGCAGGCTGTCGATCACGACACCTTGCATTTCAATGGATTCTTCTTTTGGCATTGTTGTAAATAACCTCAATAAATTTGTAGACAATAATGCCTTATAATGAGTGCTTTATCAATGGGATTCCAAACTATCAAGATACTTTTCAGCATCTAATGTAGCCATGCAACCTGTGCCCGCGGCGGTAACTGCCTGACGGTAGATTTTATCAGCCACATCACCCGCAGCGAAAACGCCAGGTATATTGGTAGCCGTTGCATCGCCGTTGATGCCGGACTTCACTTTCAGATAGCCCGTGTCATCCATGTCTAGTTGGCCTTTAAAAATTTTGGTATTTGGATCGTGCCCGATGGCAATAAACACACCGTCAACATCGAGTTCTTTGGTGTTGTTGTCTTTGACATTTTTGATGCGAACGCCAGTGACGCCCTGATCATTACCCAGCACTTCATCGACGCGATAATCCCACTCGATGGACATATTCCCATTTGCAGTCTTGCCGATGATTTGGTTTGCAAGGGTTTTTTCTGCACGTAGTTTATCGCGACGATGAATGAGTGTGACTTCAGACGCAATATGTGAAAGATAAAGCGCTTCTTCAACGGCTGTATTGCCGCCACCGACTACAGCGACCTTTTTACCGCGATAGAAAAAACCATCACAGGTAGCACATGCGGATACGCCTTTACCCATGAACGCTTGTTCGGAGGGTAGGCCCAGATAACGTGCCGTTGCGCCTGTTGCGATAATTAAAGCATCGCAAGTGTACTCGCCGCTATCGCCAATTAAGGTGAAGGGGCGTTTGCTGAGATCTGCTTTTACAATTTGATCAAAAACAATATTAGCTTCAAGGCGTTTAGTATGCTCAAGCATTCGCTCCATCAGCTTTGGACCCTGAAGTCCAGGAGCCTCACCAGGCCAATTGTCGACATCGGTGGTGGTCATTAATTGGCCGCCTTGCTCGATGCCAGTAATGAGCGTAGGGTTGAGATTCGCCCGAGCCGCATAAATCGCTGCTGTATAGCCAGAGGGGCCGGAACCTAATATGATTAAGCGTGAATGTTGTCGTTCTTTTGTCATAGGCCCGCTAGCTTACCACTATATTCGCTAAAGTGGAATTAGCGATTAAGCCCGAAATCAGCCCATGAAATTTCCAAATGATAGACATATAATGAAACGATTAATTAGGAGCATAAAGGAGCTCTACCTTGAGCCGTTCAAAACGTAATAAAAAGACAAAAACCAATGAAAATGGATCGCCAACGGCTCGGTTGCATCTACGCTATCGAGTACGTGAAGGGTCTCTGATCTTAACCCTAGCACTCTCAGTATTTTTATTTATTGCTTTAGTGTCTTATCATCGCGCTGATCCGGGCTGGTCGTATGCCGCCCATATTCAGCATGTCGCAAATGCCGGTGGGCGAGCGGGTGCATGGATATCGGATTTCTTTTTGTATCTGTTTGGTTACTTGGCTTATATTTTTCCTTTAATGCTGAGTTATGCAGCTTGGTTATTTTATCGTCATCGCCATGAGGAACATCGAGATGAGCCATTTAAATGGCCTTTACTTTGTATGCGTGTCGCTGGATTTATTTTAATTTTGTGTGCCGGTTCATCGATGGCGGCCATGCTAGATCATTCACCCAGCGCGAATTTGCCACTCAATTCAGGTGGGATTTTAGGCACGGTCATCGCTACGCAGTTGCTGCCGGTATTTAATAATGTCGGAACTAGTTTAATATTAGTCGCTTTGTTTTTGATTGGCATAACTTTATTTACGGGTTTGTCCTGGTTTCAGTTATTGGAGCGACTCGGTTCTTTTGTAATGCAGCTTACTAAGATGGCGCAATCGATCGTGAAAAAAATTCGTTGGAAATCATTTCTCGCCATTTTTTCTAATATTCGGGGGCTCTTTGAGAAAAAAGAAGAAAAACTGGTAATTAGTAAAGTAGAGCCAGAAGTTTCGACGAGAGTTGTTAAAAATGAGGCGCCCTCTGTTGGAATTTACCAGGCTCCAAAACCGGTTATTGCTATTAGCGAGCGACCGGATTTGGTCGATGAGGCTGAAATGGATTTTAAGACGCCGCGTTATTCAAAGTCCGATGTCTTGCCGAAGCTGTCTTTATTAGATACACCGCCGCACGATCCAAATGCGCGCTATAGCGACCAGCAATTGGAAGAGCGGTCGCGAGAAGTAGAGTTGCGTTTGGCCGATTTTGGGGTAGACACGAAAGTAGTTGCTGTGCATCCCGGTCCTGTTGTCACACGTTATGAATTACAGTTAGCGGCCGGCACTAAGGTTAGTAAGATTAGCAACTTGGCCAAGGATTTAGCCCGTTCGTTATCCGTATTGAGCGTGCGGGTAGTAGAGGTTATTCCAGGTAAATCTGTTATCGGTTTGGAGTTGCCAAATGAACATCGCGAGGTTGTTTATCTTCAAGAAGTATTGGGTACGAAGCAATATCAAAATGCACGTTCGTGTTTAACGTTAGCATTAGGGAAAGACATTGCGGGTCACCCAGTCGTTGTAGATTTAGCGAAAATGCCGCACTTGTTGGTCGCAGGCACGACGGGTTCAGGTAAATCTGTAAGTTTGAATGCTATCCTATTGAGTTTGCTTTATAAATCAACGCCTCAGCAACTTCGATTTATTTTGATCGATCCGAAGATGTTGGAACTATCCATTTATGATGGGATTCCGCACTTGCTAACCCCCGTCGTCACCAATATGAAAGATGCTGCCACTGCCTTGCGATGGTGTGTCGTTGAGATGGAACGTCGTTATCAATTAATGGCATCGTTAGGCGTGCGCAATATTGCTGGTTACAACGCTAAAATTAAAGAAGCGCGTAAAAATGGGGCGCCGCTATTAGACCCAATTCAGCAAAAAAACAATGAAGATGCCGATGAACTTCAAGAATTACCTTATATAGTTGTTTTGGCCGACGAGTTTGCCGATATGATGGTCGTCGTGGGTAAAAAAGTAGAAACGTTAATCGCACGCTTAGCTCAAAAAGCGCGAGCAGCAGGTGTGCATTTAATTTTTGCGACACAGCGTCCATCGGTGGATGTCATTACGGGGTTAATTAAAGCAAACATTTCAACGCGAATTGCCTTCCAAACATCCTCAAAAATTGACTCAAGAACTATTCTGGATCAACAGGGTGCAGAACAATTGTTAGGTTATGGTGACATGCTTTATCTTGCACCGGGCACGGGTGTGCCCGTGCGTGTGCACGGTGCTTTTGTGGATGATGATGAAGTGCATCGTGTAGTCGCTTATCTGAAAGAACACAGCGAACCGGATTATGTTGATGGTGTTTTAGAAAGCGATTTTGGTCAAGACACGAGTGGTTATACGGATGCAGCCCTCGGGAGTGCGCCTGATGATGGTGAGCGTGATTCATTTTACGATCAAGCCGTTGAGATGGTCGTTCGTAGTCGGCGGGTTTCTATTTCGAGTATACAGCGACGATTCAAGATTGGATATAATCGAGCTGCACGCATCGTAGAGGCGATGGAGGCTGCTGGTGTTGTCAGTCCAATGGAAAACAACGGCACACGTGAGGTATTAGCTCCAGCGCCAGTAGGGGGCGGAGATTAAGTGTCAGGATTTTATAATGATCATTAAAAAAATTGTTCATCTTATTGTTTTTTTAACTTTATTTATAAGTGGCTTGGCGTTTGCTCCAAGCAAAGATGCCGTTATTGCGCTAGGGAAATTGTTACAAGGTTTTCAAACCTATCAAGCTAAATTTGATCAGGTAACTGTGGATGCCAATGGTGCCATCAAACAAAGAACCTATGGGCGCGTGATGATCAAGCGTCCTGGTGGTTGTCGTTGGGAGTCGGATACACCCACAAAACAAATCGTCATTATTGATGGAAAAACCTTGTGGACGTATGACGTGGATTTGCAGCAAGCCACTCAACGTTCGTTGGATCAAAAAGCAAATATAAATCCTGCTTCATTATTAAGTGGTTCCGTGTCAGACTTAACGAATCAGTTTAATGTTGTCGCGCTGTCAGAACGGCCCCAGACGTTTTTACTCACGCCAAAGCAAGCGAGTAATGTGAGTTTTAAATCGGTCGAACTGCAGTTTAATAAAAGGCAGTTGACGCGGATGAAAATCGTGAATAGCTTGGACGAAACAAGCATCTTCACGTTTAATCATATTCGGTTAAACCAGCCGCTTTCATCGCGTTTATTTCAATTCAAACCACCTCCGGGTGTGGATGTTGTAAGTCAATGAATGAGTTTTCGCCGTTAGCTGTACGTATGCGACCACGCAATCTTCAAGAGTACGTTGGTCAATCGCATTTACTGGCAGCAGGTAAGCCATTGTATCGAGCAATTACGCAAGGCAGATTACACTCCATGATTTTATGGGGTGCACCGGGTACGGGAAAAACTACGTTGGCTCATATTTTGGCAGATAGTGCTGGTGCGAGAGTCGAGCGTATTTCCGCTGTATTGGCAGGGGTGAAAGACATTCGCGAGATTGTGAAGCGCGCGGAACTTGCGCGAAAGGAGCATCAAGCTACCATTTTGTTTGTCGATGAAGTGCACCGTTTTAACAAAGCCCAACAAGATGCGTTTTTGCCTCATGTTGAAAATGGTACGGTGATTTTAATTGGAGCCACAACGGAAAATCCATCTTTCCAACTCAACAACGCGTTGCTTTCTCGCGCGAGAGTTTATGTGCTAAAAGGTCTCACGGAAAAACAATTAACGACTGTTTTAGAGGCAGCATTGCGCGATAAAGAGCGTGGGTTAGGTGATCGTCAGATTGAATTAGCGCCCGAGCTCAAACAGCGCATTGTAAGATTTGCCGATGGCGATGCTCGACAATGCTTGAATATTTTAGAAGTACTCTCTGATTTTGCAGAAGAAAAAAATGGCAAACACGTTATTTCCGAAGACGATGTTGATAAAGTGCTTACCGATGGGCTGAGGCGTTTCGATAATCATGGTGAAGCCTTCTACGATCAAATTTCTGCACTCCATAAATCCGTACGCGGCTCTGATCCCGATGCAGCACTTTATTGGTTAGCGCGTATGTTGGATGGGGGTTGTGATCCTTTTTATGTGGCGCGACGGGTGTTGCGCATGGCAAGCGAAGATATTGGTAATGCCGATCCGCGGGCATTGCATTTAGCATTGGATGCGTGGGAAACCTTTGAGCGCATGGGCAGCCCCGAGGGGGAGCTTGCTATTGCGCAGGCGGTTGCTTATTGTGCCTGCGCACCCAAAAGTAATGCAATTTACAAAGCATTTAATGCAGCCTGGAAAGATGCGCAGAGCGAGGGCAGTTTGGAGGTGCCGCTTCAATTGCGTAATGCACCGACAAAACTGATGAAGTCGCTGGATTATGGAAAAGGGTATCGTTATGCCCATGATGAGGAAAATGCATTTGCACCGGGCGTAAATTATTTTCCGGAAGCACTTAAAGGGCGTTGTTATTATTATCCTTTTAACCGTGGGTTAGAGATTAAAATTAAAGAAAAGCTTGAGAATTTGCGCAAGCTGACTGAGGTTGAATAAGCCTCCGGGTAAGGAGCAAGATACATGATCTTAACCGAAGAAATCCAAGCGTGTCGCGATGCTCGTGATAGATTATTGCCATCCCTGTCAATAATCGACTCGCAATACGCGACAACTTAAATAGCCGCGGACGTCCTCGTCGCCCGCGCTCCGCGACCTCACGGCTCGACTACGCACGGGCTCTCAAATGACTTGACGGCTCGTAAAGATTTTTTGCAGTCGCTTACGCTCGGCAAAAAATCCGAGCCTACCGCGGAATACGCGCCTTCGCTTCGCTCTCCATGGCGCGCATCGATAGCAGTATTAATCGGCGGGGCTCTCGGCTCGCTGTTGCGCTTTTTGTTATCGACAGCCGTGAATGAATTCTTGCCTAGAAATTTTCCGTGGGGAATTTTATTCGTTAATATTTTAGGGTCTTTTATCATTGGATTATTGGCAGGTGTGCTGGTGGGTCGCTTCGAGTTGAATGCGTTCTGGCGTGCGGGAATATTCATTGGCTTGTTAGGTGGATTCACGACATTTTCGAGTTTTAGCTTAGACACCGTGTCGCTCATTCAAGCCGGTTCATTTGCAACAGCCGCCATGAACATTTTTGCTTCTATCATTTTTTGCCTACTTGCGACCGCGCTGGGGTTTTTAGTCGCAAAAGCGGTTTAGTTAAGAGAGTTTTGTGTATAGTTGAACATTATCAGGCATTGTTTAAAAAATAGGCATGAGTTAATTTTTTAGATAAATATACCCTGGATATTGGTATTTTTTTCATAAAGGGTTAATTTTTTTTGGTAAGTATAACTATTGATATTTCGATACGAGCAATGGAGAGGCAAGAAGCGGGCCATAGTGTCGCAAAATAGTTGTCATCTTACGAGACAAAATTTCGTTCAATGCCAGAATACCGCCACTGTGCGAATTCGTGACGATGGTTAGCACAGCCTCCTTTAATAGGTAGCTATTTTATGTTCATACAAGATCAATATATAGAATTCTTGAAAGAGCAAGCATTGAATTTGAATGGTTTCGATGATTTTTATCGCTCGATTGAAAGGGAAAATGATCTAAATTTTTATGCAAGTTGCCTAATTCGTTGCCTTAATATACTGGGTAGTCACCTACTTCCTGAAATTGTGCCGTACCCCGGTTTAAGGAGGGGAAACGAACATGGCTTAAGTGGCTATGAGTTATGGCTTCGTGCGATAGATTGTCCTGATAGTGATAGTGAACTCGCCAAGCGTATCAATCATATCGTTAATCAAATTGACTCTTTAAAGTTTTTTCTAAATGAAAATAAATATCATCCTGTTTTTGCCGCATGGGTTTTGAAAAATCATGGTATTGGTAATAAAGAAAACACTGATATTATTTTTACCCAAAGTGATGTTTCTGCTGTTTGTATTCTTCTCAATTGTGCAGGTATTGACATAAAAGCAAATTGGGAGATCATCAAGTCCGATGAAGTCCTACGTAAATTTGTGTTGGCACTTGATAAATATGGCATTAACCTCTCGTCCAACTGGGACAATCTGAAACATAATAAAGGATTACAGCAAGCCATACTTGCACTGAAATCTTGTAATTTGGATCTAAAAAAATATTGGTTTGTTTTAAACAGCAGTAACTGGTTAGTCGATAGCATTGCAAATCCATATGCTGAACTAATACTCGATCAAGATCCAAATCAAGATCCAAATCAAGATCCAATATTAATATTTAATAAAAGCTGTCTAGAGCTGCTAGGCTTGTTGTTTACTGATCTATGTTTAATGGCTTATAAACCTCATAGCAAAAATGAGCTAGATCATTTTCATCACTGGAAAACGTATTCTTATCAACAATTACAAGAATTCACCAAGATGCTTATAATAATGAATTCACCAGAAACAAACGAAGGAGATAAACTTGCGGCTATAGATAGATATGAAGCTGGTGCAAAGAAAAAATTATCCGGATGGGGCAGATTTAGCAAACTTATGGCAATTGTCATCTGCACTGGGATAGGTTTTACCTTGGGAGTTACCCTGGGAGCTATTGGGGGAGGTGCGCTAGCCTCCGTTGTGAATCCTGGGATTGGAAGTATTATCGGGGCAATTATTGGAGCTATTGCTGCAGGATCTAAAGGTGCTATTGTCGGAGGGACAGTAGGAGGCGTGCTTGCAGGAGGGTTGAGTACATTTGGCTTTTTTAGTTCTTCACAAAAAGAAAAAATGTCTAGGCATCTTGCGCGACAGGGAAGAGAAAGTATTCCCCAACTAACGGTATAATCAACTCTGAAGTGCGACAAACTGGTCGACGCATCAAAATGCAGAGAATGTAGGCCACTGAAGATGTTAAAGAATATTCAGCCCAAGATTAGTATCAACATAAACTGTCGCGTCACTATTGGGTCTGTAAATAAGATTGTGTAAATGCGATAGTCAGGGAAAGGTCGTTAAAATTATACGGAGTCTTTGACTATGGCAATGAAAACCAATAAATTAGATCCACAGGTTGTGGAATATTTTCTCAAACATACCAAGACCGCATCTGATATTTTCGGTGATACTGGTTTGTTAAAGGAGTTAAAAAAGGCACTGACGGAGCGTATTCTGGAAGGGGAGCTGACGGACGCGCTGGGTTATGCAAAACACGAAGTGTCTGGCCACAATAGTGGTAATTCCCGCAATGGGCACAGCCAAAAAACGATCAAAACAACAGATGGCGAGATGACCATTGAGGTTCCTCGTGATCGTAACAATGAGTTTGTACCGCAATTGATTCCAAAACATCAAACCCGCTTTGATGATTTGGATGACAAAATTATGAGTCTTTATGCACGGGGTATGACTACCCGTGATATTCAAGATCAGTTGAAAGATTTGTATGGCACAACTATTTGTTCGAGTCTCATTTCTACAGTAACCAACGAAGTGATTGAAGAAGTGAAGGCTTGGCAAAGTCGTCCGTTGGACAAGGTGTATCCGATTGTGTATTTGGACGCTTTAGTGATTAAAGTGCAGCAAGATAAAAAGGTTATCAATAAGGCATTGTATTTGGCTTTAGGAATTAATATCGATGGGCAAAAAGAATTGCTAGGTATTTGGATTAGCCAAAATGAGGGCGCTAAATTCTGGTTGAATGTATTAACGGAGTTAAAAAATCGAGGCCTAGAAGATATCCTGATTTGTTGCGTTGACGGGCTAACGGGCTTTCCTGATGCGATTGGCGCTGTGTATCCTAACACTCAAGTACAGCTTTGCATTGTACACATGGTGCGGAATTCATTGCGCTATGTGGGTTGGAAAAAGAAAAAAGAAGTGGCCGCTGACTTAAAAGCTATTTATTCGGCCAGTACGGTTGAAGAAGCAGAATTGGCGCTGACGAGTTTCTCTGAGAAATGGGATGCTGAATTTCCCTCGATTGCCAAAAGTTGGTTGACTCATTGGGAGCGCATTGTGCCATTTTTTGCTTATCCGGCAGAAATTCGGAGGGTGATTTATACCACTAACGCTATTGAATCACTGAACATGAGTATCCGAAAAGTTATTAAAAATAAACGAGTTTTTCCGTCGGACGATGCCGCTTTAAAACAACTCTATTTAGGGTTAAAAAATATAGCCAAAAAATGGACCATGCCGATTCGAGACTGGGGTGCCGCCATGAATCGTTTTGCCCTTATGTTTGAAGATCGCCTGGCGGATTTTGTATAAAACTTAAAATTCATAAGAGAGGAAATTAATTTGAACGCAATGTAGTTTTTGATAAAATTAAAAAATCAGTTAACACAATGGCTGATTCATAATTCTGACTGACGCGATTTACACAAACTAATAAACAGTCCCTCACTATTTGTTACTACGACATAAAGTTCGCCATTAACCAACTGTGGAACACCACCACCAATCAATCCCCAGGTGATCTTCCCTCACTTTACCGGACACATTTTTTTTCGATTTTACGCAGCACATTCAAGCGCAACGGGGGTCTTGTAGTCAATAGCTGAATGCATTCTTCTGTGATTGTAATAGCCTTCAATATACTGAAAAAGACTTTGCCTTGCTTCAGCGCGTGTTGTGTAATCATTCACATGCACAAGTTCCGTTTTTAGGGTATGGAAAAAACTTTCTGCAATGGCATTATCCCAACAATTAGCCTTTCTGCTCATTGAACCAATCAGCTTGTTTTGCTTGATGATTTCCCTATATTTTTTCGAACAATATTGACTGCCCCGATCAGAGTGTATAATCACTTGCTTTGGATATTTTCGTTTGAATAACGCCATCAATAACGCATCACACACTAAATCTTGTTTCATGCTTTTATTCATTGACGAGCCAATAACCGAACGTGAATGCACATCGATAACCACCGCTAAATACAACCAACCTTCACGGGTTGGAATGTACGTCAGATCACTCACCCATTTTTGATTGATCGCCGTTCTCGTGAAATCTCTCTTTAAAATATTCTCAAAAATAGGCTTGTTGTGACCCGAGTCTGTGGTTATTTTAAATCTACGCTTGGCAAGTGCTTTTAAGCCCATGGAGCGCATACGCCGCTCAATACGCGTGTGACTGCAGGAAATCGATTCCGCTTGCAATGCACGAGTTATACGTGGTGAACCGTAACGTTGTTTGTTTCTCATATAAATTACCTTAATTTTTTCATCTAATTGTTGGTTTGCTTGCTCACGTGGGCTCATAGGTCGCGATAGCCAGTCATAATAACCACTACGACTGACACCCAGTACATATCACATAGCAAGTTAATTCCAAATAGTTGGGCGTGCTTTTGAATAAAGCTGTACTTCACTCGAGTTCTTTCGCGAAGTACGTGGCCGCCTTTTTTAGAATGGCTTTCTCCTGTTCCAGTCGTGCCAGTCGCTTCTTAAGCTGTTGATTTTATTCAATGAGTTCCCCTATGTTGACCGGTTGCTTTGCGCTGGGATGAATCACTTCACCACTCTTCCTGGCTTTATCCACCCAGGTGTGGAGGGTCGCTTCGGGCATGCCTAAGTCTTTTGCAGCGCTTAACACGGAAGGAGAACTGAGTGCTAGATGGATTGCTTCTTGTTTAAATTCCGGTGTGTATTTTCGAGTCTTCTTTGTCATGAGATCACCTCTTTGTTACTTCATATTGGACTTTGGATAAATTTATAAAAATAATTAAAAATTGCTTGACATAGAAACCGAAAAAAAATTTTACGTTGTAAACAACGTTTGTTCGAAAAAATAAAATAAGGAACAAACGATGTTAGCGACAGAAAAACTAAAACAATTCCGTACATTCCTCTACAACATCTTCCCCGCGCGACGCGATGCCAATATGAATTTACTCGATGCCCTTTCAAGCCATGGCCATCGCTGCAAAACACCCATAGAATTATGTGAATCGCCATACTTTGAACGTGAATACAGTAGTATTACCGATGCGATTAGCGATGGTTTGTCGGTAGCAAATTGTTGGGATAGCATGATGAAAATACAATATGAACATGTGAGTCATAGCGATGACCGTGTGATCATTATTGCGGATACGACACCACAGTCGCGTCAAAGTGCACACTGTGTTGAAGATCGCCATGTGGTTTACAGCCCTAATCCAGCACCGGGTAACAAACCGATTACCATTGGACATGAATATTCAACGGTATCACTATTGCCCAATGATGGTGCAGCTCAAGAAAAGCATTGGTTAGTTCCACTGGATACGAGGCGCGTTAAAAGCGATGAAAAAGGCAATGTAGTTGGGATGCAGCAAATTAACCGTTGTATTGCAGACTTAGCGCTTACTCATAAATTGGTGGTTAGCGTGGCTGATTCAAAATATGGTACAGAAGCTTGCCGTAAACTGGTTAGCGAAAATCCCAATTGGGTACATCTTTTCCGTTTTAACAGTACCCGTAATGTTTTCGCGCCCGCATCAATAGAAGATAATACCTCAGGAAGTATAAAACGCTATGGTGATGCGATGAAACTAAACGACAGCACGACTCACCGTGAATCCGATGAGATTGTGCAGCAACCCATTACAACCCGCAGTGGCAAAACTTACCAATTGGAGATTAAAATATGGCGTGACCAATTACTGCGTGGTTCAAAGCAATTTAAAGGATATGAGCATCCTGTTACTGTTGTGCAATTGGTTGCGGTTGATGCTAACGGTAAATCTTTATATAAAAATCCACTCTGGTTAGGACTCGCTGGTGAACGACGTAATGAAATCACAGCATTAGAAGCGTATCACTATTACGATAGACGCTATGACATTGAACACTACTTTCGTTTTGGTAAAGACAAACTGTTATTTGACCGATACCAAACACCGGATGTTAAGCACGAAGAAGATTGGTGGCGGATGACAGCATTAGCGTATACGCAACTTTATCTAGCGAGGAATCTTGCCCCGATTTTACCGAAAAAATGGGAGCGGTATTTGCCGAGCTTCCAAGTGGATAACGAAAAACCATCAATAACTGCGACCCCTTCACAAACGCAACGGGGTTTTTCTACGGTGCTTGATACCGTTGGCACGCCTGCTAATCTCTGCAAACCACGCGGTAATCCGCAAGGCAGAACCAAAGGTGATACGCAGGGGAAACGCACGCGACATCCTGCTATTTTCAAAAATAGCAACTCAAAAATTAAAACGATTCAGAGGACTGAAGAAAAGACGCAAAACTCAGACCCTGAAAAAATAGAGGATTTGATTGGGATAGTAAAATCATGGTTGGATAAAATAAATTTTACACCTGAGCAATTCTACGAATTGCTGCAAAAAACAGCTTAAGATTTAGAAACTCACATTTTTTGATTATTGTCCTAACTGGCAAGGGATTTTATTTATCCAAAGTCCAATATGAAGGTAAATAAGATAATTAAAGGCTTTTTTTTCATTTCCGTGAGCTTGAGTTGCGTCGGGGCAAGTGTGGCAACTGCGAATAATTCTAATGTTAGGTCGAGATGGATTGTCAGTCATACGGTGAAACTGCAAGGTGTAAAGAACCAGCAAGAGTTAGCATTGAGTGGTTTTCAGAACATTATGACTTGCAACATCAAAATAAAAGAGCTTTTGAATACTGCTTTAAAAGCTGCCCCCAATGGTAATTTCTGGTATCAAAAAACTGAAAAAGATTTTTATAATTTCTTAGTGAAATGGATGTATTTTCTCCCAAGACCAGATAATGCATTGAGTATGGCTTTAAAATTTCAAGATCTTACAAAAATAGAGCAGGCTAAACCTTTTTTGAATAACGACATGATACAATATTGGATGTCACAATTTTTAAATGCTAAAGGAGATTATTTAAATAGCCCTTCTTCTACAAAAAACATCCCACTGTTCTTCAAAAGTAAAAAAATTAATATGGCTGATTTTATAATTCCCGACTCCGGTTTTAAAAGTTACAATGAGTTTTTTGTTAGATCATTAAAACCCGGTGCCCGTCCTATAGACGGGTATGACGATAACCAAATAGTCGTCTCGCCTAACGATGGCTCTATTAAGCTGTTAGAAAAACACTTAAAGTTGAGCAAAGATATTATTGCAAAAGGAGACGACTTAAAGTTTAATGCTATTTTTTCTGGAGTAACTATCAATTTAGCAGACAAGTTTAATGGAGGGCCTCTTTTATACACGCAGTTAGGCCCTTTGGATTACCATCATTTTCATGCCCCTGTCGGAGGAAAGGTTTTGTTTGCAAGCGTGTCGCGATGCTCGTGATAGATTATTGCCATCCCTGTCAATAATCGACTCGCAATACGCGACAACTTAAATAGCCGCGGACGTCCTCGTCGCCCGCGCTCCGCGACCTCACGGCTCGACTACGCACGGGCTCTCAAATGACTTGACGGCTCGTAAAGATTTTTTGCAGTCGCTTACGCTCGGCAAAAAATCCGAGCCTACCGCGGAATACGCGCCTTCGCTTCGCTCTCCATGGCGCGCATCGTTAGAAAATATTATGGGGATTATGATGCACCTGAAAATGTAGCAGCCGTGACTAAGAACTCGAAACTTGTACAAAACGCTTATCAACATCGTCGAGCTGTTATCTGTAAACCTTCAGACTTGATCTGACACTCCTGGTCAGTTAGAGTAAAATTTAATTGACCAACCTTAAACAACCAACACGAGGAGTGTCATTATGACCAGTGTATCCGAAAAGATTATCAAACCCAAATTAGGTTTACTAGAGCTGTCTAAACAATTGGGAAATGTTTCACAAGCCTGCAAGGTTATGGGTTATTCACGCGACAGTTTTTACCGTTTCAAAACACTTTATGAAAATGGTGGCGAAGAAGCACTCCATGATATGAGTAAGAAGAAACCGAATGAAAAAAATAGAGTGCCGTTACATGTAGAAGAAGCGGTAATTGCTTTGGCTATTGAAAACCCAGCGTTAGGTCAGGCACGTGCGGCCAATGAATTACTGGCGCGAGGCATTATCGTATCGAGCAGCGGAGTTCGTTCGGTGTGGCTACGTAATGATCTAGAGACTTTTAAGAAGCGACTAAAAGCGCTTGAAGCGAAATCGGCGCAAGACGGTATGTTATTAACGGAAGAACAATGACAAGCATTAGAAAAATCAAAACGAGAAAAAGAAGCGCACGGCGAGATTGAAACAGAACACCCAGGTTATTTAGGTTCTCAGGATACGTATTATGTTGGCACGATGAAGGGCGTTGGCCGTATTTATGAGCAGACTTTTGTCGATACCTATAGCAGAATCGCTTTTGCGAAGTTATACACGGAGAAAACAGCGATGACGGCAGCTCATTTATTAAATGAACGTGTATTGCCATGGTTTAATGAGCAAGGTATCCGATTGCTGCGTATGCTCACGGATCGCGGGACGGAATATTGTGGAAAAATTGAGAACCACGCCTATCAACTTTATTTAGCAGTTGAAGACATTGACCATTCGAAAACACGCGCACGTTCTCCGCAGACCAATGGTATTTGTGAACGTTTTCATAAAACGATTAAACAAGAATTTTATGATGTTGCTTTTCGAAAAAAAATATATCGTTCCCTAGAAGAATTACAACAAGACGTTGATGCGTGGATCAAAACATATAATGAGGTCAGGCCCCATTCCGGCGAGCGTTGTTATGGAAAAACACCCATGCAAACTTTTCTTGATGCAAAGCATTTGGCACAAGAAAAAGAATTAGATAAACTATCGATGCGCGCCATGGAGAGCGAAGCGAAGGCGCGTATTCCGCGGTAGGCTCGGATTTTTTGCCGAGCGTAAGCGACTGCAAAAAATCTTTACGAGCCGTCAAGTCATTTGAGAGCCCGTGCGTAGTCGAGCCGTGAGGTCGCGGAGCGCGGGCGACGAGGACGTCCGCGGCTATTTAAGTTGTCGCGTATTGCGAGTCGATTATTGACAGGGATGGCAATAATCTATCACGAGCATCGCGACACGCTTGGTAAAACTATTCCAAGCGTGTCGGCAGATGAATTGAATAAGGCGCACAGTAATCACGACACGCAACTGGTAGAGGAGTAATTAGAATCCGATCTATCGGACAGAAAATATGTCCGATAAATCTCAACTGTCAGATCAAGTCGAGAGTTCTACAGCTAAGTTGCCTACAAATATTAGCAAGCATGCAAATACCAGTGTATAGCCCGCGACTATCCATTGTAGATTTGATAGGGTGCTGTCAAAGGCGTGTTGGATGCTGGGTAGAGCGACATTGACAATGGTGGCATCAAGAATCACCATGAAGAAGCTTAAACATAGCCCCAATAAAGACAATTTTTTATATTTATTAATCACTTATGATTTTTCCCGCGTTGCTTTTAACTGATGGTTCACAATTATATCTGTTTCTTTTTTTGACGAATATTGCTAGAATGGGTAACAATTGTTTCATTTTGGTTAACAGAAATGTCAGATTTAGATCGATTCGAATTATTTACTTATGTCGCCCAATTGGGAGGTATTACTCAGGCGGCTAAAAAACTGCGGTTGACCAAGGCGTCTTTGAGTAAGCAGATTAAACGACTCGAGGTACAGTTACAGACACAGTTATTTGACCGGCATAAACGAGCGTTACAATTAACGCCTCAAGGGGAAGCACTATTAGAACAGTGTTTACGTCTAAAGCGAGAATTGGATGACACGAGATCGATATGCCAGCAATTTAACCAAGAGCCTCAAGGGCGCTTGCATGTGGTTTGTTTTAATTATTTCGCACGTAAGCTTATTTTTCCTCGACTAAAGGATTTTTTAAAACGATATCCTAAAATAAATATGACTATCGATTTGACCGAGCGAGTTCCTGATTTTTACGAAGAGCAAATAGACATAGCGGTAGGTTTTTCACTACCCGTACCAAATCCTGGCGAAGTTATCCAGAAAAGAATGGCAACGACGCGCTATATTTTATGTGCATCACCTCATTATTTTAAAGAAATGGGAAAACCTAAAAAATTAGATGATTTGCAACAGCATCGTTACATTGTCCATACTAGCAGAAGCATAGATCAGGTCATTAAATTGAAGCCAGGTTATCAGATTCACTTGGAGCCTTATCTAGTAATTAATAGTGTATCTGCCATGATCGATTGTGCAAAAGAAGGTCTAGGGCTAGTGCAGTTACCTTTATATGTGTTAGAAGATAGTTTCAAGCAGGGAGCATTGCTGGAAGTGTTACCCGATTATCAGGCTAGTCATGCAAGTGTTTATTACCATTACCCTAAACGTCGCTTTGTGCAACCCAAAGTAAGAGCCTTTATTGATTACTTTTTAGAGACGGAGGAGAGTTCTAAAAGAATATAAGCATTCGATTATACCCTTTATTATAGAGCTATATTCTAGTATAGTTAGAAAAAAAGTAGTTATTCAGAGTAACTTTAGGAGCGCCACCATGACAAGGAAGATCACTATCTCGCTATGCACGTTAACAATGTCCTTAATAAGCTTTTTTATGATACCAGCCTATGCTGTAGACTCACCAAAAGATGCAACGGCAACGACAATCTCAAAAAACCAAGCCCTTCTCACTACATTGCCTTTTAACGATACGCAATCTTTTAAAAATGCGGAACGTGGGTTCATTGCACCTTTGCCCAATAATGGTGTGATAAAAAATGCAAAAGGACAAACGATCTGGGATTTAAGCAAGTTTTCTTTCATTCAAAAAGGTGCTAAATCACCTGATACTGTCAATCCGAGTTTGTGGCGACAATCGCAACTCGTAGTAATGGCGGGGTTATACAAGGTGACAGACAATATTGATCAGGTACGTTCGGCTGATTTATCCAATATTACCTTTATTGAAGGGAACAATGGAATTGTTATTGTTGATCCTCTCATTTCTACTGAGACAGCTCAAGCGGCCTTAAATCTATATTATCAACACCGACCCAAAAAACCGATCGTTGCAGTGATATATACGCACAGTCATGTTGATCACTATGGTGGCGTGCGAGGAGTTATTAATGAGAAAGATGTGAAAGATGGCAAAGTAGAAATAGTTGCTCCAGAGGGATTTATGAAGAATGCCGTTGCAGAAAATGTCCTGGCAGGAAATGCGATGAGTCGGCGAGCAAGTTATATGTATGGTAATTTGTTACCTCCTTCCGTAAAGGGGCAGGTAGGGGCTGGACTTGGTGTGACGACTTCTACTGGTACAGTTTCGTTGATTCCACCCACGAAAATTATTAATAAGAACCAACAAACCTTAACATTGGCGGGCTTGAAATTTATTTTTTATTTAGCCCCCGATTCTGAGTGACCTTTCCCCCAAACTTAACACCATGACATGGATGAGATTTCCAATTATTCTACGACCGAGGAGATCTCAACATGAAAAAACGTTATACAGAAGAACAAATCATTAAAGCGATCAAAGAGCATGAAAGTGGCGCTAAGGTGGAAGACCTGTGCCGTCGCTTAGGCATATCTGGCGGTACTTTTTACAATTGGCGTAGCAAGTATGCTGGCCTAGAGGTTAACGAAGCTAAGCGCCTGCGAGAGCTGGAGTCCGAGAACAATAAGTTAAAAAAGCTGCTGGCTGAAAAGATGTTAGAAAATGAAGCGCTCAAGGATGTTGTTTCAAAAAAGTGGTAACGCCTGCTAGCAAGAAGCAGGTTGTTTGTCACTTAATGAGCGCCTTTAAGCTGAGTGAACGAATGGCCTGCAAGCTAGTCGGGCTAAGTCGAACGGCTTACCGTTACGGACCAAAAAGCGACGAGACGAGTTGATTAGAGCTCGATTAAAAGAATTGGCAGCTCAGTATTCTCGGTATGGTTATTTAATGCTTCACAGCCTCTTAAAAGCAGAGGGGCTTGTCATGAATAAGAAAAAAACCTACCGGATTTACAAAGAAGAAAAGCTCCAGGTGCGTACAAAAAAGCGTAAAAAAATACAGCGACTACGATTAGTGATGTCATCACCGACTCAGAGAAATGAGCGTTGGTCGATGGATTTTGTTTACGATCAGCTGGCCAATGGAAGGCGTTTTCGTGTGCTAAACATTATCGATGATTTTAATCGTGAACTTATTGGCCAGCTAACAGCATTTTCTATATCAGGACGTCAGGTGGCACGCTTCCTAGCAGAGCTTAGTGAGCAACGCAGGCTGCCAAAACAAATTGTTTGTGATAATGGTACAGAGTTTACAAGCAAAGCAATGTTCTTTTGGTCCAGGGAAAACAAAACCAAGCTTGCTTTCATTCAACCTGGAAAGCCAACTCAGAATGCGTTTGTTGAAAGCTTAAATGGCAAGTTCCGCAACGAATGTTTAAATCAACACTGGTTTCGTTCAATTGAAGAAGCCCGACATGAAATCAACCAATGGAGAAAGCACTACAATACTAAAAGACCACACAGTTCATTAAATTATATGCCGCCTATTGAATTTGCGAAACAGGCTGCTTAACATGAATATCTCATCGGTGTCCTGGTACTAGTTTAGGGGGAAGGTCATGAGGCACCGTCTAAAATGTTTTTTTATATTCCACAATATCATGCGCTTTGCACTGCAGAGGATGCTACACATACCTTGCATAATGTTTATTCTTTGAGGGGTGCAAAAATTCGTGATGCATTGGCATGGTCAAAATATTTAAACGAGACCATTTATTTATGGGGCAACCAAGCGTGTCGCGATGCTCGTGATAGATTATTGCCATCCCTGTCAATAATCGACTCGCAATACGCGACAACTTAAATAGCCGCGGACGTCCTCGTCGCCCGCGCTCCGCGACCTCACGGCTCGACTACGCACGGGCTCTCAAATGACTTGACGGCTCGTAAAGATTTTTTGCAGTCGCTTACGCTCGGCAAAAAATCCGAGCCTACCGCGGAATACGCGCCTTCGCTTCGCTCTCCATGGCGCGCATCGGATGCAAAAGTATTGTTTGCTCCACATCATTGGCCTGTATGGGGAACGGAAAATATTATTCATCACTTAAAAATGCAGCGCGATCTGTACCGATTTATAAACGATCAAACACTTCGTTTAGCAAATCATGGCTATACGATGACGCAGATCGCTGAAATAATTAAGTTACCTAAAGCACTTAGCAATTATTGGTCTAATCATGGATATTATGGAACTCTAAATCACGACGTTAAGGCGACTTATGTCAAATACTTAGGATATTTTGATGGTAATCCTGCTACGTTGCATGAGTTGCCTCCTGTTGAGGCGAGTAAATATTATGTAGAGTATATGGGTGGCGCAGATGCTATTTTAAAAAGAGCCCGTGAAGATTATAAAAAAGGGCATTATCGTTGGGTCGCTCAAGTGCTTAATCATGTTGTTTTTGCTGATCCTAATAATCAAGCGGCCCGTAATCTTGAGGCGGATGCATTGGAGCAATTAGGTTATCAAGCAGAATCGGGCCCTTGGCGTAACTTTTATTTAAGTGGCGCAAAAGAATTATTACGCGAAGGTGTAAAAAAATTAAGTACTCCAGATACAGCAAGTCCAGATACTATACGTGCGATGAGTCTCGATTTATTATTTGATTATCTGGGTGTTCGCTTAAATAGTAATAAAGCAGATAACCAAAAAATTATTTTGAACCTTGTGTTTCCTGATACGCATCAAAAATACATTTTAGAGCTAGAAAATGGCTCTTTAAATCATATTGCAAATGTTCAGGCAAAAGATGCCGATGCAACGATTACACTAAATCGTGAGACACTTAATCAAATTTTATTGAAACAAAAAACCTTACAGCAAGAAATTGATAGTGGCAATATAAAGATTCAGGGAAGTGAAGACAAGCTGATAACTTTACTAAATATGCTGGATAACTTTCCTTTTTGGTTTAACATCGTTACACCGAATAAAGTATGATTATTTTTGTATTCCGAGATGCGTTCAGATAGAGGTGGGAAAGGTTGCGAGAAGGCATGTGTCGATGCTATTCTAGCGTAATTCTATTTACTAAAGGGAGTAATTTAATATGAAAGGATTCAATCTACTATTATCGGCTTTAATTCCTGCAGCGTTGGTTTATAGCTCAGCAAGTTTAGCAGTTTCGGAAGCACCTCTTATCACAGCATCTATCCAAAAAGAGTTAACGCCTGATCAAATGTTGAATCGTCTGATTGATGGCAATAAACGGTTTATTAAGCATCAGCGCTTACCCACTGACTTGATTAAAAAAGCTGGGTTATCGGCTAAGGGCCAATATCCGGGCGCCATTGTTTTAAGCTGTATCGATTCTCGCATTCCGCCGGAGATTGTCTTTGATCAAAACGTTGGTAATATTTTTGTGACGCGAATTGCAGCAAATGTTTTTGATAGTGACGTTCTGGGTGGCATGGAATTTTCAACCAAAGTGGCCGGGGCAAAGTTAATCGTTGTTATGGGGCATGATGCTTGTGGAGCTGTACGCGGTGCTTGTCAAGATGTGAAACTTGGTCATTTGACAGCATTACTCGCCAAGGTCCAACCAGCGATTGTGCAAGCGACGAAGACTCTAGGAAAAAAAGATTGTAATAGTGAGAAATTTATCGATACGGCTGCAGCAGATAACGTGCGTAATGTTGTCAAAATGATTCCAAAAGAAAGCCCTGTAATACGTGAATTAATCCAAGAAGGAAAATTGAAGATTGTAGGCGCCATGTATGATTTACAAACGGGTAAGGTAGTATTCTTTAATCATTAATTATAATGAAATTATTCTTTATTAAATAGTAAATAACATGGTATTTGTTATTACAGCGGAATCTTTTTATTAAAGATTCAAAATGGTGCTCTACAGTTCTTTTTGAGATGTTAAGTATCTCAGCAATTTCTTTACTTGTTTTGCCATCGATGGTCATAAAAATAATTTCTTTTTGACGATTCGTTAATTTTATTCGAGTATGAAAGTTGCTAAGTTTTGTGGCAAAATCATTTTTCAAATTTGTATTTACTCGCCTGCCTGATTCATTAGGGTAGAGTGCTGTTGGTTTGATAGAGTTGTAGAAAAAACCATCTTGTTCCAGTTTTTCATGAAAAAAAGTAGTGAAATTTTCAATAAGAAATTTATTGTTAATGTATACGTTATTAAAGCTTTTATTATTTATTTTTGTAGCAAATATACTATATCTAACTGCGGACTGACCATTTACTTTCGCAGAGGTAGCATTGATTAAAATATGATGATATCCATGCTTTGATATGATTCGATATGCTGCTTCAGTATTTTCTAGAAGTGTGGGCATATAATCTAACAGGTATAATCCTTTTGTATCGATATGATTTTGTAAATTCTTTATTGACATTTTCGCTAAGTCTGTTACAGATGCTTTTAAATCGTGCAAAACATCTAGATCAGAATTTAAAACGCGAAATGTATCATCTTCGTATAGCTCTATAAAAGAAAGGTAATCAATTCCTAACGAATCCTTTATAGCTTTACAATATTGAGTGCGAACCTTATCAATATAAGGTTCCATGAATTTTTGTTTTTTTTCTGAAGACATCTTAACCACTTCATATTTGAACAATGTTTTTCTTAATTAAATAATATATAAGTTGATGTTTGTTCTTACACATCATTTTTTTCTTTAAATTATCAATATGTGCTTCTACGGTTTTAGCCGTAATTCCTATGATCTTACCGATTTCCTCACTAGTTTTACCTTGCGTAGTAAGTTGAATAATTTCTCGATGTCGTTTGCTTAACGTAATCACTTTATTATGCCAGGGAATTTCATCAGCTAAATTCTGGCTGGTGTGCAGGTTATTAGAATTTTCTTGCTCGCCTGATGCGTTTTCATCAACTAACTTATATTTATTGAAATGTTGATGTTGCTGCACTTGTTGAAATAATAGCTCTGTATAAAAATATCGAATAAAGTTCTCTAAAACATCAGAATTATTTAAATAAACATTATTGTAAGTTGGATCCTCATGTTTTGAAGAAAATCCAATGATTCGTATGAATGCATCTTGGCTTAAGTTATTTTTGCTTGCATACAGCAAATTACGTTTGTGTTCATGTTTGCTTAATATGGACATGTATTCAGAAGTAGAAAGAAAATCAGGCATGCTGTCGATAATATAAAAGCCGTTTGTTTGTAAGCGTGCAAGGTTTTGCTTAGTTATATTTAGTACATTATTGTTTAACTCAAAACACAAAGACGTATTGGTATTGATAATTTTATATCTACCGTCTTTATATATTTCCATGTAATAAAACAAATTTAAATCAAGCGATTTAAAAAGAGGTTTACTCATCTCATTACATTTTTGCGAGAAAGATAGTTTTGTTACTAAGTCATTCATATTGGACTTTCTATACTAAATTAAATTTAACGACCGCAACCTTATCTGGGCACTTTTCTGAATTACAGAGCCTCTCTTGTGTAAGGTAGTTACGTTTCCAGTGTCCTAATGCCTAATTATGAAAGCCTACCATGGCGGTAAGTATTTATACGTAAGTCCGTAATTCTATGTCAAGCTGAAAGGGTAGTCAACTATTGAGTCAAGAATATATTTGAACTAAACAGTTACTTATAATTTTTTTCTAAATTCTTTTTGAAGTGCTGTAAAATAAGGCAGTATTTGAAACTGTACAGCGTTACAGCATAACGCCAAACATATTATTTAGCGCGCTCGAAATGTACTTTGAACTAATCGAATAGCATTTCAATTGCGAGGTAGGGGTTACTGTTTTTTTGAGCCTGAGCGCCATGGAGGTGCGAGGGGTGTTAACTCACCGACATCATCACGCTGAGTAAGGTAATATTGAGAATGGAAATGGTGAACATCCTGCGAGACCACTGGACATTATTATCTGTCGAAAATCCTTTTAACGCGAAATAGAGCCAAACGAGTCCAACACACAGTGCCACAGCAAAATAAATAAACCCAGTATAGCCAAATAAAGTGGGTAGCAGGGCAGCAAGTGCAAATGCCATCACATATAAAAACATGCTAATTTTAGTTGATTGAATATTTTTAATGATAGGAAATACAGGAATACCCGCAGCTAAATAATCTTTATATCGGTAAATGTTGATAGCATACGAGTGGGGTATTTGCCAACAAAAGAGAATGGAAAATACAATTGCCGCACCGAAATCAAAACGATTGGTAACGGCGCAATAACCAGCAACAGGTGGCACAGCACCAGCAATTGCACCGATTAACGTGCCGTAAATGGATTTTCGTTTTGACCATAAGCTGTAGACAACAACGTAAATAAACATCCCGGTGATTGCGATGAGGGTGGTGAGCAGATTGGTGCCGAAGAAAAATAGCAGCAGTCCCGCAATGCCGAGTAGAGAGGCATATAATAGAGCTACTTTACCTGAAATAAGTCCTTTGACTAAAACGCGTTCTTTCGTTCGTTCCATGAGTTGGTCGATGTCGCGATCGATATAATTATTGAATACACAACCCGAGGCAATAACGAGTGTCATGGCAATCAGAGTCACAAAAAAAAGTTGGATATTGACGTGTCCGTGCGAAGCAAGAAAAAAACCGCCAGAAAGTGTAATGAGATTACCCATTATGATCCCAGGCTTCGTGACAGTAATAAATTTCACTTAAAGACACCTCGTGAATAGGTTTCGGGTTACAGATTTTTAGTCTTACGCGAAACCTAGAAACTACTCGTGAGTTAACCTTAATGCATCATGTTGTAGTTTAGATTTATCATAATCCACAGTGAGCCAACTACGAGAATTGCAATAATGACGATCGTAAAGATGAATGGCATTAAGTTCCATCGACCTTTTTCACTGGAATTTAAGCGTAAAAAACAGATCACTTGTGCAATGAGCTGAAAGATCGCGAGTACCGCTATGGAAATATAAATATAGACGGTAGGCAGTAAATGTTTGCCCACCAATGCAAAAGAACCCAAAGTTAAGAGCAATGATAAGCTTAAACCCACTAGATAAGATTTAAGTGTTTTGCGTCCTGTCCCGTATTTTGTAGCAACATGTGTGTCGATCATCTCAGACATTATAGTGCTCCCATTAAGTAGACGATGGTGAATACAAAGATCCACACGATATCAAGGAAGTGCCAGAATAAACCTAGATAGGTTAAGCGCTTGCCCATGAAAGGTGTGACATTGTATTTACAAAGTTGAAAAATCAGCGTGCCCATCCAAATTAAGCCAATGGTAACGTGGAGGCCGTGCGTCCCAACCAGTGTAAAGAAGGCAGAAAGAGCAGCGCTACTATGCCAGCTATGCCCATCTATATAGAGGTGAATGAACTCGTTAAGCTCAAGCCCAATGAAGACTGCACCGAATAGAAAAGTCACTACCAGCCAGCTAATCACCTGTCCGCGCTTGCCGCGATAGAGAGCCAACATCGCAAGGCCGTAAGTGAAGCTGCTAATTAACAGCGCGACCGTCTCAGTTAACACATAGGGCAGGCTAACTAATTGCTTAATACCAGGCTGACCAAATGTATTGTTGTGGAGTACCGCATAGGTTGCAAATAATGTCGCGAATAAAATGCAGTCCGTTAAGATATAAATCCAAAAACCAAATACATCGATGGCATCGCCGTCATGGTGTCCATCTACATCGTGATGGCTATCGTGAGTAGTAACGTCTGTTGTCATTGTTCTGTTGCCTCATCTAAATATCCAGGCTCCATAGCGCCGTGACTTGGAGCTGGTGGTGGTGTGTGTTTCATGCGTTCTGCTTCCATTCTGGCTACATCTTCTGCTTTTAGATAGTAATCAGTATTCATATTGAATGTGCGAGCCATCATCGTTGCGATCACACCAACAAGTCCCACGCCAATAAACAAATACATGTGCCAGACCATTGCGAAGCCAAAGATGGCAGCGAACATAGCAATAATAAAACCTGTTCCTGTATTCTTTGGCATGTGAATGTCTTTATATTTTGGTTTCTCAACGGCACCTTTTTGTAAACGCTCTTGCTTCATATCCCAAAAGGCATCGCGACTGCGAACAACTGGAGTCAGCGCAAAATTATAAAACTGTGGAGGTGAGGGGATCGACCATTCTAATGTACGACCATCCCACGGGTCTGCAACAGCCTTGTTTTCAGCGCGGTGTCTGATGCTCGAAATAATCATCGCGATTTGATACATAATGCCGATGAAAATCACGCCGGCGCCGATAGCTGCCACAACAAGATAGGGATGCCACGCAGTTGCGCTGTAATGATCTAGTCGTCGTGTCATGCCCATCAAACCCAATGCGTATAAGGGCATAAACGCGATATAAAACCCGACGATCCAATACCAAAAAGCACGTTTTCCGTATTTCTCGTTTAAGGTAAATCCGAATGTTTTCGGGAACCAATAATAAGCACCAGCGAAATAACCAAACAATACACCGCCGATAATCACATTGTGAAAGTGCGCTACTAAAAACACACTATTATGAAGTTGGAAATCAACAGGGGGTAAGGACATTAATACACCCGTCATACCGCCAATACTAAATGTGCTGATAAATCCAATTGTCCATAGCATGGGGATAGAGAATGTAACTCTGCCGCGAAACATCGTGAACAGCCAATTGAAAATTTTCACACCGGTTGGTATCGCGATGATCATCGTGGCGATGCCGAAAAATGCATTCACGTCAGCACCGGCACCCATCGTGAAAAAGTGGTGCAACCAGACGACAAACGAGAGAACCGTAATCGCCATCGTGGCATAAACCATCGTTGTGTAACCGAATAATCTTTTTTTACTGTAGGTGGCCACCACCTCGGAAAAAATACCGAATGCAGGCAAAATAAGAATATAAACTTCCGGATGACCCCAAGCCCAAATTAGATTGATATACATCATTGCGTTGCCGCCAAATCCGGCAGTGAAGAAGTGCATTCCAAAGAAGCGATCTAAAAACAGCATAGCTAATGTTGCTGTTAAGATTGGGAAAGCAAGAATGACGAGAATCATGGCAGCAAGAGCAGACCACGTAAACACCGGCATTTTCATGAGTGTCATGCCAGGGCAGCGCATTTTTAAAATGGTCACCAGGAAGTTGATGCCGGAGAGCAAACTGCCAATCCCTGCTATTTGGAGTGCCCAAATATAATAATCCACACCAACACCAGGGCTATAAATAATGCCCGAGAGGGGAGGGTAGGCTAACCAACCGGTTGCAGCGAACTTTCCGACGATCAAAGAAATGTTAACTAAACCAGCGCCAACAACCGTAAGCCACAAACTTAATGAATTTAAGTACGGGAAAGCAACGTCGCGTGCACCAATTTGTAACGGCACTGCTAAGTTTAATAGACCAAACATAAATGGCATCGCGACGAAGAAAATCATGATGACGCCGTGCGCTGTGAAAATTTGGTCGAAGTGTTCGGGTGGTAAATAACCCATGTGACTGCCATCGGCTAACGCCTGTTGCAAGCGCATCATGATGGCATCGGAAAAGCCACGCAACATCATGACGAAGGCGAGAATGATATACATAATACCGATTTTTTTATGATCGACAGTGGTGATCCACTCTCTCCATAAATAGCCCCATTTCCTGTAGTAAGTAATGGGCGCTAAAACAGCGAGGACACATAGTCCCATGAGGGCGCCAGCACCCATGATAATAGGATTGTGAAAAGGAATTTGATCAAGGGTTAAATTTCCAAATATTAATTTTTCAAGCATTGCATTTTCCTAATTGTTCTTCATGGCGGGCATATCGGCACCCATGTATTTCATCAGCACTATATTGAATAAATTTTTCGTCGGTGAAGAAAAATATTCAACTGGGTTGTTTTCACTCGGCTTCACTAAATTTGTGTAAGCTGCCATCGTTAATTTTTTAGGCGCTTGCTGTGTCATTTTAACCCATTCATCAAATTGTCTTCGTGATGTAGCTTTCACCGTAAATGTCATCGATGCAAAACCATTTCCACTGAAGTTTGTTGACAAACCTCTATAGGTGCCGGGTGTGTTTGCGTTCAAATATAAAGTTGTTCGCATGCCGGTCATTGCGTAAATTTGTCCAGCCAACTGTGGAATTTCTAGAGAGTTCATCGGTGCATCGGATGTGATATAAAATCTAACGGGCACATCTACTGGAATTTGGACATAGTTGATGGTAGCGAAGTGTTTATTAGGATAGATGAACAACCATTTCCAATCGAGGGCAATGGCTTGAATGGTGATGGGCTTTTCTTTTGAAGCTAAGGGTCGGTAAGGGTCTAAGCGGTGGGTCATGATCCAGGTGGCGGTTGCTAATACAATGATGATCGCGCAGGGAATAGACCACCAAACAATTTCCAGTAACACGCTATCAGCCCATTCGGGTGTATATTTTGCCTTGGTGTTGTTAGCACGATATCGCCAAGGAATGACGAAAGATAGAATAATGACGGGAATAACCACTAGTAACATGAGTATCGTGGCACCCACTAATAAATGCATTTCGCTTGCAGCGATCTGACCTTTTGGCTGTAAGATGGCCATCTTGCAGCCACTTAACAAAACAACTAATCCAGGTAAAAGAAAAAATCTTAACTTCTTCATAACGTTAGCATCTCTCCGGTCTTGAAGCGTGTTCCATATAAATTTTATTTTTTTATAGATATGTTTGAAATTATGTTTTTTTGAGTAAGCTGCAATAAATAAATTAGTTAATTCAAGAAAATTATTCATTTAATCAAACACATCCTGAAGGCGCTGGCGCGAAATGCCTAGATTATATATGAGACTTTTAAAAAAAGATAGATGAATTCAGGGGTAGTTTTGTGTGTGGGCTGCGAAATTTATTTTGATACGCTCGGCTAACAAATAATTGAAACTCATTCCACTGGTGCCTAATAAGCTTATCTTGTATAGTTCTTTTTATGTTTAGACCTTTATCGCTTTACATTGGCCTGCGATACACCCGCGCTAAGCGGCGCAACCACTTCATCTCATTTGTATCCCTAGTGTCGATGCTAGGCATTGCCCTTGGCGTCATGGCGATCATTACATCGTTGTCCGTGACGAATGGTTTCGACTATCAAATTCGCAATCAATTTTTTGCTATCGCACCAGAAGTAACAATTATGACCGGTCATGATATTACAAAGCTGTGGCCAAATTTGAGAAATCGCGTAAATAAGATCCCTCAAGTAATTGATTCAGCTCCTTATATAAGTGGTCAGGGTATGCTTAGCAATCAAGGCGTGATTAGTGGGGTTCAGGTTGTGGGGATTTTACCCGAGCAAGAGAACAAAATATCGCAGTTGGCAACTAAATTCGTAGCTGGCTCATTATCAAGCTTAACGTCGGGTTCCTACAACATGGTGATCGGTCAGAAGTTGGCGGATCGATTGGGTCTCGTGTTAGGAAGCAAAGTGATTTTGTTTACCCCACAGGCGACGACAACACCGGTTGGTGTGTTTCCGCAGTTACGACGCTTTACGATTAGCGGCATTTTTGCCACCAAAAGCGGTTTTGGTTTTGATACGGGTGTTGCGTACATCAATTTACAGGATGCGCATCGACTATTCCCAGGTTCGCAAGGCATTGGTGGGTTGCACATTAAAATTCAAAGCATTTACCAAGCGCAAACCGTATCCGATCAAATCCAAAGCATGTTGCCAAACGGTTACCTTGTGACAAATTGGACAGAACAATACGGCGCGTTCTTTCACGGTGTCGCGATGGAAAAAACAGTCGCGTTTTTTATAACGATTTTAATTGTGTTGGTCGCGGTCTTTAATTTGGTGTCGAGCTTGGTGATGGCGGTGAATGATAAGCGAGCCGATATCGCTATTTTGAGAACATTAGGCGCAAGCCCGAGAACGATCATGACGATTTTTATTATTCAAGGTGGAATTTTGGGCATAGTGGGAACCATTTTGGGTGTGGTTGCCGGGATTATTTTATCGTTAAGCGTAACGGATATTACCAATTGGGTGCAGCATTTATTTGGTGTGCAATTTATTAAAGCCTCCGTGTATTTTGTGGATTTTCTACCATCGCGCTTGCAATGGAGCGATGTGATTAATATCTCTATTATTGCTGTGGTGCTAAGTTTGTTAGCGACAATCTATCCAGCTATCTTAGCGTTTCGGACTCAACCGGCTGAGGCTTTGCGCTATGAATAATTCTCCTACTGTTTATTGTCAAAACCTGAGTAAAACATATGTCGAAGGTAGTTTAAATGTGCCGGTTTTTCGTGACTTAAATTTTTCTGTCTTGCCGGGCGAATTAGTTGCAATTATTGGTGCTTCGGGTTCTGGAAAATCAACGTTGTTGCAATTGCTGGGTGGGTTAGACAAACCAACGGCGGGCGAAGTCTTTGTGGTGGGGAAAAACTTAGGAAAACTCAGCGAAAAAGAAAAGGGATTTTTGCGCAATGAGCATTTAGGCTTTGTCTATCAATTTCACCATTTATTACCGGAATTCAACGCACTTGAAAATGTGTGTATTCCACTATTAATTCGTGGTGTTAAGCCTAAAAGCGCTAAACAAAAAGCCTTGAAATACATTGAGCAGGTTGGTTTATTGAATCGACAAAAACATCGTGTAGGTGAGTTGTCCGGTGGTGAGCGACAACGCATTGCTATTGCTCGCGCTTTGGTAACGGAACCCAAATGTGTGTTGGCCGATGAACCAACTGGCAATTTAGATGAAAAAACAGCGGAACAAATAGTAGAACTGCTATTGCAATTAAATAAGCGATTATCGACAAGTTTTGTAATTGTAACGCACAATCGTAAGTTAGCTAGCAAAATGGATCGAATTCTTAGCTTACAGAGCGGGAATTTAATTGTAGAAAAATAAGGTAGAGGATTGTTCACTGAAAACATCTAACCGTTATTTTATAGAGCGGCATGAAGGCGGCGAGCGCATAGTCTTGGTGCACATCGATTTTTATCAAAAAACACATCCAGAATCATTGTCTGAATTTCAGGAGTTGGCACATTCAGCAGGCGGTGAAGTATTGGCATTGATTACCGGTAAACGCACTGCACCTGAATCCAAATATTTTGTAGGCAAAGGTAAAGCTGAGGAAATTCAGGCAGCGGTCAGTGGTGTTAAAGCTGATTTAGTGCTGTTTAACCATGAGCTCTCGCCTGCGCAAGAACGTAATTTAGAAAAATTATTTCAATGTCGTGTGTTGGATCGCACCGGTTTAATTCTCGATATTTTTGCGCAACGCGCACGCACGTTCGAGGGAAAATTACAGGTAGAGCTTGCGCAATTAAAACATTTGAGTACGAGATTAGTGCGAGGATGGAGTCACTTAGAGCGTCAACGCGGTGGTATTGGTTTGCGAGGTCCGGGTGAAACCCAATTAGAAACTGACCGTCGATTATTGAATTTACGGATTAAAGCAATCAACAAACGCTTAGAAAAAGTAGCTCGTCAGCGTCATCAAAGTCGTCGTGCACGCCAGCGAGCTGCAATTCCGACGGTATCCTTGGTGGGTTATACCAACGCGGGGAAATCAACGTTCTTTAATCAATTAACAGAATCCGACGTTTATGCAGCCGATAAACTATTTGCAACGTTAGATCCTACGCTGCGACATATTGATTTACCCCAAGTTGGCAAAGTTATATTGGCGGATACAGTTGGATTTATTCGTGATTTGCCGCACGATTTAGTGGCAGCATTTCGTGCTACATTGGAGGAAACACGGCAAGCTGATTTATTGTTACATATTGTCGATTCGCAAGCGAATCACTGTGCAGACACCATTGATGAAGTTAATAAGGTTTTAAATGAGATAGGTGCTGAAGAAGTGCCGCAATTACTTATTTATAACAAGATTGATTTGCGTGACGATATTACACCACATATTGACCGCAACGCTGAAGGCGCTCCGCGTCGGGTATGGTTGTCAGCATTAACAAAAAAAGGCTTTGATTTATTTTATCAGGCAATTATTGAATTACTGGCTGATGTAATCATTGAGTGTGAGGTGCAGCTAACCCCGGAAGAAGGGCGACTGCGTGCCAAGCTTTATGATATGGGGGCTGTCATGAGTGAATCGACTACTGATGACGGAAATAGTATTATGCAGGTGAAAATGCAGCGTAAAGACTATCAACGGTTGATATCAACAGATCGAGAATAGAGTAGGCCAACTGCTTGCAGCGGTATCTAGAGCCTCGTAGAATAGTCTTTGCTAGACTGATCAGATAACGGAAGTAAATGAATGGGAAAAAATATTGTTGTCCTTGGCACCCAGTGGGGTGATGAGGGAAAAGGTAAAATCGTTGATTTATTAACAGACCGTGTGGCGGCTGTGGTGCGCTTTCAAGGTGGCCACAATGCCGGACACACTCTAATTATTCGCGGCAAAAAAACAATCTTGCGTTTAATCCCATCTGGCATTTTACGCGAAGGCGTGCTGTGTTTAATTGGCAATGGTGTTGTAGTTTCGCCAGAAGCTTTGCTCGGCGAAATCCAAGAATTGGAAGAGCAGGGTACAGCAGTGACGAAGCAACTACGAATTAGCTCGGCCTGTAATTTGTTATTACCTTATCATGTGGCATTGGATCAAGCGCGTGAAGCAGCGCTTGGTAAACAAGCGATTGGCACAACGGGTCGCGGCATTGGGCCTGCTTATGAAGATAAAGTGGCGCGTCGTGGTGTTCGCGCAATGGATTTATTTCACCCCGATTTTTTAGAAAAAAAATTAAAAAAACTAGCAGATTTTCACAATTTTCAATTAGAGCATTTTTATAAGCAAAAACCGATTCCACATTTGAAAGTCCTAGAAGAACTATTGCAAATGGCCGATAAAATAAAACCAATGATTGGTGATGTGTCGGCATTGTTAGGTAAACTGCGTCGTGAAGGCAAAAACATCATGTTTGAAGGCGCGCAAGGCTCTTTATTAGACGTGGATTTAGGCACTTATCCGTTTGTAACTTCTTCAAATACAACAGCGGGTGCAGCAGCAACAGGTACAGGTTTTGGGCCTTTATATTTAGATGGTGTTTTAGGCATAACGAAGGCCTATGTCACGCGCGTTGGGGCGGGGCCGTTTCCAACGGAATTAACCGACACGATCGGTGAAACCATGGCCAAGCGTGGCAAAGAGTTTGGCTCTGTGACCGGCAGGCCGCGACGCTGTGGTTGGTTTGATGTGATTGGCATGCGTTGGTCAATTCAATCAAACAGCTTAACTGGAATTGTATTAACAAAGTTAGATGTGCTCGATGAATTCGATAAAATTCGCATTTGTACCGGTTATCGTCTGGACGGTGAAATTTTGCATGAACCTCCATTCGACCAGGAAGCATTAGCAAGCTGTGAACCTGTTTATGAAGAATTACCGGGTTGGAAGTCTGAAACGTTTGGCATTACTGACATTAAAGATATGCCACAAAACGCTCGCAATTATATTGCTAGAATAGAAGAACTGACACAGGTGCCTGTTAAAATAGTGTCGACAGGACCCGAGCGCGATCAGACGATAATTTTAGAGGATCCCTTTATTTAAGGAAAAATAATGGCTTGTCGCAATACCCATGAACGTTATGGCAGTGTAACGAAGTTTTTTCATTGGTTGATATTCGTTTTATTTCTCATACAAATCATCGTGGGTGTTTCGATGAGCCGCATCGGCAATGAAATCATTCAAGGCCGTTTTTATACATTTCACAAATCGGTCGGACTTCTTATTTTATTCGTGATGATTTTATTTATTTTCTGGAGCTTGATTAATCCTAAACCGCATTGGTCAATCAGCATGACTAAGTGGGAGCGAGTCGCTGCCAAAACCGTTCATTTCGCATTGTATTTATTATTGTTTCTAATGCCGATCAGCGGCTGGCTTCTTTCTACAGCAGCAGGACATCCGCCGAATTTTTTCTGGCTTGTTGAAATTCCAATGCCAGGAATTGGAATAAATAAAGCCGTTGTTACAGCGGCAGCGAACATTCATTTAATCCTTGCCTGGGTCACAAGCGTGTCGCGATGCTCGTGATAGATTATTGCCATCCCTGTCAATAATCGACTCGCAATACGCGACAACTTAAATAACCGCGGACGTCCTCCTCACCCGCGCTCCGCGACCTCACGGCTCGACTACGCACGGGCTCTCAACTGACTCGACGCCTCGTAAAGATTTTTTGCAGTCGCTTACGCTCGGCAAAAAATCCCAGCCTGCCGCGGAATACGCCCCTTCGCTTCGCTCTCCATCGCGCGCATCGTTTGTATCCTCGTAGCAATTCATATCATAGCTGCATTTAAGCATCATTTGATTAATAAAGATAATATCTTAACGCGGATGTGGCCAGGAGTTTAGGGCCTGTTTACAATGTTATGCTTAAATTATACTATAATATAAGGACTCAACGAAAAGACAGGCTGTCAGCATGGCAGCGAAATCAAGCGGCGCGAAGCTCTTAGTCAATTGTCTTATCAATCACGGTGTAGAATATATCTTTGGCATCCCCGGTGCAAAAGTTGATGCAATTTTTAACGCATTGGTAGATGTTCGCGATAAAATCAAACTCATTGTGTGCCGTCACGAGCAAAATGCTGCGTTTATGGCAGGCATTTATGGGCGCTTAACCGGCAAACCAGGCGTTGTATTAGTGACATCGGGTCCTGGTGTTTCTAATTTAGCAACCGGATTGCTGACAGCGACCACAGAGGGAGATCCAATCGTCGCAATGGGCGCTAATGTGCCGCGTGCGATGCGTTTGAAAGAATCGCATCAAAGTACAGACAACGTCGCCTTAATGACGCCGGTGACTAAGCACAGTTCGGAAGTTGTGTTAGCCGAAAATATTCCCGAAGTTGTCGAAAATGCTTTTCGTATTGCCACAACGCCTCATTGTGGTGCAGTATTTATGAGTTTGCCACAAGACGTTCTAACGTGTGAAACAAAAGCATTTGCAACAAAAGCAGTCCCACCCGTTGAGTATGGGAGCGCACCCGAAACCAAAATCAAGCAAGCTGCCGCATTAATCAATCATGCTAAACAACCGGTATTTTTTTTAGGGCTAGAAGCGAGCAAACCTAAAAATACCGAAGCTATTCGCGCATTATTGAAGAAAACACCCATGCCTGTCGTCAGCACCTATCAGGCAGCGGGTGTGATTTCTCGTGATTTAGTGAAATATTTTGTTGGCCGTTTAGGGTTATTTAAAAATCAGCCTGGCGACAAATTATTAGACGTTGCTGATGTGGTAGTCACCGTGGGGTATAATCCTGTTGAATATGACCCGGAAACGTGGAATCGAAAATGCAATAAAACTATTATTGATATTGACACGAACCCCGCGAATATACACACAACCTATCAACCGAAAATCGAATTAGTGGGTGACATTGCTAAAAACCTCAATGCATTATCGACACATTTAGAAAAGCGTGACACATTAGCTCATGAAAAATTTGTTAAAAAATTACAGCAAGAACTACAGGATAAAATTGCAAGTGGTGCCAAATTTAATGGTAAACTGATTCATCCTTTACGCGTTATTCACGATTTAAATCAATGCAGTGACGATACTACTACTATTATCAGTGATGTGGGCACACATTATATGTGGTTGGCGCGTTACTTATTTTCCTATGAACCACATCATTTATTATTTAGTAACGGACAACAAACGCTCGGTGTGGCATTGCCTTGGGCGATTGCGACAACGTTGGTAAGGCCACATAAAAAAGTCATTTCAATTTCAGGTGATGGCGGTTTTTTATTTTCAGCAATGGAGTTAGAAACGGCGGTGCGTGAGAATTGCCATTTTGTGCATTGTGTTTGGGTGGATGGAAGCTATGACATGGTAGCCGAGCAAGAATTAATGAAATATAAAAGAACGAGCGGTGTTGATTTTGGTCCGGTAAATATCGTTGACTATGCGAAGAGTTTTGGCGCAAAGGGGTATGCGGTTAATCATTCGGATGCTTTGTTAGAAACCTTGCAAGAAGCCCTGAACGATGAGGGTCCTGTTTTAATTCAAATTCCGATTGATTACAGCGATAACTTAGAGCTCTTCAAATCTGCCTGTGACAATCTTGGTCATTAATAATAAAACTGTTATAATTTCGTAGTCATTCCAAGCAGCGCGAGGAATCTCAAACGTGTAGCACAGTGCTGTGGTTACGAGATCCCTCACTGTGTTCGGGATGACAAGTAATGGTGCTCCAGATCAGGAGAGCATTTTTTTGCAAAGAAGAGTAAGATGCTCAATGGAACTTAGGAGCGTCAGTTGTGCGGGAAGTTACTGTGAAAAATTAACGAGCCAGCGGAGTGTATAGATAATACATGAGCATGGCGAGGCTCATTTTTCGCAGTAAATTCCCCGCAAATGGTGCTCCAGATCACCACAAGGAGGTTCAAGCGTGTCGCGATGCTCGTGATAGATTATTGCCATCCCTGTCAATAATCGACTCGCAATACGCGACAACTTAAATAGCCGCGGACGTCCTCGTCGCCCGCGCTCCGCGACCTCACGGCTCGACTACGCACGGGCTCTCAAATGACTTGACGGCTCGTAAAGATTTTTTGCAGTCGCTTACGCTCGGCAAAAAATCCGAGCCTACCGCGGAATACGCGCCTTCGCTTCGCTCTCCATGGCGCGCATCGAATGATGAATATCCACCCCTTCGCATGGATAGTCCTTCGCATAGTATACGCATGGATGTATTTATATCCCTTAATTGCGTTATTCAAAAACTGGCAAGGGACTATCGATACGACCGCATTGCTTTTCAAGAAGCAGCCGAAAACATTTACGATCGCATCAGTGCTTGTAATGATTATCGGTGGGTTATCAATTTTACTCGGCATTTATGCACGCATTGGCGGTATTTTATTATTAATAACCTGAGTTCTGTATAAGAAAAGGAATAAGTGAATGAAATAATTGAAAAAAAGACCGGAACCGCTAAAATTTAGCTCCAAAATTACAGCTAAATAATGTAACAGGAGTTAATCATGTTGGCACCGGTCACGGAGATTTTTTGTGATATGGATGATTTTTGCAAGGATTATTTGAAAGGTCAATCAAAGTATTTGCTACCGAACCCAGACAGAAAACGAGATCGAGCGATGCAAATGAGCTTGTCTGAAATTGGCACCATCATTGTGTTGTTTCAAATGAGTCACTATCGCACATTTAAGGATTTTTATTGTGGATGTGTTTTACAAGACATGAAGAAGTATTTTCCTACGGCGCTGAGTTACACACGTTTTGTCGCCTGCCAATCAGCAGCGCTAATGATGCTCGCCGCCTATTTGCTTTCGAGAAAGGGCAAACACACGGGATTGTATTATATTGACTCAACTACACTACGCGTATGCCACAATAAACGAATTTATCGAAACAAGGTTTTCAAAGGCATTGCTAAACGCAGTAAAAGCACAATGGGCTGGGTTTACGGCTTTAAACTACATATTGTGATTAATCATCAAGGGGAATTAATCCGTTTTTGTTTAACGAAAGGGAACGTGGATGATCGCGCTGTTGTTAGAAAATTAATGGCTAATTTAAAGGGGTTGGGCGCTGGCGATAAAGGGTATCTTGGAAAAGATCTTGCGGACGATTTGGCAAAACACGATTTAAAATTTGTGACAAAAGTCCGTAAAAATATGAAGAACAAAATGCTTTCTGCATTTGAAAAGTTTTTCCTAAAACAACGTGGCATCGTAGAAACGATTATCGATCAGTTGAAAAACTTGTATCATGTTGAGCATTCGCGTCATCGTAGTCCGATTAATTTTTTAGTCAATACCCTTGCAGCGCTAATTGCCTATTCTTGGCGACCAAACAAACCAGGAATAAAAACCAACAATATAAAGAATAATTTATACGCAGTTATCCAGAACTGAGGTTATTAATATTTAATATAGGTGGCGCTTATATTCACTATCAATTAGCCAATCGCGCGAAAGAATTTTCGGCTGATGCGAGTAGCGCACTAGTGAATTTAGCAGTTCTTGGCAACGTATCATCGGCACAAAAAAACTTTGTATTAGCAGCCGTTGCTTTTTTCTTTATGTTGCAAGGGTCTGGTCCTTGGAGTATTGCGTCAATGTAAGGGAGTATTGTTATGACTGATGAAGTGCGTTATAAAAAAGGCATTGAAGAAATGCGGCGACATTTAGGGCCAAAGGCTGACCAATATGTTGAGGCAATTCGAGAAATCGCACCAAAATTTGCAACGGTGAATGTTGAGTTTGCTTTTGGTGATCTTTATGGCGATGAAACTCTCGATCAAAAAACACGTGAGCTTGCAACAGTCGCTGCATTAACCGTGCAAGGTTTTTCAATCCCACAGTTGAAAATTCATATCGATGCAGCGTTGCGATGTGGCGCCTCAAAGGCTGAAATTGTTGAAATCATTACGCAGATGATTGCGTATTGTGGCTTTCCTGCCGCGACAAACGCTATTATGGCTGCTAAAGAAGTTTTTGAGTCTTGCTAAAGTTCCCCATGACGACGCAGCTTTTCAATTTTTTTATCGATACGGCTACGCTTAAGAGGGGAAAGATGATCGAGAAAAATCACCCCGTCAAGATGATCTAACTCGTGTTGAATACACTTTGCCATAAAACCATCGGCTTCAAACTCGAGTGGCTTGCCATGCCGATCTTGCGCGCGGACTTTAATTTTTCCTGCTCGCGTTACTTTTTCATAAGTAGCACCACCCACAGACATGCAACCTTCTTCTTCCGTGCGTTCACCTTCGCGCTCAATAATTTTTGCATTGACTAAGCAGAGTGGTTCATCTTTATTAGTTGAAAAATCGATAACGGTGATATGCTTAGGATTTTTGATATCTAATTGCGTTGCAGCGAGGGCTGCACAATTTTCTTTGCTGTAATGAGTCTCAAACATATCATCGATGATCTTTTGAATTTCATCATCGAATGTTTCGACGGGTTGCGCTACGGTTTTTAAGCGCGGATTCGGATATTGTAAAATTTTTAAAATAGTCATAAAAATATAATCGTTAAAGGTACTCAATATGCCGAGAAGAGGACTCGAACCTCCACGGAGTTGCCCCCACAAGCATCTGAAGCTTGCGTGTCTACCAATTCCACCATCTCGGCGCAGCAACAAACTTTAGCGAGGCGGGCCGGAATTGTCAATTTAGAGATGGAGATCCGATGATCTCTTTTGAAAACAAGGCGTAAGTCAAAGCGACCAGTCTATTTCTTCGCGCCCCATCTGGCGTAGTAGCTCGTTGGCTTGCGAAAAATGCTTGCAGCCAAAAAAACCACGATTTGCAGATAAGGGTGAAGGGTGGGGTGCTTTTAAGATACGATGACGAAGCGAGTTAATTAATATCGATTTTTGCTGCGCATAAGCGCCCCACAATAGAAATACGATTTCATTCGGGTTTTCATTCAAACTCGAAATCACCGCATCGGTAAATTGATGCCAACCAATATTGGCATGTGATTGCGGCTTGCCATCTTCAACGGATAATGCTGCATTTAATAATAACACACCTTGTTTTGCCCATTTTTCTAAGCAGCCTGTTTGGGGCATGGGAATCCCGACATCGCTTTGCAACTCTTTAAAAATATTCTGTAACGATGGTGGAAAGGGAACTCCGGGTTGCACAGAAAAGGCGAGGCCATGTGCTTGGCCAGGACCGTGATAAGGATCTTGACCCAAGATAACCACTTTCACATTTTCATACGGTGTGAACTTCAACGCATTAAACATGTCTTTGTGTGGAGGGTAAATTTTCTTACCTGCGGCGCGTTCTTTTTTTACGAAGTCTAAAATGGCCTTAAAATACGGTTTTTGTTTTTCTTCACCAAGGACATCTTTCCAAGTTATTGTCTCTGTCATGCTCGTCATTTTCCCTTTTCTCTCCTACTAAATAAACTAACCTATAACAGTAATGGCTTCTCCAAAGCCGAGTCTTCTTAATTCTGATTGTAAATGATCTGATTCACCAACACCGAGCAGTGGGCCAATTCGTACACGATAGATGGGGAGATGTTTCAACAAGCCTTTATTGATGATTACCTGTTTATTGATATAAGCTTCAACGCGTCCTTTTAATACTTCTGCATGCGCGAGTTCACGAAAGGCACCTAGCTGTAAATAGAGTTGGGGATGATGCGGTACAGGTACATTTGATACAGTCATAAATTGATGTCTATTGTAGTTATTAACATCGATCGCTGTCACTTGCACCATGGCTGTTCCTCTATTTATGTAGCCTAATTTTTTAGCCGCAACATAAGATAAATCAATAATGCGATTAGGGGCAAAAGGACCGCGATCATTTATTTTTACAATGATGGATCGGCCATTTTCTAAGTTGGTGACACGCACGAAACAAGGAATCGGTAACACGGGACTCGCGCCGGTCATTGCTAGCATGTTATAAGGATGACGAGTCGATGTTAATTTTCCGTTGAATTTTGTGCCATACCAAGAAGCGATTCCGCGTTTACTGTATCCTTCTGAAGTTGCTAGCACATAATAACGTTTTCCATTAACAACATAAGATGAAGGGTTGCCGTAACGACTTTTGGGTAAATGTTTTGGCACGGCATTAGGAATTTTACTGGCATCTACATAAAAGTGAGGTGGACCATCATGGACACGTGTAGCACATCCACTTAACCAGAGTAGTGAAAATATACACGCTAAAAATGCAATAAATCGAATCGAGAAATTTTTCCGCATGTCAGTTTCGTGTCCTTGTTTAGATCTATCTTAACGGAATAGAGTTAGTTAGGGAATCCCAAATGCAGATTTCGGGCGAGGATTTTAAATTAGCATTTTGCTAATTTAAAATCCTTATTTAGTTTAAAATGCGATAAACTACGAGTAATTTGTCGCACTCACTGGAAACAAGCTGATCAAAATATGAACAAACCTGAATTTATTTACGGCTATCACACCATTAAGGCGTTACTGCAAACGCAACCTAATCAGATTCTCAAGCTATACCTGCAAGCGCAACGACACGATGATCGTTTACAGGAACTCATGGATTTAGCAAAACGTTCGGACGTTAATGTGGCACGTATATCGCGACATGAGCTTGATGAGCTTCTGGAAGAAAAAGTGCAGCACCAAGGTATGGTGGCCGAATGTAAGCACTTTACTAGTTTTCATGAATCAGCGCTGGAGTCATTGCTCAGCAACCTAGAACAGCCGAAATTAGTGCTCATACTGGATGGCTTGCAAGACCCACACAACCTCGGTGCTTGTTTGCGAAGTGCCAATGCATTTGGTGTTAATGCGGTTATCGCACCCAAAGATCGTGCGGTTGGCATTACACCCGTAGTGCGGAAGGTAGCATCAGGTGCGGTGTCAATCACGCCGTTTGTGCAGGTGACGAATTTAGCGCGAACGATGCGATGGTTGCAGGATCAGGGCATGTGGATTGTGGGTACAGCCGCAGAGAGCGAGACCTCTTTGCGCGATATTGATTGTAGTGGTGATATTGCCGTCGTTCTCGGTAGTGAAGGCGAGGGCATGCGGCGATTAACGCAAAAACATTGCGATTATTTGGCGAGAATTCCCATGCAAGGTACCGTTGATAGCCTGAATGTTTCTGTAGCAACGGGTGTTTGTCTTTACGAAGTTCAACGTCAACGCGGTTGTGTATAAGATTTTGAAACCGTAATCGGTTCAACGATCCTTTGCGTATCGACTTTTTGTTTTTCGACGAGTTGCTGTTCTTGTTGATGAATGGTTGCGAAATCACTTTTGAATTTTTTCATGATTCGACTGATATCGGTCAGCTCGTGTGCTTCATGACGACGATGCAATGAGCTTCGAATGACTAATTCGAGCTTTAATTTTAAATACTGTTCAAAATTAAAATCAGCAAAATCTAACTTTGGCAAATCAATGTTGAGGTCATTGTAAAGGTTGATTAATTCTGAGAGCGGTTCTTTGTCTTTAAACGCTTCTATTTCGATGTTGGTTAACGGAATTTGATTGGCAATTACGCTCATTAGCAATTGTTGATTCCATTCGGCGAGTTGTGTTTCCCACTGTTCGTTGTGTTCATTGGTTAATTGATCCAGTTCAGCTTGGATTTTGTTTAAATCGTTGAGCGTATATTTTTCGAGTAAGGCTTTAAAGGTAGAATTCGTTTCTTGCGCATCATCGTCTGGAATTTTTAATGACTCATCTTCTTGCAGGGTAATTTCTAAACGAAGTTTTACAATTGTTGCATAGGCGCTTAACTTTTGTTTGAAAAACTTTTGGTAGGGGCCTGCTAATGCATCCGTTAACTGACGTTCTGAAAGCAAAGTTGTCAACGAGCTCGAGTGATCTCCCTCGAGCTGTTCTGTTGTCAACTGTGTGTGTGCTTCAATGATTTTATGGAGAGCTTGCCAATCGTTGATGAGCACTTTAGCATCTGTTGAAATAAAAGAGTCGGTGTTTTTAGCGGCCATAGGTTACTCCAGAAATATAGGGTGATGATATCAGCTCATGAACAATATTAAAATGAAAATGATGCAAGTAATTGATTTTTTAGGGTGTGAGACGCCTCAAACTTGGTTGGATGCGGCTCAAGACAACCTTCCATTGCTCTTGGTGGATCATGCGCATTGCGAGAAAAAGGCGGCTTCGACCGCCTTGAGTTTCATTTTTCGCTATCCGAATCAGGTACAACTGCTCAAACCGATGTCTCGTTTCGCACGCGAAGAGCTGCGTCATTTTGAAAAGGTGCTAGCGCTCATGCATAAGGCCGGTGTGCCGTTTGCGCATCTGCCACCAGCACGCTATGCCAAGGGGATGCGTCGACACATGAAAACGAGTGAGCCACATAAATTAATTGATAGCCTGATTGTAGGCGCTTTTATTGAAGCACGTTCTTGTGAACGCTTCGCAAAGTTAGTGCCCTTTTTGACGGGTGAGATGCAGAAATTTTATAGCGGTTTGTTAGCGGCTGAGGCGAATCACTTTCAAGTTTATTTAAAATTAGCCAGAGAAACAGCGGATTTTAATATCGATGATCGCATTGAAATGTTTAAACACGTCGAGGCCGATTTAATTATGCAGCCCGATAATGAGTTCCGTTTTCACAGCGGTGTTCCAGAGGCAGAAGCCGCTAATTAAACATTATTCTGAAATCTCGTGTTTCAATGCAGCAATGGCCGCTTCGAGTTCGCCAATCATTTTTTGGGGATAAGGATTATAGCGCTGTAAATCGAGAAACAATTCGCGGCTGTCATTGCACGTTTGTTGCATCACTTTTAATAAGGCAGCGTAGCCCGACGTATCAATTTCTGATGCTTTGGCATTCATTTTTTCTAAAATGCGTCCAACAAAATGAGTGATGCCTTGCGTTTTTGCGGCGAGTTCATCGTGTTGCTCGGGTGTCATCTCAAGCACTTCAATATGATGCTGAGTAAAAAAATCTTTCCATTGCTGATATTGATTATGATGATCGCGAACATTATTCATCATGATTTTTAAAGGATGATTATTTTGTATGGAATCCGGACCAAATAATGGATGTGTCGCAATGATGCTAACGGATTGAGGTAAATATTGCTTCATGATTTTAACGGGATAAATTTTAACAGAGCAAACATCAATGATAGTAGCCTCGGGATTTATTTTATCGGCAATATCACGAATAGTTTTTTCGAATGCGCGAATGGGTACCGCGATAAAAATGGTTGAGCATGACACATCGTCAATTTTTACGTTGAACTTTTTGGCCAGTAAAATTTCTAATACTTTGCCAAAGCGGCCATAACCAATAATGCTCACATCATTTGTCATGACGATCCTCAAACTGTGTGACACCTAAAAACAATGTTAAATTATTTTTTAAGTCATGGATATCGGCTTGAAGCAGCTCTAAATCATAAATTTCCGCACAGGCTTTGTTTGCAATAACGCCTGCGGTTTTGGGCAACTCACCGTCTCGCAATCGTCGCGCGGATTCGGCGGTGTCCGCTTCTTCAATTAATGGGAATCCCCAGAAATGATTCGATAGAAAATCACGACATTGTCGCAAAGCCTGGCGGTGTGAATGAATCTCGGTAATCTTATCCAGGGTGACTCCCGGTGACACAATTAAATTTTGGCTAATCGGAATGTGAAACATATCCACGATCGTGCAACGATGTGAAGCTAAGGCCTTAATGCTCTCAATGACGACACCGCCTTGCGAATTTTCCATTGCAAAAATACCAAAATTAACCTCATTGTTTTCAACTGCATTTAAAACATTTTCAGATGAAAGCAAATAAGCTAGTTGATAATCTTCAATGTTTTGGCTTTGCGCAAAATTGTTTGCCGCTACTTCTGAAAAGCTTCCCTTTACACCTTGAATCCCAATCGTAATCATTTCTTAACTCCATGACGTCGTATTTTTACGGCATCGGCCAATGTGTGTAATGCACTGACGGTATTGTCCCAACCAATGCAGGCATCCGTGACACTTTGTCCATAGGTTAATGCTTCATTGGCTTGCAATGTTTGTTTGCCTTCGATCAGATTGCTTTCAATCATTACGCCCATAATAGCTTGACTACCTCGTGCTATTTGTTCTGCTAAATCGGCGATAACGAGTTTTTGTTTGTTGTGATCTTTTTGGCTATTGCCATGGCTGCAATCGATCATGACGCGCGGATCTAAATCAGCCGCTGTTAATTTTGAAACAGTATCATTAATCGATTGCGAGTCGTAATTGGTTGTATCTTGCGAGCCCCGTAAGATCACATGACAATCTTTATTGCCCGCTGTGCTCACGATAGATGCGATGCCATCGTTTGAAACGCCCAGAAAATGATGGGCATGCCTTGCAGCTAACACTGCATCCACAGCAATTTGAATGTTACCCGTGGTGCCATTTTTGAAACCCAAGGGCATCGATAATCCGGAAGCTAATTCTCGGTGAACTTGACTTTCGGAGGTGCGAGCACCGATAGCAGACCATGCAGTCAAATCGGAAATGTATTGCGGGATAACCGTATCGAGAAATTCACTTCCTGTTGGCAAACCAAGATCATTAATGTCGATTAATAGTTTTCGTGCTTTATGCAGGCCTTTCTTGATATCGAAACTGCCATCGAGCTCGGGATCGTTAATTAAACCTTTCCAACCAACGGTGGTGCGCGGCTTTTCAAAATAGACGCGCATAATAATGCAAAGGTCATCGGTTAATTCATCGGCGCATTCTTTCAGTTTGGTGGCATATTCTATGGCAGCCTTAGGGTCATGGATGGAGCAGGGGCCGACGATGGCTAATAGGCGATCATCCTCACCATGGATAATCTTGCTTGCTTGTTGGCGCGCTTGGCTGACAATCTCGGCACTTTTTTCTGTCAAAGGGAGTTGGTCTCGCAGTAACGCGGGTGAAATCAGCGCTCTGAGCTCTTTAATGCGGATGTTATCTGTAATTTGCAGTCGATATACCTTTCTTTTTCAATAGCCTTGTTAACTATTGTAGTGTGAATAATGGGATTTGTTCAGTGATAATGTGATGTTAAATAGTATTAGCGCGCTAAGCGCTAAAATAGAAAAAAGGTAGGTAGGAAAGATCAACTGTTAATAACATCGCTAATGCCTCGACTTTATTGATATTTTTCACCGGTTTCAGCGTTTTGTCAAGCGCCAATACCTTGAACCCCTCCTTGGATCGATTAATTTTGGGAGAGATGCAATCGAGTGCTTGTCGTGATAATCTATAGTGGAATCATTTAGTTATCATTAAGCCAAAGGAGAGGGGAACATGAAACTAAAAAGGACTTTACTACCGGTTGTTCTAACGAGCGTCGGTGCGATATTGTTAGCAGGATGTTCAGGGGTTGGGTCTTACGACTCAGGATCTTGGAATAATAATTATAAATGTACTGCCGTGAGTGGCCAGTCGGGTGGCTCTCAATCGATTGGATGGTCCACGAATCAACGTGCGGCCAAGGCGAATGCCTTAGATAAATGCCGCGCACACAGCGCTAATCCAGGCGGTTGTCGTATTCTCAATTGTGTCAACGATGCTGCTGGTTAACTAAATGCGCTAACTAACAAATTATTTTAAACAATCAAGCGTCTTGCCTTGAGGGATTCGTTTATTGATATTAAGATGTTGCTCGACAGGAGGTGTGATATGAAAAAACCCATTATTATTTCGTCATTATTTCTCGGTACATTGTTAGCAGGCTGTAACGCACCGCCTCCGCCTTCAAAACCGATTCCTCGGCCACCGGGTTATCGCTGTGTTGCCGCTAATCACAAGACCGGCGGTCATAGCGCGATAACTTGGTCAACAAATAAACACGTTGCGCAAACACATGCATTGAAGAAATGTCGTCTTCGCAGTCTACATCCTGCCGCCTGTCAAATTAAAACCTGTATTCACACAGGTTTGCCATCAAGCAAGTATTGGTATACATGTTATGTGAAAAACCGTAGTGTAGGTGGGCTTTGGAGTGGCACTTCTCACAGTCGGTTCACCTCAGTATCGCGTGCATTCGATCGCTGTCGGCGTTTGAGTGGTAAACCAGCAAGTTGTTATTTCCAGTATTGCCGAGTGTGGTAAGTTTAGTGTAATATTGGACTTTGGATAAATTTATAAAAATAATTAAAAATTGCTTGACATAGAAACCGAAAAAAAATTTTACGTTGTAAACAACGTTTGTTCGAAAAAATAAAATAAGGAACAAACGATGTTAGCGACAGAAAAACTAAAACAATTCCGTACATTCCTCTACAACATCTTCCCCGCGCGACGCGATGCCAATATGAATTTACTCGATGCCCTTTCAAGCCATGGCCATCGCTGCAAAACACCCATAGAATTATGTGAATCGCCATACTTTGAACGTGAATACAGTAGTATTACCGATGCGATTAGCGATGGTTTGTCGGTAGCAAATTGTTGGGATAGCATGATGAAAATACAATATGAACATGTGAGTCATAGCGATGACCGTGTGATCATTATTGCGGATACGACACCACAGTCGCGTCAAAGTGCACACTGTGTTGAAGATCGCCATGTGGTTTACAGCCCTAATCCAGCACCGGGTAACAAACCGATTACCATTGGACATGAATATTCAACGGTATCACTATTGCCCAATGATGGTGCAGCTCAAGAAAAGCATTGGTTAGTTCCACTGGATACGAGGCGCGTTAAAAGCGATGAAAAAGGCAATGTAGTTGGGATGCAGCAAATTAACCGTTGTATTGCAGACTTAGCGCTTACTCATAAATTGGTGGTTAGCGTGGCTGATTCAAAATATGGTACAGAAGCTTGCCGTAAACTGGTTAGCGAAAATCCCAATTGGGTACATCTTTTCCGTTTTAACAGTACCCGTAATGTTTTCGCGCCCGCATCAATAGAAGATAATACCTCAGGAAGTATAAAACGCTATGGTGATGCGATGAAACTAAACGACAGCACGACTCACCGTGAATCCGATGAGATTGTGCAGCAACCCATTACAACCCGCAGTGGCAAAACTTACCAATTGGAGATTAAAATATGGCGTGACCAATTACTGCGTGGTTCAAAGCAATTTAAAGGATATGAGCATCCTGTTACTGTTGTGCAATTGGTTGCGGTTGATGCTAACGGTAAATCTTTATATAAAAATCCACTCTGGTTAGGACTCGCTGGTGAACGACGTAATGAAATCACAGCATTAGAAGCGTATCACTATTACGATAGACGCTATGACATTGAACACTACTTTCGTTTTGGTAAAGACAAACTGTTATTTGACCGATACCAAACACCGGATGTTAAGCACGAAGAAGATTGGTGGCGGATGACAGCATTAGCGTATACGCAACTTTATCTAGCGAGGAATCTTGCCCCGATTTTACCGAAAAAATGGGAGCGGTATTTGCCGAGCTTCCAAGTGGATAACGAAAAACCATCAATAACTGCGACCCCTTCACAAACGCAACGGGGTTTTTCTACGGTGCTTGATACCGTTGGCACGCCTGCTAATCTCTGCAAACCACGCGGTAATCCGCAAGGCAGAACCAAAGGTGATACGCAGGGGAAACGCACGCGACATCCTGCTATTTTCAAAAATAGCAACTCAAAAATTAAAACGATTCAGAGGACTGAAGAAAAGACGCAAAACTCAGACCCTGAAAAAATAGAGGATTTGATTGGGATAGTAAAATCATGGTTGGATAAAATAAATTTTACACCTGAGAAATTCTACGAATTGCTGCAAAAAACAGCTTAAGATTTAGAAACTCACATTTTTTGATTATTGTCCTAACTGGCAAGGGATTTTATTTATCCAAAGTCCAAGTAATAGTGTGTAGCTATAAGGAATCAATTTCAATTGCTTGCCAATACGAGAAGGGGTTTGTATGTTCGGGAGGCGCCATCCGTAGCTGCTTAGTGCCGTCCTGGCACTAACGCCCGAAAATACAAACCCCTTCTCTTTGCCGCAATTGAATGCTATTTAATTAGCTGAAAATAGATTTCTAGATGTGTACTATCCATTTTATTTGCGATCTAGGAAAATCCTGTTGAGTGAAGAAAGGCTGGGTAGTAAGACCCTAATTATTTTTTTAATCTTAGTTTTAACGCCGATGTCAGGGGCTACGATTGATCTGTATGTGCCGTCGCTGCCTTATATCACGGATCATTTTAGTTCGACTAAAACATTTATAAAATGATTGTGACGCATGAAATATTTATTGGCTCTGTGGTGTTATTGTCGCTGACGTATTCATTGATTACCGTATTCAATGTCATCGGACCGTTTTTAATTCAGAGGGTATTACATTATTCGCCGATTGTGTATGGTCACGTGGCATTGTGGCTGGGTGTTGCGTGGTTTCTTGGTAATGCTACCAATCGATTTTTGATGGTTAAGTTGCATGCGCACCATATTATTACCATCAGTCTTATGATTAGCTTGGTTGTCAGCGCTATCATGTTGATCATAGGTTTGTTTGAGCATATTAATATATGGTTGATTGTAGCCCCGACATTTATTTTGTTTGCTTGTGGTGGAGTTATCTTCCCTAACTGTTTGGGAAGGGTGTTGAGCCTATTTCCTAAAATAGGTGGATTGGCCAGTGCTGCCATGGGATCTCTATTCGTGGTGGGTGCCGGTGTTTTGTCTGGTATCGCGAGCCTCTTGAAAGCAAAGTCACAAATTCCTTTATCAATCATGTACATTGCGCTGATGATGATATCTCTCGGAATTTATGTACTTTTACTACGCCCCGCACTCCAAAAAGAGTTACACCCCTCAAAAAAATGAAAAAAGTCGCTCTTTTAAGGTTTCTTTAATGAAAATGCCTGTGATCGCTATTCTAGAGCCTCAATAGTCTGAGTTAAAATACCTATGTTGATAGTGTTATTTGTTCGTTAGAGCCGGAGTAGTTATTATGCCTCGTCCTAAATCTCTTGAAAACCTTTTTGAAAACATCAGCACAAATCCTTCTTCTGATGACAGCACAGTAAACCAAAAAGCATTATATTATTTGGCAAATCTTGAAGTAATCACAAGAGGGTTACTAAGCGATAAAAAACTAAAAAAACAAAAGAATTTAGATGAACAGCTTAATGACGATCCAGACATTATAGTAAACTTGCTAGCTGAATGGTTAACAGTATATTTTTCTAAACTAGAATTTCCTAATGAAAAATCTAATAATGCAATAGAGAAAATAGGGCAGGCGCTAAAAAGCAATGCCTTCGATGCGCGCCATGGAGAGCGAAGCGAAGGCGCGTATTCCGCGGTAGGCTCGGATTTTTTGCCGAGCGTAAGCGACTGCAAAAAATCTTTACGAGCCGTCAAGTCATTTGAGAGCCCGTGCGTAGTCGAGCCGTGAGGTCGCGGAGCGCGGGCGACGAGGACGTCCGCGGCTATTTAAGTTGTCGCGTATTGCGAGTCGATTATTGACAGGGATGGCAATAATCTATCACGAGCATCGCGACACGCTTGTAGATGAAAAAATTAAGGTAATTTATATGAGAAACAAACAACGTTACGGTTCACCACGTATAACTCGTGCATTGCAAGCGGAATCGATTTCCTGCAGTCACACGCGTATTGAGCGGCGTATGCGCTCCATGGGCTTAAAAGCACTTGCCAAGCGTAGATTTAAAATAACCACAGACTCGGGTCACAACAAGCCTATTTTTGAGAATATTTTAAAGAGAGATTTCACGAGAACGGCGATCAATCAAAAATGGGTGAGTGATCTGACGTACATTCCAACCCGTGAAGGTTGGTTGTATTTAGCGGTGGTTATCGATGTGCATTCACGTTCGGTTATTGGCTCGTCAATGAATAAAAGCATGAAACAAGATTTAGTGTGTGATGCGTTATTGATGGCGTTATTCAAACGAAAATATCCAAAGCAAGTGATTATACACTCTGATCGGGGCAGTCAATATTGTTCGAAAAAATATAGGGAAATCATCAAGCAAAACAAGCTGATTGGTTCAATGAGCAGAAAGGCTAATTGTTGGGATAATGCCATTGCAGAAAGTTTTTTCCATACCCTAAAAACGGAACTTGTGCATGTGAATGATTACACAACACGCGCTGAAGCAAGGCAAAGTCTTTTTCAGTATATTGAAGGCTATTACAATCACAGAAGAATGCATTCAGCTATTGACTACAAGACCCCTGTTGCGCTTGAATGTGCTGCGTAAAATCGAAAAAAAATGTGTCCGGTAAAGTGAGGGAAGATCAAACGTAACGTCTCCCTGACTCAAGAACAAGAGCGATCTCTGGAGGGGCTGGTTTGTAAATTTAATTTGAGTAGCGGATTTCAAGATGAGTTTAAAAACTTTATAACAGATGAAGTCTCTAAAGAACTTGAGTTTGAACAAAATATTGATGCTGTAATTTATCGGTTTCAAAACGTATTGGATTCTTTTCAGTATATCAATAATAATGAAAATCTAGTAAAAGATTTGCTAACTGATTTGAACAAGAAAGTTGAAAACTATAAACAAAAATCAGCCCATACAGATGAAGATCGCAAAAGGATGGTTCAAGCATTAAGCTATTTTTTGGGTACACGTCTTCCTGGATGTCTTACTGAACACCAAAAAAAATTACTGGCGGCTCCAACTCTTCAATTTACTAAAACGTTTAAGCCCTATTTAGATGAAATTTCACGAACTTCATACAGGTTTTGACCTTTCCCCCAAACTTAACACCATGACATGGATGAGATTTCTAATTATTCTACGACCGAGGAGATCTCAACATGAAAAAACGTTATACAGAAGAACAAATCATTAAAGCGATCAAAGAGCATGAAAGTGGCGCTAAGGTGGAAGACCTGTGCCGTCGCTTAGGCATATCTGGCGGTACTTTTTACAATTGGCGTAGCAAGTATGCTGGCCTAGAGGTTAACGAAGCTAAGCGCCTGCGAGAGCTGGAGTCCGAGAACAATAAGTTAAAAAAGCTGCTGGCTGAAAAGATGTTAGAAAATGAAGCGCTCAAGGATGTTGTTTCAAAAAAGTGGTAACGCCTGCTAGCAAGAAGCAGGTTGTTTGTCACTTAATGAGCGCCTTTAAGCTGAGTGAACGAATGGCCTGCAAGCTAGTCGGGCTAAGTCGAACGGCTTACCGTTACGGACCCAAAAAGCGACGAGACGAGTTGATTAGAGCTCGATTAAAAGAATTGGCAGCTCAGTATTCTCGGTATGGTTATTTAATGCTTCACAGCCTCTTAAAAGCAGAGGGGCTTGTCATGAATAAGAAAAAAACCTACCGGATTTACAAAGAAGAAAAGCTCCAGGTGCGTACAAAAAAGCGTAAAAAAATACAGCGACTACGATTAGTGATGTCATCACCGACTCAGAGAAATGAGCGTTGGTCGATGGATTTTGTTTACGATCAGCTGGCCAATGGAAGGCGTTTTCGTGTGCTAAACATTATCGATGATTTTAATCGTGAACTTATTGGCCAGCTAACAGCATTTTCTATATCAGGACGTCAGGTGGCACGCTTCCTAGCAGAGCTTAGTGAGCAACGCAGGCTGCCAAAACAAATTGTTTGTGATAATGGTACAGAGTTTACAAGCAAAGCAATGTTCTTTTGGTCCAGGGAAAACAAAACCAAGCTTGCTTTCATTCAACCTGGAAAGCCAACTCAGAATGCGTTTGTTGAAAGCTTAAATGGCAAGTTCCGCAACGAATGTTTAAATCAACACTGGTTTCGTTCAATTGAAGAAGCCCGACATGAAATCAACCAATGGAGAAAGCACTACAATACTAAAAGACCACACAGTTCATTAAATTATATGCCGCCTATTGAATTTGCGAAACAGGCTGCTTAACATGAATATCTCATCGGTGTCCTGGTACTAGTTTAGGGGGAAGGTCAGTTTTTACAAACAATTAATGAAGAAATCACTCAAGTAAAGGAAAAAACTGCAAAAGCTCGTTCAACAAAAAAAGAGAAAGATAAAGATAAGAAAAATGCGGCCGCTGGGTTTATAAATGATTTAGGAAAAATCGCTGTTCGATATCAAGAGAAGCTCTCAGAAATGCACATAAATGACGCGTGCAAGGAAACTATAAACTCTTTGCGAATGAGAACAGAGGTAGCGTTACAGGGTAGTTCATTTACAAGACATCGGAACCCGCGATTCTTTCAAAACGAACCATCTGACTCAGAACAAGGTGCAAGAGAATTTTTGAAATTTCTTGCTCGGTTAGAAACAAACCTCGGACTTACTCCAGAAAATTCTAACAACCCCAACATATTCGGACACCAGTGAGTAAAATTTCACTCACTTTCAAACTCCAACAACTCCACTCCTTCGTGGATGAGGTCGCCGGCTTTGTAAGACACTGTTTTTACAATGCCGGCCGTGGGAGCGGTGATGGTGTGTTCCATTTTCATCGCTTCTAGCACAATCAAGCGTTCACCTGGCGCGACCTTTTGGCCGGGTTTTACCAACACCTCAACAATCGTGCCCGGCATCGGTGAAATAAAACGATTATCGGCCGCGCCGTCCTCATGACCCACATGCGTTGGGTTTGATGTATGCAGCATAAAATGTTGGCCATGTTGAAAGAGATGAATTTCATCTTCGTGTTTGAGCGCGATCGCGCGATAGCTTTTTTTATTAATAATGGCAACGATGGTGTGCTCATTTTCCCAAACGGCAGAAGCTGCAATGTCATCGTCACCTAAATGGATTAAATAGCCGCTTTCGGTTGTGCTTGCGCTGGCAATTAATACTGTTTCGTTAAACCAAAATGACAGTGAAAAGGGCGTCTTTTGCATTAATCGCCAATTGTCGCGAATAAACCATGGTGAAAACGCATCACCGGAACGATTGGCAAACGTTCGGCCTTTTTCTTGCTGAGAATGCAATTCCGTTAATGCAGCCAACACCATTATTTCTTTGGGTGGCATTGAGATGGCTGCTAGCAATTCAGCCTCATGCGTTTCAATAAAATTGGTGCTGATTTTTTCTTTTTGAAAATCTTTACTGTTTGCAACTTGATGAAGAAAAGAAACGTTGGTGTGAACACCCACTATCGCGATTTTTTCCAACGACTCACTCAAGAGTGATAGCGCGTGTTTGCGATCGTTGCCCCATACAATTAACTTTGCAATCATGGGATCGTAATAGGGGCTGATCACATCACCGGCGCGAACACCTGTGTCGATGCGGACGTGTTCTGTGTTTTCCGGAAAAATAAAATAATCGAGTGTGCCTGTTGAGGGAGCGAAATTATTGGCAGGATTTTCCGCGCAAATACGGGCTTCAAAGGCATGCCCGTTTGCGTGGACTTGAGCTTGTGAGAGCGGCAAGGGTTCGCCACAAGCCAATTGCAATTGCCATTCGACTAAGTCTAGTCCGGTAATCATTTCCGTAACGGGATGTTCCACCTGCAAACGTGTGTTCATCTCCATAAAATAATAATTTTCCTTGGCATCGACTAAAAATTCAATGGTGCCGGCACCGAGATAATTGATGGCCTTTGCCGCTTGCACAGCCGTTTCACCCATTTTTTTACGTACTTTCGTGCTTAAATTAGGGGCCTTTGCTTCTTCAATAATTTTTTGATGGCGCCGTTGGGTTGAGCAATCACGATCACATAAATAAACGCCGTTGCCTGCTGCATCCATAAAAATTTGCACTTCAACGTGGCGTGCGGGTTGAATATATTTTTCGATAAAAATGGTGTCGTTATTAAAACTGGACTTCGCCTCGCGCTTCGCAGATTGCAGCGCATGTTCAAGTTCAGAGATCTCCTTCACGAGTCGCATGCCTTTGCCGCCACCACCGGCAGCAGCTTTTAACAACACCGGCAAGCCTATTTTTTGCGCTTCCTGTGTGATGGTTTCTAAATCTTGTTTGGCACCTTGGTAACCCGGCACAACAGGCACATTTGCTTTTTGCATTAAAATTTTGGCTGCACTCTTATCACCCATGGCGTTGATGGCTGAAGCGGAAGGGCCAATAAAAATAATGCCATTGTTTGCGCATAAGGTTGCAAACTCGGGGTCTTCAGCTAAAAAACCGTAGCCGGGATGGATTGCATCTGCTTTTGCGTGTCTTGCAACATCGATTATTTTTTCGCGATTTAAATAACTGTGTGAAGATGGCGCTGGGCCGATGCAATAGGCCTCATCCGCGAGTTTAACGTGTAGGGCACGGCGATCAATATCAGAATAAACGGCGATGGTTTTAATATTGAGTTTTCTTGCTGTTTTGATAATACGGCAAGCAATTTCACCGCGGTTGGCGATTAATAATTTTTTAAACATATTTAACGCTCGTCTTCGATCCACTTCGGTTGTCGTTTTTCTAAAAAGGCACGCACACCGTCTTGCCCTTCGTGGCCGCTGCGAATTTCCGATAATAATGTAGCTGTGTATTCAATGGTAGAGTCATCAATGATTGCCAGGTGATTGAGCATCTGTTTCGATGCGGCAATGGCGGCGGGTCCGTTTTGCATGATCAAATCAACACAATCGTTGCCGGCTGAAATTAATGTGCTCTCAGGTGCAAGCTCGTGCACTAATCCTATTTGTTGTGCTGTTTGCGCATCAAACATCTCAGCACTGATGAAGTAACGTCGCGCTGCACTAAATCCAATGCTGCGAATAATATACGGCGCAATGGTGGCGGGTATTAAGCCTAATTTTACTTCAGAAAAACAAAATCGCGCATCTTCGGCGGCAATAACAATATCACAACACGCAAGCAAACCCAGGCCGCCGCCCATCACACGCCCTTGAACAAGTGCGATAATCGGTTTTGTTAATGCACTCATGATGTGCAGCAGTTTTGCTAATTGCAGTGCATCGGCTTTGTTTTCTTCTTTTGAAAATGAAGCCATGCGTTTCATCCACGTTAAATCGGCACCCGCGCAAAAATTGCGTCCGTTTGCTTTTAAAATGACTGCGCGAACATCAGCGTTTTTATCGATGCGTTGTAACAGCGTTGTGAGATCGGCGATGAGCTGATCATCAAAGGCATTGTGTTTTTCAGGGCGATTGAATGTGATGGTACTGATGCCATTTGCAGTGTCATGAATAAGAGGTGAGTGTTCACTCATAGTTTTTCCTTAAATCTTCTTACATTACATTCTAAATACACCAAAATGTGTATCATGTATCGGTGCATTCAATGAGGCAGAGATACACAAACCTAACACTCGTCGCGTGTCTAACGGGTTAATCACACCATCATCCCAAAGCCGAGCGCTGGCGTAATATGGATTGGCTTGCGCCTCATAATTAGCCCGTATTTGATCCATAAATGTTTCTTGATCTTGCGCGCTCCAACTTTCGCCGTGGCGTTTCATTTTATCGAGTTTTACTTGTGCTAAGACGTGTGCAGCTTGTTCACCGCCCATTACAGAAATGCGCGCGTTAGGCCACATAAATAAAAAGCGTGGATCATAAGCGCGTCCACACATGGCGTAATTGCCGGCGCCATAGCTGCCGCCAATAATAACAGTGAACTTAGGCACGTTGGTGCAGGCAACGGCATTAACCATTTTCGCACCGTGTTTTGCAATGCCACTGTTTTCGTATTTTTTGCCGACCATGAAGCCGGTAATGTTTTGTAAAAAAACCAAAGGAATTTTGCGCTTGCTGCATAAATCGATAAAATGCGCACCTTTTAAAGCAGATTCGGAAAATAAAATACCGTTATTTGCAATAATTCCGACGGGATAACCAAAAATATGCGCGAAACCACATACTAATGTTGGCCCATAAAGCGCTTTGAATTCATCAAATTCAGAGTTATCGACTAAGCGTGCAATGATTTCGTGGACGTCGTAAGGCATGCGCGAGTCTGCGCTGATGATGCCGGGAATTTCTTCGGGGTCGTAAGCAGGTTCTGCGATGGGCTCCAGTGCTAACGTTATTTTTTTAGTGCGATTTAAATCGGCCACGATGTTGCGAGCAATTTTCAAGGCGTGTTCATCGTCATTGGCATAGTGATCGGCAACCCCAGAAATTTTGCAATGCACATCAGCACCGCCTAATTCTTCGGCGCTAACAATTTCACCGGTAGCGGCTTTGACTAAAGGTGGGCCGCCCAAAAAAATTGTCGCCTGATTTTTCACCATGATGGATTCATCTGCCATGGCAGGCACATACGCACCACCGGCAGTGCATGAGCCCATAACAACAGCAATTTGCGGGATGTTTTTCGCGGATAAATTAGCTTGATTATAAAAGATTCGCCCGAAGTGATCGCGATCAGGAAAAACTTCATCTTGTTTTGGTAAATAAGCACCGCCAGAATCCACTAAATAAATACAAGGAAGATGATTGGCTTGCGCAATTTCTTGTGCGCGTAAATGTTTTTTGGCAGTAATCGGATAATACGTGCCCCCTTTAACGGTGGGGTCGTTTGCGACGATCATGCATTCCTGACCTGCAACTTGCCCGATGCCGGTAATGATGCCACCGGCAGGCACATCGTCTTTATAAAGCTGATAGCCGGCAAGCGGTGAGAGTTCTAAAAATGCAGAGCCCGGGTCGAGTAATTTATTAATGCGATCGCGAACCAATAATTTGCCGTGTTCTAATTGGCGTTGACGCGATTTTTCGGGGCCGCCTTCTTCAATAGTTGCAAGCGTTTCTTGAAGATCCTTAATTTGTGTTTCTAGCGCATCTTTATTTTTTTTAAACTCATCGCTGTGCGGATTAATTTTACTCGTTATTTTTGGCATTATGGATTTCCTTATACTAATTCAATCGCAACTGCTGTGGCTTCACCGCCGCCAATGCATAAACTCGCGATGCCACGCTTTAGATTTTTTTGACGTAAGGCATAGAGCAGGGTGACGATAATTCTCGCGCCGGATGCTCCAATCGGATGGCCCAATGCACAAGCGCCACCGTGAATATTCACTTTATCATGCGGTAAATCTAAATCTTTCATCGCTGCCATGGTTACGATCGCAAAAGCCTCGTTAATTTCATACAAATCGACATCGTCTTTATTCCAATTTATTTTCTGCAATAAGTTTTGAATCGCGCCGATGGGTGCGGTGGTAAACCAAGCGGGTTCTTGTGAATGGGTTGCATGGCCCACGATTTTAGCAAGCGGTTTTAGATGGCGCTTTTTAGCTTCCGAGGCTTTCATTAATACGACTGCCGCAGCGCCATCGGAAATTGAGCTTGAATTAGCGGCAGTCACTTTACCTTCTTTTTTAAAAGCCGTCCGTAATTTAGGGATTTTTTCGGGATTGGCTTTCATAGCATTTTCATCTTGCGTGACGGTAATATCTTCCGTGCGTGTTTTAATGGTGATCGGAACAATTTCTTCGGAAAATGTACCATCTTCATTCGCTTTTTTAGCGCGGTGTAAAGATTCAAGCGCAAATTTATCCATCGCCTCACGCGTGGCATGATATTTTTCCACACAGTTTTCTGCAAACACGCCCATGGCTTTGCCTTTATCGTAGGCATCTTCTAAACCATCTAACATCATGTGATCGTAAATTTCAGCATGCCCCAAGCGATAACCAAAACGCGCTTTTGGAATGAGGTAGGGCGCCCACGACATGTTTTCCATGCCGCCTGCAATGACGGTTGCAAAAGAATCCGCAACAATTTCATCATGACCAATCATGATGGCTTTCATACCAGAGCCACACATTTTATTAATGGTTGTGGCGCCAGCATTGACGGGTATGCCAGCCGCTATCATTGCTTGGCGCGCTGGTGCTTGCCCTTGACCTGCTTGCAAAACGCAGCCCATTAATACTTCTTGAATATCTGCTGGAGATAAATTCGCACGCTCAATAGCCGCTTTAATGGCAGCGGCGCCTAACTGCGAGGCTGGCAAGTCTTTAAAATAGCCGCCAAAATGTCCCATTGGGGTGCGAGCGGCACCGACTATAACAATTGGATCGTTTGACATGAATCCCCCTAATTTGTTTCTTTAAACAATTCTCGGCCTACGATAATCCGGCGAATTTCAGAAGTGCCCGCACCGATTTCATAAAGTTTTGCATCGCGTAATAAACGTGCGACCGGAAATTCGTTAATGTAACCATTTCCACCGAGACATTGTATGGCTTGCAGTGCTACTTGTGTTGCATTTTCTGAAGCAAACATTAACGCACTCGCTGCATCTTTTGCTTTGACAACACCGTTGTCGCATGCTTGCGCTACGGCGTATAAATACGCGCGACTCGCATTTAAAGCGGTATACATATCAGCAACCTTGGCTCTAATTAATTGAAATTCACCGATTGCCTTACCAAATTGTTTGCGCTCATGAATATAAGGCAACACGACGTCAAGGCTCGCTTGCATGAGACCCAAAGGACCACCACCCAACACCACACGCTCGTAATCGAGGCCGCTCATTAATACTTCAACGCCTTTATTGAGCTCACCCAATATATTTTCTTTGGGCACGATGCAGTCTTCAAACACGAGTTCACACGTATCAGAACCACGCATTCCCATTTTGTCGAGCTTCTGTGCGGTTTTAAAACCTTTAAGATCTTTTGTGATTAAAAATGTGGTGATGCCATGAGAATTTGCCTCGGGATCAGTTTTGGCATAAACCACTAACACATCTGCCTCGGGACCGTTGGTGATCCACATTTTAGTGCCGTTGAAAACAAAGTGATCGTCGCGTTCTTGTGCGCGCAAGCGCATGCTCACGACGTCTGACCCTGAGCCCGCTTCGCTCATTGCCAAGGCGCCCAAATATTCACCGCTGATGAGCTTGGGTAGAAAGCGTTCCTTTTGTACTTTTGTGCCAAAGCGATTGATTTGATTGACACAAAGGTTGGAGTGCGCACCATAACTCAAGCCTACCGAACCGGAGGCACGGCTAATTTCTTCCATGGCGCAAACATGCGCTAAATAACCCATGTTTGCGCCACCATATTCTTCACTGGCCGTGATGCCAAGCACACCCAATGCGCCCAATTTTGGCCAAAGATCGCGCGGAAATTGATTGTTGTGATCAATCTCAGCGGCTCGAGGCGCAATTTCATGCTTGCTAAATTCTTGAACAGAATCGCGCAAGAGATTGATTGTATCGTTGAACTGGAAATCGACTCCATGAATCATGCTATGATTATCCTGTTTAGTTAGCTCGTTTGTGATGGCTATTGTAGCCGATAAACTCCTCTCTGGCGAAGTCTTAAGTCGGAGGGGGAAGCCAGGAAGGTGTAAAAAGAATGAAAATAGAAACCCCCTTAATTCCAAGTTGGGTGCACAGCTTGAATGATTATCAGCATATGTTTGCGTTAACGGATCGTGATTTAGCGCAATCGATTTTGGATTATCCTGCTGGCATTTCAAGTTTCAATGCTGAAATGTATGAGCGCGGATATGACATCATCAGTGGCGACCCACACTACGATTTAACGCCGCTGGATATGTCAAAACACGCGGATAATATTATTCAACATCTGGCGACGCATTTGCATGAGTATGCCGATCGGATTCAAGGCGAGGGCGAAAAAACACTGGAAAATATAGTCAACGCTTGGAATCATTACGCGCAAATTTTTGTAACGGATTATTCGCAGGGGAAATTAGAAGGTCGCTATCGCGCTGCAAAATTACCAGCATTGCCGTTTGCGGATTTTGAATTTGAATTGGCGCTGTGTCCCGATTTGTTATTTCGCAATAAAGAGGCCTCACCCGAGGCGATGGTTGCGGAATTATGTCGCGTTGCCCATGAGGTGCCTGTGTTTCCGCTATTGGATGCACACGGTGAGGTAGCCTCGGCATTGGGAACGGTAATGTTGAATTTGCAACAGTCAAATTTCGGTGTTGAGGTTCGCGAAGTGCCTTACAAATTACAAAAAGGTAGCAATGCCATGCTGCGAATTTCGGCTAAAGCGTGTACTATAACCGACGATGTATAGACTTTTACGCCCCATTTTATTTTTGTTTGCGCCTGAGTGTGCGCATCATTTTGTATTAAAATTATTAAAATGGTTTTATTGCCCGTGGCTTGCAAAAAAAATAAGGGCGCGTTTTCCCAAAAAAATCGTGAAACTATGGGGCTTGGAGTTTCCTAATCCTGTTGGCTTGGCAGCGGGTTTCGACAAAAATGGTGAGTGTATCGATGCGCTACTGGGCTTAGGTTTTGGTTTTCTTGAAGTCGGTGCCGTAACGCCGAAGCCACAACCTGGCAATCCGAAGCCGCGCTTATTTCGTCTTCCTCGAGCCAATGCGTTAATTAATCGGATGGGTTTTAATAATCTCGGCGTTGATCATCTGGTTTCCCAATTAAAAAAACGCAAAATAAAAGGCATTCTTGGCGTAAATATCGGCAAAAATAAAGATACCCCACTAGACAAAGCGCTCGATGATTATCGCATCTGTTTTGAAAAAGTGTATCCATATGCAGATTTCGTCACGATTAATATTTCCTCGCCAAACACACCCGGCTTGCGTGAGTTGCAGATGGAAATGTATTTGCATGACATGTTAAATCATTTGAAACAGGCTCAGAGACGACTAGCCGATGAGCATCTTCGCCAGGTGCCTTTATTATTAAAAATTTCGCCGGACTTAACCATGGAGCAAGTGGAGGAGGTCGCTCACATTGCATTAAACCATCGCATCGAAGGGATTGTCGCTGTGAATACCACGCTAAATCATGCTGGCGTCAAAGGCCTGCCATATGCCGATGAAAAAGGTGGACTGAGCGGTCAACCTTTATTGCCGATGACGCTGCGCATAGTTGAGCGACTCCATCAAATTTTAAATAATCAAGTCCCCATCATCGCCGTTGGCGGCATTGTCACCCCCGATGATGCCGCGTCGCTCTTTAATGCCGGTGCAAGCTTAGTGCAAGTTTACACGGGTTTAATTTATCGTGGACCACATTTAATCCGCGATATTGTGAATCGTCTTGCTCGTTAGTTTTAGCTTGTTTTTGTGTGATGTATTCCAATCACTTACGTATACATACGGTTTGAATATCCTTTGTAGACTACGGAAAAATTTAAAATAACATTAATTATTCTCATTTAAGATTAATTTAAAGAATCGCTGCTATGATGCGCAAGCTATTTTTTCCAATTATCACATATAGCAAATTTAAAAATAAATAAAGGGTAATAAATAATGAGTAAAGTGTAGAACTCTCGACTTGATCTGACAGTTGAGATTTATGGGACATATTTTCTGTCCGATAGATCGGATTCTAATTACTCCTCTACCAGTTGCGTGTCGTGATTACTGTGCGCCTTATTCAATTCATCTGCCGACACGCTTGGAATAGTTTTACATAGTTTATCTAATTCTTTTTCTTGTGCCAAATGCTTTGCATCAAGAAAAGTTTGCATGGGTGTTTTTCCATAACAACGCTCGCCGGAATGGGGCCTGACCTCATATTGGACTTTGGATAAATTTATAAAAATAATTAAAAATTGCTTGACATAGAAACCGAAAAAAAATTTTACGTTGTAAACAACGTTTGTTCGAAAAAATAAAATAAGGAACAAACGATGTTAGCGACAGAAAAACTAAAACAATTCCGTACATTCCTCTACAACATCTTCCCCGCGCGACGCGATGCCAATATGAATTTACTCGATGCCCTTTCAAGCCATGGCCATCGCTGCAAAACACCTATAGAATTATGTGAATCGCCATACTTTGAACGTGAATACAGTAGTATTACCGATGCGATTAGCGATGGTTTGTCGGTAGCAAATTGTTGGGATAGCATGATGAAAATACAATATGAACATGTGAGTCATAGCGATGACCGTGTGATCATTATTGCGGATACGACACCACAGTCGCGTCAAAGTGCACACTGTGTTGAAGATCGCCATGTGGTTTACAGCCCTAATCCAGCACCGGGTAACAAACCGATTACCATTGGACATGAATATTCAACGGTATCACTATTGCCCAATGATGGTGCAGCTCAAGAAAAGCATTGGTTAGTTCCACTGGATACGAGGCGCGTTAAAAGCGATGAAAAAGGCAATGTAGTTGGGATGCAGCAAATTAACCGTTGTATTGCAGACTTAGCGCTTACTCATAAATTGGTGGTTAGCGTGGCTGATTCAAAATATGGTACAGAAGCTTGCCGTAAACTGGTTAGCGAAAATCCCAATTGGGTACATCTTTTCCGTTTTAACAGTACCCGTAATGTTTTCGCGCCCGCATCAATAGAAGATAATACCTCAGGAAGTATAAAACGCTATGGTGATGCGATGAAACTAAACGACAGCACGACTCACCGTGAATCCGATGAGATTGTGCAGCAACCCATTACAACCCGCAGTGGCAAAACTTACCAATTGGAGATTAAAATATGGCGTGACCAATTACTGCGTGGTTCAAAGCAATTTAAAGGATATGAGCATCCTGTTACTGTTGTGCAATTGGTTGCGGTTGATGCTAACGGTAAATCTTTATATAAAAATCCACTCTGGTTAGGACTCGCTGGTGAACGACGTAATGAAATCACAGCATTAGAAGCCTATCACTATTACGATAGACGCTATGACATTGAACACTACTTTCGTTTTGGTAAAGACAAACTGTTATTTGACCGATACCAAACACCGGATGTTAAGCACGAAGAAGATTGGTGGCGGATGACAGCATTAGCGTATACGCAACTTTATCTAGCGAGGAATCTTGCCCCGATTTTACCGAAAAAATGGGAGCGGTATTTGCCGAGCTTCCAAGTGGATAACGAAAAACCATCAATAACTGCGACCCCTTCACAAACGCAACGGGGTTTTTCTACGGTGCTTGATACCGTTGGCACGCCTGCTAATCTCTGCAAACCACGCGGTAATCCGCAAGGCAGAACCAAAGGTGATACGCAGGGGAAACGCACGCGACATCCTGCTATTTTCAAAAATAGCAACTCGAAAATTAAAACGATTCAGAGGACTGAAGAAAAGACGCAAAACTCAGACCCTGAAAAAATAGAGGATTTGATTGGGATAGTAAAATCATGGTTGGATAAAATAAATTTTACACCTGAGAAATTCTACGAATTGCTGCAAAAAACAGCTTAAGATTTAGAAACTCACATTTTTTGATTATTGTCCTAACTGGCAAGGGATTTTATTTATCCAAAGTCCAAGTCACAGGCATTGGTAATGGGATTAATAATCTCTTGCCGTTTCGTGTCGGTGATATTTTGCGTGTTTATTTTGGCAAACAATTTTTTAGTTTAGATATACCACACACGCTTGCCGCCGATGCGCGCGATGGAGAGCGAAGCGAAGGGGCGTATTCTGGGGTAGGCTGGGATTTTTTGCCGAGCGTAAGCGACTGCAAAAAATCTTTACGAGGCGTCGAGTCAGTTGAGAGCCCGTGCGTAGTCGAGCCGTGAGGTCGCGGAGCGCGGGTGAGGAGGACGTCCGCGGTTATTTAATTTGTAAACCTTCAGACTTGATCTGACACTCCTGGTCAGTTAGAGTAAAATTTAATTGACCAACCTTAAACAACCAACACGAGGAGTGTCATTATGACCAGTGTATCCGAAAAGATTATCAAACCCAAATTAGGTTTACTAGAGCTGTCTAAACAATTGGGAAATGTTTCACAAGCCTGCAAGGTTATGGGTTATTCACGCGACAGTTTTTACCGTTTCAAAACACTTTATGAAAATGGTGGCGAAGAAGCACTCCATGATATGAGTAAGAAGAAACCGAATGAAAAAAATAGAGTGCCGTTACATGTAGAAGAAGCGGTAATTGCTTTGGCTATTGAAAACCCAGCGTTAGGTCAGGCACGTGCGGCCAATGAATTACTGGCGCGAGGCATTATCGTATCGAGCAGCGGAGTTCGTTCGGTGTGGCTACGTAATGATCTAGAGACTTTTAAGAAGCGACTAAAAGCGCTTGAAGCGAAATCGGCGCAAGACGGTATGTTATTAACGGAAGAACAATGACAAGCATTAGAAAAATCAAAACGAGAAAAAGAAGCGCACGGCGAGATTGAAACAGAACACCCAGGTTATTTAGGTTCTCAGGATACGTATTATGTTGGCACGATGAAGGGCGTTGGCCGTATTTATGAGCAGACTTTTGTCGATACCTATAGCAGAATCGCTTTTGCGAAGTTATACACGGAGAAAACAGCGATGACGGCAGCTCATTTATTAAATGAACGTGTATTGCCATGGTTTAATGAGCAAGGTATCCGATTGCTGCGTATGCTCACGGATCGCGGGACGGAATATTGTGGAAAAATTGAGAACCACGCCTATCAACTTTATTTAGCAGTTGAAGACATTGACCATTCGAAAACACGCGCACGTTCTCCGCAGACCAATGGTATTTGTGAACGTTTTCATAAAACGATTAAACAAGAATTTCAAGCGTGTCGCGATGCTCGTGATAGATTATTGCCATCCCTGTCAATAATCGACTCGCAATACGCGACAACTTAAATAGCCGCGGACGTCCTCGTCGCCCGCGCTCCGCGACCTCACGGCTCGACTACGCACGGGCTCTCAAATGACTTGACGGCTCGTAAAGATTTTTTGCAGTCGCTTACGCTCGGCAAAAAATCCGAGCCTACCGCGGAATACGCGCCTTCGCTTCGCTCTCCATGGCGCGCATCGTATGATGTTGCTTTTCGAAAAAAAATATATCGTTCCCTAGAAGAATTACAACAAGACGTTGATGCGTGGATCAAAACATATAATGAGGTCAGGCCCCATTCCGGCGAGCGTTGTTATGGAAAAACACCCATGCAAACTTTTCTTGATGCAAAGCATTTGGCACAAGAAAAAGAATTAGATAAACTATGTAAAACTATTCCAAGCGTGTCGGCAGATGAATTGAATAAGGCGCACAGTAATCACGACACGCAACTGGTAGAGGAGTAATTAGAATCCGATCTATCGGACAGAAAATATGTCCGATAAATCTCAACTGTCAGATCAAGTCGAGAGTTCTACAGATGAAATGTCGAGAACATCATTAATATCTAAAGTGAGTTCATTGGTGCCACTGCCAGTGGTGTCAATAATTTCAATACCTTGAATTACATTATTACTAATTGAGGTTAAGTCAAGATTTTGGTCACTGCTGACTAATTTCAACACATCGCCTAAACCCAACGTTTGTGTATTTTGGACTTTGGATAAATAAAATCCCTTGCCAGTTAGGACAATAATCAAAAAATGTGAGTTTCTAAATCTTAACCTGTTTTTTGCAGCAATTCGTAGAATTGCTCAGGTGTAAAATTTATTTTATCCAACCATGATTTTACTATCCCAATCAAATCCTCTATTTTTTCAGGGTCTGAGTTTTGCGTCTTTTCTTCAGTCCTCTGAATCGTTTTAATTTTTGAGTTGCTATTTTTGAAAATAGCAGGATGTCGCGTGCGTTTCCCCTGCGTATCACCTTTGGTTCTGCCTTGCGGATTACCGCGTGGTTTGCAGAGATTAGCAGGCGTGCCAACGGTATCAAGCACCGTAGAAAAACCCCGTTGCGTTTGTGAAGGGGTCGCAGTTATTGATGGTTTTTCGTTATCCACTTGGAAGCTCGGCAAATACCGCTCCCATTTTTTCGGTAAAATCGGGGCAAGATTCCTCGCTAGATAAAGTTGCGTATACGCTAATGCTGTCATCCGCCACCAATCTTCTTCGTGCTTAACATCCGGTGTTTGGTATCGGTCAAATAACAGTTTGTCTTTACCAAAACGAAACAAGCGTGTCGCGATGCTCGTGATAGATTATTGCCATCCCTGTCAATAATCGACTCGCAATACGCGACAACTTAAATAGCCGCGGACGTCCTCGTCGCCCGCGCTCCGCGACCTCACGGCTCGACTACGCACGGGCTCTCAAATGACTTGACGGCTCGTAAAGATTTTTTGCAGTCGCTTACGCTCGGCAAAAAATCCGAGCCTACCGCGGAATACGCGCCTTCGCTTCGCTCTCCATGGCGCGCATCGGTAGTGTTCAATGTCATAGCGTCTATCGTAATAGTGATACGCTTCTAATGCTGTGATTTCATTACGTCGTTCACCAGCGAGTCCTAACCAGAGTGGATTTTTATATAAAGATTTACCGTTAGCATCAACCGCAACCAATTGCACAACAGTAACAGGATGCTCATATCCTTTAAATTGCTTTGAACCACGCAGTAATTGGTCACGCCATATTTTAATCTCCAATTGGTAAGTTTTGCCACTGCGGGTTGTAATGGGTTGCTGCACAATCTCATCGGATTCACGGTGAGTCGTGCTGTCGTTTAGTTTCATCGCATCACCATAGCGTTTTATACTTCCTGAGGTATTATCTTCTATTGATGCGGGCGCGAAAACATTACGGGTACTGTTAAAACGGAAAAGATGTACCCAATTGGGATTTTCGCTAACCAGTTTACGGCAAGCTTCTGTACCATATTTTGAATCAGCCACGCTAACCACCAATTTATGAGTAAGCGCTAAGTCTGCAATACAACGGTTAATTTGCTGCATCCCAACTACATTGCCTTTTTCATCGCTTTTAACGCGCCTCGTATCCAGTGGAACTAACCAATGCTTTTCTTGAGCTGCACCATCATTGGGCAATAGTGATACCGTTGAATATTCATGTCCAATGGTAATCGGTTTGTTACCCGGTGCTGGATTAGGGCTGTAAACCACATGGCGATCTTCAACACAGTGTGCACTTTGACGCGACTGTGGTGTCGTATCCGCAATAATGATCACACGGTCATCGCTATGACTCACATGTTCATATTGTATTTTCATCATGCTATCCCAACAATTTGCTACCGACAAACCATCGCTAATCGCATCGGTAATACTACTGTATTCACGTTCAAAGTATGGCGATTCACATAATTCTATGGGTGTTTTGCAGCGATGGCCATGGCTTGAAAGGGCATCGAGTAAATTCATATTGGCATCGCGTCGCGCGGGGAAGATGTTGTAGAGGAATGTACGGAATTGTTTTAGTTTTTCTGTCGCTAACATCGTTTGTTCCTTATTTTATTTTTTCGAACAAACGTTGTTTACAACGTAAAATTTTTTTTCGGTTTCTATGTCAAGCAATTTTTAATTATTTTTATAAATTTATCCAAAGTCCAATGTATTGTCACCGCCATCGATGGAAGTGTCACTGCTATAATAAAAAAGCGTGTCATCTCCAGCACCGCCAAGCAGTGTGTCTGCACCGGTTCCACCCATTAAAGAATCATCTCCTGCACCGCCTGAAATCGTGAGAGGCGAAGTGTAAGTTTGTGCATTGACGTTTACTGCATTTGAACCTGTTAACGCTGATCCATCGATGTTGGTAATATCAGCAGCACTAGTCAGATTAATTGTGTAACTACCATTATCTAACAAATTCACTAATTCAACGCCCGATAAATTATTGGTTAATGTGAATGCGCCACCACCGGTAAGCTCGAGCGTGTCCGTACCGCCGCCTCCGCTGATGCTATCGCCGGCGTTATAATTAGCTACTGTTGTAATGATGGTGTCGTTTAAGCTGCCACCAACCACAGTGTCCACACCAGCAGTTAATGTAAATGTATCTGCGACTTCAGAAACATGAATTGTGGCGGTATCGTCTGCGGTGCTAAAAGCAGTTGTGTCTCCACGGACAGAAACATCCACTTTATTGCCGACTGTGCCACTTGATTGATCCCATGCGTAGAAAGAAAAACTAGCGGTTGTACCAGAAAGTGTATCAGGAACAAAGCGTATTGAATCTGCTTCAGATAGTAGCAATGCGCTCGTAAGATCAACTGTGTCAATGTTAGTCCAGTTGCCACCCTCTAATCTGTATTGCCAAGTCCCATTACCACTTCCGGTTTCGGTGGCATAAATAGCCATACCGAAAGAAGCAGAATCTACGTCGGTGACGCTTCCGCTAAGAAGAGAACTCACCGTATCTCCTGAATTAGTGGCGTTATCTTCAGTAATTTGTGTTAGCTCTGGCGAAGAGGGGGATAACAGTGGAGCGTCGTTGATCGCGAGCACTCCGATGGTTGAAGCAATATTAAAATCACCCGCATCAACTCCACCATTATTCGTGCCGCCACTATCTTGCAGATAGGTTAATGTCGCGACGCGGTTACCGGAGGTAGGATTTTGCGAAACGTTTTGATACTGCAACTCGTTAATCAAGGTTTGTGCATCTGACACGGAGATATTTCCATTTCGAGTAATGCTAACGGTTGCTGTATCTCCAGTCACAGAAATCGACACGTTAACGCCACCGGGCCCTGTGTTGCCTGCTATGCCATCGGTTAAATTAAAAGTAGCGCCATCAACAATAATCTGTTCGCTACTACCATCTGTTAGACCAGAAACCTCAAAGCGTATTTCTTCGATGCGTTGTCCCACTTCAATGGTATTCAAGCGTGTCGCGATGCTCGTGATAGATTATTGCCATCCCTGTCAATAATCGACTCGCAATACGCGACAACTTAAATAGCCGCGGACGTCCTCGTCGCCCGCGCTCCGCGACCTCACGGCTCGACTACGCACGGGCTCTCAAATGACTTGACGGCTCGTAAAGATTTTTTGCAGTCGCTTACGCTCGGCAAAAAATCCGAGCCTACCGCGGAATACGCGCCTTCGCTTCGCTCTCCATGGCGCGCATCGAATGACGGCGCCCATAAATAAACCTTGCGCAGCGCCGTCTTCTGTAAAAATGGGGTTACTTGGAACTGCAAACAACGTGGGTGGATCGTTTACTGGCCCATGAGCTTGAGGGGGTAAAGTTCTTTCTAATGCAGCCTGCTGCAATGTTAATAAATTGTTGACGAAGATCATCTATTATATTGTATTCAGGCTTTTTTAATTCAAAAGGTGCCGCTTCGGGATTCGTAAACGTAATGCTTTCTTTTGGAGATGCTTCTGGTTTTTCGGTGGTTTCTGCTTCTCTAGGTGTCTGCTCTGTGAGAACCAGTTTCTCTGCGGGTTTTGCCGCTTCTTGTACAGGCGTCGGGGTTGTTGGAACCTCATGTACGGCTCCCTGATAGTCATTTTCGACACTCATGGGTAGCTGTCCTGGGTGTGACAAAACCACCTGGCTGTTGCTAGGTAATAAAATTAAATCATTGGGAAAGATTTGGGTACCTTCAGATGCGACTAAAACCTGCCCAAATCTCACGATTCGGATGGTTTCATGACTCTTTATCTCCGTTATCCTCCCTTCCTGAGAGACTCGATAAATGTCCATTTCCGCGACCTCGCGATTCCATGAATCCGTAAATCCTTATAGATTAAGTATAGCAAAATGGTCAAAATTTATACATATATAGTGAAAATCACTTATTTATTAGATGGTTATCGGTTACCTCTATTGCTTTGATTACCTCCTTAAAAAACGGCTATAGATTCTTCGCTGCTACGAATCCTCTTATTTCTTTGCTATCCTACTTTGTTAGCCATTCATCGTTAAATTAAGGAACATAAGTCATGTTAGACCCCAAAGAACTGCGAAATAACATCGATCAAATTGCCAAGCAATTACGGCGACGCGGTTTTGAACTCGATATCAATGAATTCAATATACTAGAAGAAAAACGTAAAGTTTTACAAAAAGAAACTCAAGAGCTGCAAACAAAGCGCAATCACGTGTCAAAGCAGATCGGCATGGCTAAATCCAAGGGGGAGGATGCTTCTGCGATGATGGAAGAAGTCGCTAATTTAGGCGATGAGCTCAAGCGCAATGAAATTGAACTCGAAAAATTGCAACAGCAGCTATTAAATTTTCAATTAATGATTCCTAACTTGCCACAAGAGTCAGTACCCGATGGCACGAGTGAAAAAGACAACAAAGAAATTCGCAAGTGGGGTAAGACCCCAGAGTTTGACTTCAAACCTAAAGATCATGTCGAACTCGGTGAACACAATAAACTCATCGATTTTGAAGCGGCAGCGAAATTATCGGGTTCACGGTTTGTGGTGTTACGAGACAATCTCGCTAGAATGCAACGTGCTTTAGCGCAATTCATGTTGGATTTACACATCGAAGAACACGGGTATAAAGAAGTTTATGTGCCGTATTTAGTTCACGAGCGCTGTTTATTTGGCACGGGCCAGTTGCCAAAATTTCGTGAAGATTTATTTGAAGTAAAAGGTGATTGGAATTTAATGCTTATTCCAACGGCTGAAGTGCCGATGGTCAATTTGGTGCGAGATGACATTATCGATGCCATTGAGTTGCCAATTAAATTAGTCGGACAAACACCGAGTTTTCGTAGTGAAGCGGGATCTTATGGTAAAGATACGCGCGGCATGATTCGCATGCATCAATTTCAAAAAGTGGAGTTGGTGCAGGTAGTCAAGCCAGAAAATTCTGCACGTGCGCATGAAGAAATGACAGGGCAGGCGGAGAAAGTGTTGCAGTTGCTGGAGTTGCCATATCGCGTTGTTGAATTATGCACGGGTGATTTAGGTTTTTCTGCGACTAAAACGTATGATTTAGAAGTTTGGTTGCCCGCTCAAAATTGTTATCGTGAAATTTCATCATGCAGTAATTGTGGTGATTTTCAAGCGCGACGCATGCAAGCGCGCTGGCGTCCGGCGCAAAATGCTAAACCGGAGTTGTTGCACACGCTAAATGCTTCTGGTTTAGCGATTGGCCGCACACTTGTCGCGATTATGGAAAATTATCAAACTGCAGACGGCCGTATTCGTGTACCGCGAGAGTTGAAGCGCTATATGGGTGATGCAGAGTTTGTTTAAAATGTGTTTTAATTATTTAATATAGGGATATTCACGGTGTGTCTACACATAAAGGCTCTGTACAAGCCTTAAGTTATTTTACATTTACCGATAAACATAGTTAAATATTGACACAAGCATTGCATTAATAGAGTAAGTGAATGCTTGCAAAATCCATGCTTATTTTGCGCGTCAAGAAAAAAATTGAGTAAAGAATTTTTTTTAAGTAAATTCCGTTATTTTCAATAGCGGAAGGAGGGTTGCTATGAATTGGACTTTGGATAAATTTATAAAAATAATTAAAAATTGCTTGACATAGAAACCGAAAAAAAATTTTACGTTGTAAACAACGTTTGTTCGAAAAAATAAAATAAGGAACAAACGATGTTAGCGACAGAAAAACTAAAACAATTCCGTACATTCCTCTACAACATCTTCCCCGCGCGACGCGATGCCAATATGAATTTACTCGATGCCCTTTCAAGCCATGGCCATCGCTGCAAAACACCCATAGAATTATGTGAATCGCCATACTTTGAACGTGAATACAGTAGTATTACCGATGCGATTAGCGATGGTTTGTCGGTAGCAAATTGTTGGGATAGCATGATGAAAATACAATATGAACATGTGAGTCATAGCGATGACCGTGTGATCATTATTGCGGATACGACACCACAGTCGCGTCAAAGTGCACACTGTGTTGAAGATCGCCATGTGGTTTACAGCCCTAATCCAGCACCGGGTAACAAACCGATTACCATTGGACATGAATATTCAACGGTATCACTATTGCCCAATGATGGTGCAGCTCAAGAAAAGCATTGGTTAGTTCCACTGGATACGAGGCGCGTTAAAAGCGATGAAAAAGGCAATGTAGTTGGGATGCAGCAAATTAACCGTTGTATTGCAGACTTAGCGCTTACTCATAAATTGGTGGTTAGCGTGGCTGATTCAAAATATGGTACAGAAGCTTGCCGTAAACTGGTTAGCGAAAATCCCAATTGGGTACATCTTTTCCGTTTTAACAGTACCCGTAATGTTTTCGCGCCCGCATCAATAGAAGATAATACCTCAGGAAGTATAAAACGCTATGGTGATGCGATGAAACTAAACGACAGCACGACTCACCGTGAATCCGATGAGATTGTGCAGCAACCCATTACAACCCGCAGTGGCAAAACTTACCAATTGGAGATTAAAATATGGCGTGACCAATTACTGCGTGGTTCAAAGCAATTTAAAGGATATGAGCATCCTGTTACTGTTGTGCAATTGGTTGCGGTTGATGCTAACGGTAAATCTTTATATAAAAATCCACTCTGGTTAGGACTCGCTGGTGAACGACGTAATGAAATCACAGCATTAGAAGCCTATCACTATTACGATAGACGCTATGACATTGAACACTACTTTCGTTTTGGTAAAGACAAACTGTTATTTGACCGATACCAAACACCGGATGTTAAGCACGAAGAAGATTGGTGGCGGATGACAGCATTAGCGTATACGCAACTTTATCTAGCGAGGAATCTTGCCCCGATTTTACCGAAAAAATGGGAGCGGTATTTGCCGAGCTTCCAAGTGGATAACGAAAAACCATCAATAACTGCGACCCCTTCACAAACGCAACGGGGTTTTTCTACGGTGCTTGATACCGTTGGCACGCCTGCTAATCTCTGCAAACCACGCGGTAATCCGCAAGGCAGAACCAAAGGTGATACGCAGGGGAAACGCACGCGACATCCTGCTATTTTCAAAAATAGCAACTCAAAAATTAAAACGATTCAGAGGACTGAAGAAAAGACGCAAAACTCAGACCCTGAAAAAATAGAGGATTTGATTGGGATAGTAAAATCATGGTTGGATAAAATAAATTTTACACCTGAGAAATTCTACGAATTGCTGCAAAAAACAGCTTAAGATTTAGAAACTCACATTTTTTGATTATTGTCCTAACTGGCAAGGGATTTTATTTATCCAAAGTCCAAAGTTGAGATTTATCGGACATATTTTCTGTCCGATAGATCGGATTCTAATTACTCCTCTACCAGTTGCGTGTCGTGATTACTGTGCGCCTTATTCAATTCATCTGCCGACACGCTTGGAATAGTTTTACATAGTTTATCTAATTCTTTTTCTTGTGCCAAATGCTTTGCATCAAGAAAAGTTTGCATGGGTGTTTTTCCATAACAACGCTCGCCGGAATGGGGCCTGACCTCATTATATGTTTTGATCCACGCATCAACGTCTTGTTGTAATTCTTCTAGGGAACGATATATTTTTTTTCGAAAAGCAACATCATAAAATTCTTGTTTAATCGTTTTATGAAAACGTTCACAAATACCATTGGTCTGCGGAGAACGTGCGCGTGTTTTCGAATGGTCAATGTCTTCAACTGCTAAATAAAGTTGATAGGCGTGGTTCTCAATTTTTCCACAATATTCCGTCCCGCGATCCGTGAGCATACGCAGCAATCGGATACCTTGCTCATTAAACCATGGCAATACACGTTCATTTAATAAATGAGCTGCCGTCATCGCTGTTTTCTCCGTGTATAACTTCGCAAAAGCGATACGTAGCCACACCGAACGAACTCCGCTGCTCGATACGATAATGCCTCGCGCCAGTAATTCATTGGCCGCACGTGCCTGACCTAACGCTGGGTTTTCAATAGCCAAAGCAATTACCCCTTCTTCTACATGTAGCGGCACTCTATTTTTTTCATTCGGTTTCTTCTTACTCATATCATGGAGTGCTTCTTCGCCACCATTTTCATAAAGTGTTTTGAAACGGTAAAAACTGTCGCGTGAATAACCCATAACCTTACAGGCTTGTGAAACATTTCCCAATTGTTTAGACAGCTCTAGTAAACCTAATTTGGGTTTGATAATCTTTTCGGATACACTGGTCATAATGACACTCCTCGTGTTGGTTGTTTAAGGTTGGTCAATTAAATTTGACTCTAACTGACCAGGAGTGTCAGATCAAGTCTGAAGGTTTACACACAAACACTGTTGCCGCCTGCAATCACTACTATTTTATATTTTGTGATTTTTGGCCGTGTTATTGGATCGCGTGTTGGGCAAATGGGTGGCTATGAATATATTCAATATATTGCGCCTGGGTTGATTATGATGAATATTATTATGAGCTCTTATGCGAGCGCAGTCGGATCATTTTTTAGCGCAAAGTTTCAAAGAAGCATCGAAGAAATATTGGTGTCGCCGATGTCGAATACGTCTATTTTATTCGGTTACATGAGCGGCGGTATTTTACGAGGAATTTTAGTGGGCATCGTCGTGACTGCGATTGCGCTGTTTTTTACACATTTGCAGGTTTATTCCTATTGGGACGTTATTTTTGTGACCCTATTTTCAGCCGCCATTTTTTCATTGGCAGGCATTATCAATGCAGTCATGGCAAAGTCGTTTGACGATATTTCCATTATTCCCACCTTCGTGTTAACTCCGTTGACGTATTTAGGCGGTGTTTTTTATTCCATAACATTGCTGCCTCATGTGTGGCAGTATATTTCATTAGTAAATCCCATCGTTTATATCGTAGATAATTTTCGTTATGGTTTTTTAGGTGTCAGTGCGAGTCATGTGTTAACGGCCTATATTATCATGCTGGCTTTTTTATTGATTTTGTTTGGAATCGCTTTTTATATGGTGAAAAGAGGCGTTGGGTTAAGGGAGTAAATTCGTATTCTAAAATAATACCAGTGTGCATATATTATGTTTTACAGTATTGAAATTGGTATTCTATTGCAAATTTACTATATTTTTAACTGTGGAATGCCTAATGGTTGTCATTCCTGAGCATTCGAGAAAAAATAGGAGAACTACACGCTGGCGTTGTGAGCAAGCCTATCATCAGGGGGATGAGACAATGGGAAGCCTAATACGTCACTGTAATTCACCACTATAGAGAGTTATAGCTCGGTGCATGCCAACCGTTAGGCATTTCATTACTACACAACTCTTTGATTATACTTTCCCTATTATCATTATCATGCTAGCCTTATTAGAGGAACCTCAGTTCTGGATAACTGCGTATAAATTATTCTTTATATTGTTGGTTTTTATTCCTGGTTTGTTTGGTCGCCAAGAATAGGCAATTAGCGCTGCAAGGGTATTGACTAAAAAATTAATCGGACTACGATGACGCGAATGCTCAACATGATACAAGTTTTTCAACTGATCGATAATCGTTTCTACGATGCCACGTTGTTTTAGGAAAAACTTTTCAAATGCAGAAAGCATTTTGTTCTTCATATTTTTACGGACTTTTGTCACAAATTTTAAATCGTGTTTTGCCAAATCGTCCGCAAGATCTTTTCCAAGATACCCTTTATCGCCAGCGCCCAACCCCTTTAAATTAGCCATTAATTTTCTAACAACAGCGCGATCATCCACGTTCCCTTTCGTTAAACAAAAACGGATTAATTCCCCTTGATGATTAATCACAATATGTAGTTTAAAGCCGTAAACCCAGCCCATTGTGCTTTTACTGCGTTTAGCAATGCCTTTGAAAACCTTGTTTCGATAAATTCGTTTATTGTGGCATACGCGTAGTGTAGTTGAGTCAATATAATACAATCCCGTGTGTTTGCCCTTTCTCGAAAGCAAATAGGCGGCGAGCATCATTAGCGCTGCTGATTGGCAGGCGACAAAACGTGTGTAACTCAGCGCCGTAGGAAAATACTTCTTCATGTCTTGTAAAACACATCCACAATAAAAATCCTTAAATGTGCGATAGTGACTCATTTGAAACAACACAATGATGGTGCCAATTTCAGACAAGCTCATTTGCATCGCTCGATCTCGTTTTCTGTCTGGGTTCGGTAGCAAATACTTTGATTGACCTTTCAAATAATCCTTGCAAAAATCATCCATATCACAAAAAATCTCCGTGACCGGTGCCAACATGATTAACTCCTGTTACATTATTTAGCTGTAATTTTGGAGCTAAATTTTAGCGGTTCCGGTCTTTTTTTCAATTATTTCATTCACTTATTCCTTTTCTTATACAGAACTCAGGTTAGAGGAGTAAAATATAATATAAGGAGAATTAACATGGCTGTTTCACTCTACTTGGCTAAAGTCTTTGGCCTTTATCTCACGGCAATCGCCCTGGGAATGCTCATCAATCGAAAACACTTTCACGCCGCTATTGAAAACATGTCTGAACATGCAGGTCTGATGTTTTTATCGGCTGTTCTCACTTTAATAGTCAGTTCTTTTTTAGTGGCGATGCATAACGTTTGGATCGGTGGTTGGCAAATTATTATCACATTAATTTGCTGGATCATCTTTGCAAAAGGTGTATTGCGCGTGATATTTCCGGGTTGTGACAAGACGTGGACGACCATGCTAAAAAACGATGGACTGTATTACATATCAGCGCTGATCAGTTTGGGTTTTGGCATTTATTTGCTTTATGCGGGCTGGGCTTACATGGCTTAAGTTGGCAGCGTTTGTCGGTGACCGATGGGCTTCCACGCTTGAGAAATAACATTTGGCGTTGGCGAGCAGTTTAGCAGCGGGGCAGGTGCAATTTGAAACTCCCCAAATCGTTCTTTGGCATTCCAAGGTTCGATCACCGTGAAACTATTAGGCTTATTTAATTTAGCTGCATATTTTGCAGTTGTTTTATCGCCACTTACGCCGATAGAGCAGGTGAGATGAGAGGCTTGCCACACCTTCTCTTTAGCCATTTTGCCCATTTTAATTGGATTACCATGCAATTTTTGGCAGTGGGTCACCTCTAAAAAGGCTTCATCGACTGAAAACACCTCAACGTCCGGTGTAATATCTTCCAACGCTTTCATGATACGCCCTGAAACCTCAGCGTAACGCTTGGGACGGGACGAACAACGGATCAACTGTGGACACACTTGACGAGCATCGTGGAAGCGCATACCGGTTTTTATGCCGTAAGCACGAGCCTCATAAGAGCAGGTAATAATGCAACTGCCTTGAAGTCCGTTTGTGACAGCAACAGGTTTGCTGCGCAGTTTCAAATTATCGAGCTGCTCAATTGATGCAAAAAAAGCATCCATATCCCAGGGTTTAGTGGTATTTGTGTTCATTTTTTAATCATTAATGACCGTTTTGCGATAACGCTGAACAACAATGCCTTTTTGGTTGTCGGTGATTGTTGCGTGAGCACTACCCGTACTATCTTCTAACAGTATCAGCAATGAGACCATTAAGTGTTTTAAATCATTACTCGATCGACTCATGAGTGTGTCCTCATTGAAGTATAAAGTAGCTGTGTATTTATCCATGGTAGTGGCCTTTGAAAGTGACAGGAGATAGAGTACATAAAGAGAACGAAAGAGTAAAGTGGAAAAAATTAGGCATTGGCCAGGGATTTTGATAAGCAATTGAAATTCATTATCTGTCTAAAAAGCCACCAAATTAACAACGCTTACAGCGAATCAACGCAGTAACGCTTTTGACAAAAGGATACCCACAAAGTTATTCACAGATTTTGTGGATATTATTCTCACTGCACTTAAAATCCCAATTTTGCATTTTACCGTTCGATTCGTTACAATAATTTGCTTTTACCGATTTATCCATGAAAAACACACCTTTACAAATTTGCAACGAAACAATTCACCCCGGTGAAAATTTATCATTGTCATTACCGCTGCCTGAATTATTTAGCTGTGCACCACTTTATATGCCGATTAAAGTGTTACACGGTAAACAAGCCGGTCCTTGTTTATTAGTAACAGCAGCGATGTATGGCAATGAAATCAATGGCACCGAAATTATTAATCGCCTTTTAGAAGTCGCTGCGTTGAAACGTTTGCGAGGGACATTAATAGCCGTTCCTGTGCTGAACGTTTACGGACTAATTAATCGCTCACGTTACTTACCCGGTGGTTTTGATTTGGATCGTTGTTTTCCTGGATCTAAATCGGGCACGCATGGCGCATATCTTTACCGAAGAGATTTTCAGCAAAGCAGATGTCTGTATTTTGGACTTTGGATAAATAAAATCCCTTGCCAGTTAGGACAATAATCAAAAAATGTGAGTTTCTAAATCTTAACCTGTTTTTTGCAGCAATTCGTAGAATTGCTCAGGTGTAAAATTTATTTTATCCAACCATGATTTTACTATCCCAATCAAATCCTCTATTTTTTCAGGGTCTGAGTTTTGCGTCTTTTCTTCAGTCCTCTGAATCGTTTTAATTTTTGAGTTGCTATTTTTGAAAATAGCAGGATGTCGCGTGCGTTTCCCCTGCGTATCACCTTTGGTTCTGCCTTGCGGATTACCGCGTGGTTTGCAGAGATTAGCAGGCGTGCCAACGGTATCAAGCACCGTAGAAAAACCCCGTTGCGTTTGTGAAGGGGTCGCAGTTATTGATGGTTTTTCGTTATCCACTTGGAAGCTCGGCAAATACCGCTCCCATTTTTTCGGTAAAATCGGGGCAAGATTCCTCGCTAGATAAAGTTGCGTATACGCTAATGCTGTCATCCGCCACCAATCTTCTTCGTGCTTAACATCCGGTGTTTGGTATCGGTCAAATAACAGTTTGTCTTTACCAAAACGAAAGTAGTGTTCAATGTCATAGCGTCTATCGTAATAGTGATACGCTTCTAATGCTGTGATTTCATTACGTCGTTCACCAGCGAGTCCTAACCAGAGTGGATTTTTATATAAAGATTTACCGTTAGCATCAACCGCAACCAATTGCACAACAGTAACAGGATGCTCATATCCTTTAAATTGCTTTGAACCACGCAGTAATTGGTCACGCCATATTTTAATCTCCAATTGGTAAGTTTTGCCACTGCGGGTTGTAATGGGTTGCTGCACAATCTCATCGGATTCACGGTGAGTCGTGCTGTCGTTTAGTTTCATCGCATCACCATAGCGTTTTATACTTCCTGAGGTATTATCTTCTATTGATGCGGGCGCGAAAACATTACGGGTACTGTTAAAACGGAAAAGATGTACCCAATTGGGATTTTCGCTAACCAGTTTACGGCAAGCTTCTGTACCATATTTTGAATCAGCCACGCTAACCACCAATTTATGAGTAAGCGCTAAGTCTGCAATACAACGGTTAATTTGCTGCATCCCAACTACATTGCCTTTTTCATCGCTTTTAACGCGCCTCGTATCCAGTGGAACTAACCAATGCTTTTCTTGAGCTGCACCATCATTGGGCAATAGTGATACCGTTGAATATTCATGTCCAATGGTAATCGGTTTGTTACCCGGTGCTGGATTAGGGCTGTAAACCACATGGCGATCTTCAACACAGTGTGCACTTTGACGCGACTGTGGTGTCGTATCCGCAATAATGATCACACGGTCATCGCTATGACTCACATGTTCATATTGTATTTTCATCATGCTATCCCAACAATTTGCTACCGACAAACCATCGCTAATCGCATCGGTAATACTACTGTATTCACGTTCAAAGTATGGCGATTCACATAATTCTATAGGTGTTTTGCAGCGATGGCCATGGCTTGAAAGGGCATCGAGTAAATTCATATTGGCATCGCGTCGCGCGGGGAAGATGTTGTAGAGGAATGTACGGAATTGTTTTAGTTTTTCTGTCGCTAACATCGTTTGTTCCTTATTTTATTTTTTCGAACAAACGTTGTTTACAACGTAAAATTTTTTTTCGGTTTCTATGTCAAGCAATTTTTAATTATTTTTATAAATTTATCCAAAGTCCAATGTATTGATTTGCAAACAGGATTTATTAATTATACCAACTTACCACAAATTCATGTGGATTTTAGGGATGAGCCAGCAAAAGCACTAGCACAGGCGTTTAATGCACCCGTTATTTCCAATGCAACCTATGAAAAAGGGATGTTGCGCGAAGTTGCTCATAAAGAGAAAAAACCATTTTTAACGTATGAAGCCGGTGAGGCGAGGCGCTTTGATGAGCATGCCATTAAAGTGGGCTTGAGAGGCATTTTAAATGTTATGCGAATACTAGAAATGCTGCCTGAAAAAACACCTAAAAAAGAACCGCCACTACAAAGTTTTTTCACAGAAAAAAATATTTGGGTGCGAGCCTCAACGAGCGGCATTAGCCACACTAAACACAAATTAGGCCAACACGTCGAAAAAAATGAAGCCTTATGTGTGATTAAAGATCCATTTGGTGCAACTGATAGCGTCACAATTAAAAGTCCTGAAGAAGCAATCATTGTGGGCAAAAATAATTTGCCTTTGGTGCATGAAGGTGAGGCATTATTTCAATTGGCGATCTTTCCAAGAATGGAGCATGCAGCAACTCACCTTGGAGAATGGAAGGAAAAAAGTACGAAACGATTAGCGGGCGCAGAATAAATCATGGCAGAAGCACATAAAAAGTCGCCTTTGTCAGCGCTTGGGCTTATCATTTGGGTGATTGCTGCTTTATTTGTAAACCTTCAGACTTGATCTGACACTCCTGGTCAGTTAGAGTAAAATTTAATTGACCAACCTTAAACAACCAACACGAGGAGTGTCATTATGACCAGTGTATCCGAAAAGATTATCAAACCCAAATTAGGTTTACTAGAGCTGTCTAAACAATTGGGAAATGTTTCACAAGCCTGCAAGGTTATGGGTTATTCACGCGACAGTTTTTACCGTTTCAAAACACTTTATGAAAATGGTGGCGAAGAAGCACTCCATGATATGAGTAAGAAGAAACCGAATGAAAAAAATAGAGTGCCGTTACATGTAGAAGAAGCGGTAATTGCTTTGGCTATTGAAAACCCAGCGTTAGGTCAGGCACGTGCGGCCAATGAATTACTGGCGCGAGGCATTATCGTATCGAGCAGCGGAGTTCGTTCGGTGTGGCTACGTAATGATCTAGAGACTTTTAAGAAGCGACTAAAAGCGCTTGAAGCGAAATCGGCGCAAGACGGTATGTTATTAACGGAAGAACAATGACAAGCATTAGAAAAATCAAAACGAGAAAAAGAAGCGCACGGCGAGATTGAAACAGAACACCCAGGTTATTTAGGTTCTCAGGATACGTATTATGTTGGCACGATGAAGGGCGTTGGCCGTATTTATGAGCAGACTTTTGTCGATACCTATAGCAGAATCGCTTTTGCGAAGTTATACACGGAGAAAACAGCGATGACGGCAGCTCATTTATTAAATGAACGTGTATTGCCATGGTTTAATGAGCAAGGTATCCGATTGCTGCGTATGCTCACGGATCGCGGGACGGAATATTGTGGAAAAATTGAGAACCACGCCTATCAACTTTATTTAGCAGTTGAAGACATTGACCATTCGAAAACACGCGCACGTTCTCCGCAGACCAATGGTATTTGTGAACGTTTTCATAAAACGATTAAACAAGAATTTTATGATGTTGCTTTTCGAAAAAAAATATATCGTTCCCTAGAAGAATTACAACAAGACGTTGATGCGTGGATCAAAACATATAATGAGGTCAGGCCCCATTCCGGCGAGCGTTGTTATGGAAAAACACCCATGCAAACTTTTCTTGATGCAAAGCATTTGGCACAAGAAAAAGAATTAGATAAACTATGTAAAACTATTCCAAGCGTGTCGGCAGATGAATTGAATAAGGCGCACAGTAATCACGACACGCAACTGGTAGAGGAGTAATTAGAATCCGATCTATCGGACAGAAAATATGTCCGATAAATCTCAACTGTCAGATCAAGTCGAGAGTTCTACACATGATGACTATTTTTGAAGGCTATGGCTCTTTATTATTAACAGGTGTGGCAATGACACTGGCGGTGTCGTTGTCCGCGCTTGTTTTAGGTATGTTGTTAGCTATTTTAACAACGTTGATAGAGTTAAGCTCTTTTCAATGGCTGAAAAAGATTGTCAGTGGCGTGAATTCATTAATTCGTGGATTACCTGAACTGTTGGTCTTGTTTGGAATTTATTTTGGTGGTTCGGTATTATTAACAGAATTGCTGAATCGTCCAATGCAAGTCAGTGCGTTTATATCCGGTGTGTTGGCACTCGCATTAATTTTTGCATCCTATGCATCGCAAACATTACGTGGTGCATTTTCAGCAATTCCGAAAGGGCAAGCGGAAGCAGGGAAGGCATTAGGTTTATCGGGTTGCTGGGTGTTTCTCAAGATACTATTGCCGCAGGCTTGGCGACATGCATTGCCGGGTTTAAGTAATTTATGGTTGGTCTTATTGAAAGACAGTGCGTTGGTTGCGCTGATAGGGTTAGGCGATTTAATGAATAAAGCACAATTAGCCGCTAGCACCACGCATCAACCCTTGAAATTTTACATGATTGCGGCTTGTTTGTTTTTAATATTAACAACAGTATCGCAGTTGGTATTAAATCGTTTCATTCGCACGGCAAATAAATCGTTACAATGATGAATGTATTACACTATATTCCGCAATTATTATCAGGCACGGTAGTGACCCTGCAATTAATGGTAGTCGCATTGGCGTTAGGCCTTTGTTTAGCGCTGTTGTTAACGGCTTGTCTGGAATCCGGAAAAATTTATTTAAAAGCACCTATCGATGCGTTTGTTTTTGTCATGCGTGGGACTCCCTTGTTGGTGCAGTTTTTTATTATTTATTATGGTAGTGGTCAATTGTTTTGGCTGCGAGAGACTTTTTTGTGGTCGATATTAAAACACCCATTTGGTTGTGCAGTCATTGCGCTTGCCTTAAATACCAGTGCATACACAGCAGTTTTATTCCGAGGTGCTATACATTCTGTGCCGCAGGGGGAAATAGAAGCGTGTTATGCATTGGGATTATCAAAATGGCAAATGTATCGACGTATTATATTACCGAGAGCATTTCGAATCGTTTTGCCCGCTTATTCAAACGAAGTGATTATGATTTTAAAAAGCACTTCGTTGGCGAGCACGATCACACTCATGGATTTGATGGGTGTTACGCGCCACTTAATTGCGCTGAACTTTGAAACAATTCCCATGTTGATTTTAGCGGGCATCATTTATTTGCTGCTCAATGGAATCGTGATGGGGGTGTTTACGCTATTCGAGCGAAAGTTATCCATGAAGCATTATTCCATAGCGAGCAGCTCATAATTTGTAACAAGCTTGCTAGTTACTTGTTTCCATCGATATCGGTTTTTTTAGGGGTGACTGTCGATGGTGACATAGGAGTAGATTGAGCGTCGGGCTGCTGCTGAAGATTAGGCTCTTCAGTGACAGCTTTATTTCCTATGTTGTCATCCTGACTTGTCATTCTCTTCTGAGGACCCCCACTTCCGGAATGTCTTGACGAAGGGCCGCGACGTTGACCGCCACGAGATCCTCGACGTGAACGTCCGCCTCTGGATCGAGATTGCTGACCGCCACCGCTACCGGCAGCACCAGCACCGCCGCGGCGTTTTTGTCCACCTCGATGATGGTGGCGAGCGCCGCCAGAGGGTTTGCCATAGCGAGATGTTCGTTGCTCTTGAGAATGCGATTGTCTGTCTCCAGTGTTTACAGGACGTTTAGCAACCGATTTAGATGTAGCCGGTGTTGGTACTTGCCCTTCATTGCCAAACATTTTCGACATGAGTCGTTTAAATAATCCGACATTGGCTTGTTTGCGCGGTGCCGGTGATGGTGGTGTCGTGGTTAAAAATTGCTGGATGATGGGTTCAACCACGGGTGCTTTGGTAATCTGCTTTTTAGTCGATTCTGTTTTTAGTGATTTTGCTAATTTATAGCTTGGTGTCCCTTTGCTGTGTTCTAAATTAGAGGGATCAATTTTAATTTGCTTGAATTGATATTGCGGTGATTCCAAATATTGATTCGGAATAATAGTGATTTTCACCTGACAATGGCTTTCAATTTCTTTCAGCAAATCACGTTTTTCATTAATTAAATATGTGGCTGCATCAACAGGCAATTGCACTTGGAAATGCAAATTTTTTGCTTTAGCAGCTTGCTCTTGAATCAAATGAATGATCGATAATCCCAGCGATTCAATGCTGCGAATAGAACCTTGACCATTGCAGCGCGGACACGGAATCTGGCTGGATTTAGTGAGAGATGTACGCAAACGTTGGCGTGACATTTCTAATAATCCAAACCGTGAAATACGACCGATTTGAATACGAGCACGATCCTGGCGAAGCGCATTTCTTAAGCAGTTTTCAACTTCGCGTTGATTGCGCATGGGGGTCATGTCGATAAAATCAATCACGACTAATCCACCGATGTCACGAATTCGTAATTGACGAGCGATTTCTTCGGCGGCTTCTAAGTTAGTTTGCAATGCAGTTTCTTCGATATTGCCACCGCGCGTTGCACGAGCGGAGTTGATATCGATTGCGACCAGCGCTTCAGAATGATCGATAACCACCGATCCACCTGAGGGTAATCGCACTTCACGTTGATACGCATTTTCAATTTGCTGTTCGATTTGAAATCGGCTGAATAATGGCAACTTGTCACGATAGAGCTTTAGTCGATCTGCAAAATTGGGGCGAACTTGATTAATGTAGTGCCGGGCACGTTCATAGGCTTGTGGTTCATCGACGATGATTTCTTCGATATCTTGTCGTAAATAATCACGAATCGCGCGGATGATCACGTCGCTTTCTTGATGGATTAAATAAGGGCCTGGTTTTGCAACGGCAGCCTGTTTGATAGCTTCCCAATAGCGCAGTAGGACATCGAGATCCCATTTTAATTCTTCGGGAGATTTACCCACCCCGGCTGTTCGCACGATGACGCCCATGCCTTCAGGCAAGTTGAGCTGATTAATCGTATCGCGCAAGTGATCGCGATCATCACCTTCGATACGGCGAGAAATACCGCCTGCGCGTGGATTATTTGGCATTAATACTAAAAATGAACCGGCTAAACTGATAAAGGTTGTTAGCGCAGCACCTTTTGTACCGCGTTCCTCTTTATCTACTTGGACGACGAGTTCTTGGCCGAGTTTGAGAATTTTATGAATATCGGGTTCGAATTCATCCGTATCTTGTAAAAAATATTCACGAGAAACTTCTTTTAGCGGTAAAAAACCGTGCCGCTCACTGCCATAATTAACAAATACCGCTCCCAGACTGGGTTCGATACTGGTGGTAATACCTTTATAGATGTTGGATTTTTTTTGTTCTTGGCCGGGGATTTCAATATCTAGGTCGATTAATTGTGCGTCACATGTGACCGCAAATCGCAGCTCATCTGGCTGAGTTGCGTTTATCAGCATTCTTCTCATTTTTAAAAACCTGTTTGTTCTAGGCGCTCAACCACAATTTAGGCTTGCGGGTTCGCCGGATCTTCTGTTCCGATTTTTCTACCCTTGCCCACTTTAGGCTTGGGAGCGCGTGTTTAAACCAAAATTCTGTTTTGTGGCGCTATTTCTTGTGAGTATAACCTCGATATCATAGGGTGTGTGCGCCAACCGTTTTATTTCATTACTGCCATGATATCATGGGCATTTTCACACTCTAACTCAGCGGTGAATATATCAGGCTTTGGTGATTTCATCAATCATTTAAGTAGTCTAATAACCGCAATATATCAGCAATATATTGATTATAGGTGAATTTTGAAGACGAGTCTAGTAACCATCGATGAAGAAGTAGTTGGGCAACGCCTTGATAATTTTTTGATTAGGCACTTGAAAGGGGTCCCGAAGGCGAGGATTTATCGTGCCTTGCGAAAAGGTGAGGTGCGTGTTAATAAGGGCCGCGTCAAACAAGACTATCGCCTGCAGCAGGGGGACCAGGTTCGCATTCCGCCGTTGCGTGTGTCCGAACCGACCCAAGCGCCTAAGCCACATGCTGGCATGGCAAGTATGCTGGAGCAGCGTATTTTGTATGAAGATGCATCGCTTCTGATCATGGCGAAGCCAGCCGGTATGCCGGTTCATGGGGGCAGCGGTATCAGTATGGGATTGATCGAGGCGCTGCGGGCTATTCGACCGAAACAAAAACTGTTGGAATTGGTCCATCGGTTAGATCGCGATACCTCGGGTTGTTTGCTCATTGCCAAAAAACGTGCATTGCTTGTGGCGCTTCATGAGTTGTTGACCCATCGTAAGGTCGTCAAACAATATTTGGCTTTGGTAAAAGGCCATTGGCCTGATGATGTAAAAGAGGTCAACGAACCATTACGAAAAAATATTCTGCGTAGTGGAGAGCGAATAGTGACCGTCACTGATGAGGGAAAGCCAGCGGCGACGAAATTTCGAGTGTTGAAAAAATATAAAAATGCCACTTTGGTTGAAGCAAAACCGTTAACCGGACGTACCCATCAAATTCGGGTTCATGCGGCTGTCATGGGTCATCCGATTGCAGGTGATGAAAAATATGGCGATGCAGAATTTAATAAACGAATGCGTCATCTCGGTTTGAAGCGATTATTTTTACATGCGGCGGGGATTCGGTTTAAGTTGCCAGATCAAAATATCAATGTTTGTAACGCATTAGATGAGGATCTGATTCGCGCTATCACGAGGTTACAGTCAGAAAAAGTTTAATTACAATTTACATGGTTTTGTAAAATTAAACAGATATGGAGATATCGATGAAAAAACTTTTATCTGGCTTTTCCGGTTCTATTTTATTGTCGTTGGGGTTTAGTATTTATGCCTCAATTCCAATAACCTTCATCAACGAAAGTAAAACAGTTACCCGAGCAACAGGTGCTGTGTATCACGACATAGATTATAAATATAAAGACGTGTTAAGAGAGGTGTATTTTGATCAGGGTGTCCCCAATAAACAAACGATTGATTTAGACATTACCAAAAAAACGCAATTGTTTTTTAATTTTATTTTTGATGGTCATGATAATCCTTATTGTGGTGAATTAATCTCACCTTACTCAGGTTGGACTTCCTACGAAATCGTCCTTTATGATGACCCGCCTTACGGGCCGCAGTGTGAAGTTATTCCTCACTTGTAATATCCCGCCGGAGGAGCATCGCCTCCGGCGTTATTTTAAATTAACAGATTGTGCACATTGCAAGAAATGCGCTATAAGCTTATGATTAATAGGAGGGGTGACTCTCGAAATCTATTTTCAGCTAATGGAATAGCATTTCAATTGCTGGAGACAAGGTGGGCGTTCCGTTTCAACCAGTAATTGAAATTGAAAAAATGTTTGGAGTAATCAATAGCGGTTCAAGATGAGCGACACCGTCAAAATACCTGCGACAACGCGTGTTTATGCTATTGCGGATATGCATGGCAGAGCGGATTTACTGGCACGATTGTTGCGTGCGATTAGTAAGGACGCAGCGTCACATACAGACCAGCGGCGGATACTGATCACCCTGGGTGATTACATCGATCGCGGGGCTAATTCGAATAAAGTTATTGAAACGTTAATTGAGTTACCACTAGAAGATTTCGAAGCCAAGCATCTGAAAGGCAACCACGAAGAAATGTTGTTGGATTTTTTAGATGATCCGCTTCGTGAGGGGGTGCTCTGGCTGAGTAATGGCGGCTGGGCGACGCTCATTAGTTACGGATTAAAAGTCTCCGACTTGCCAGAGGACGTTGAAGACCTGCCTGTCGTGCGTGATAAATTATTAGCTGTGATGCCAAAAGAGCATTTATCATTTTTTAAATCGTTAAGATTGTTTTATCAGTTGGGGGATTATTATTTTGTGCATGCGGGTGTTCGTCCTGGTGTTGCGCTAGATAAGCAAAAAGAAGACGATTTACTGTGGATACGCGATGAATTTCTTTTTTCCGATAAAGATTTTGGGAAAGTGGTGGTGCATGGCCACAGCATTTCTCGAGAACCCAAAGAATTAAAAAATCGTATTGGTTTAGATACCGGTGCGTTTCATACGGGTACGATGACCTGTCTTGTGCTAAATGGCGAAGAGCGTTATTTTTTGCAAGTGAAAGAGGGTGTGCCACAGCCGATTAAACTCCAATCATGATGCGCAAACATGAGACTTTTCGGTTAATCGCGTTTAAGTAGTTTTAATAACGCATCAACGCTTCTTGTGTTTAGAATATCTTGTTTTTCTATCCAACCACGTCTGGCAATATCCACGCCAAACTGCATATTTCTAAAATGATTCACGCTGTGTGAATCCGTTGAAATCACCAGCTTCACACCCATCTCTTTTGCCATGCGTGCGTGTACATCGTCTAAATCCATGCGCTCAGGTTGGGCATTAATTTCCATAGCGCAACCGCGTTCTTTAGCGGCTATCATGATCTTTTCAATGTCGATCTCGTAAGGATCGCGTCGTTGAATGAGACGCCCAAAGGGGTGTGCAAAAATATTAAAATACGGGTTGTCCATGGCGTGAAGAATGCGGTCGGTTTGTTTTTTTCGAGTTAGATCGAATTTATAGTGCACTGAGCAGACAGTGAGATCGAGTTCTTTTAATATGTCATTCGGTAAATCTAGACTGCCATCTTCTAATATATCAACCTCAGTGGATTTCAATACACGAAACCCTTTTAGTTTTTCATTGAGTTTGTCAATGGCTTTGATTTGCTGCGACAAACGCTTTTTATCTAAACCACGTGCAACTGTTAAATGCTTGGAGTGGTCGGTAATGGCAATGTATTCATAACCAAATTCTTGTGCGGCTTTTACCATGTCTTCCAAAGAAGACTGCCCATCGGTTTCTTTAGTATGACAGTGTAAATCACCACGAATGTCTTTTAAGATGATTAGCTTCGGTAATTGATGTTTTAATCCGGCCTCGATTTCACCCCGATTTTCTCGTAATTCAGGTTCGATATAGGGTAGGCCCACCGTGGCATAAACTTCTTTTTCATTTTTTCCAGCGATGCGTTTCGTGCCTTTGAATACACCGTATTCATTAATTTTTAATTTCTTTTTTACGGCCATTTTTCGAATGGTAATATTATGAGATTTAGAGCCGGTAAAATAATGCAATGCTGCGCCATAACTCACGCTCGGTACCACGCGTAAATCGACTTGAATGCCGGACCGTAAAAAAACAGTTGATCGTGTTGTGCCATGGGAAGCAACATGTGCTACTTCTTCGTATTTAATAAAGCGCTCGATAATGGGAGCACCTTTATTAGATACGGCCAAAATGTCCAGATCTCCAACGGTTTCTTTACGCCGACGAAAACTGCCCGCAACGATGACATTTTTAACTCCTGGCACTTTTTTCAGAAATTCTACCAAAGAAACTGCATAAGGTTCTGCTTCTGCTAAACGCGTGCGCTGCTTTCCCCCATCAATGCGTTTTATACCTGCTAAAATAAGTGATTCTGTTTTTTTACCAAAACCTTCAAGTTCGGCGATTTTTCCATGATCGATGGCTTGTTTTAAATCATCCAGATTTTTAATGTGTAATTTGTCGTGTAATGCTTTAACGCGTTTCGGACCTAAGCCTTCGATCATCAATAAATCAACGAGCGCTTCTGGTGTGTGTTTCTCTAGTTTTTCGAGTTGGGGTAATTTTCCTGTTTTGACAATAATTTTTATTTTTTCGGCGAGCGCTTCTCCGATACCCGGAAATTCAGTGAGGTCTTGTCCTTCTTTCAGAAGGTCAGAGACATTTTGTGGTAAATCATTAATGAATCGTGCAGCAGTGCGGTAGGCTCGAATGCGAAAAGGGTTTTCGCCTTCGATTTCCAGCAAGTCTGCCAGCTTATTTAACATGGCAGCAATTTCGGCGTTGTGAACCGGCATTAGCGTTCCTCTACCAAACAACTATAGGCTATTATGGTGTGCTCATTCATAAACTAAAAAAAAATTAGGGTATCGCCATGTTTTGAGATAGGCTATATTTACCTATAACAACGCTCATGTAAGGGGTATACTGTAATGCATAAATACTTGGTCATTGCCGTATTAGTGCTTTTTCCATTCGTGTCGTATGCTGTGGCGAATAATAACCATCAAAATAATAACACGTCGCAACAAATGACAGGAAAAAAATTGATGGAATACTGTACTCATTTCACTCAGCGCGTGGAACAAGGTGAAGCGAGCGAAGAAAAAATTCATGCTTACTACTGTCTGGGATTCATTGGGGGTGCCGTAGAATCGCAACACTTTATTTCTTTTTACGATGCAGTTGCGGATAAAAACTATCGTAAAGATATGTCTGCCAAAGAATTCAATGAATTAATGCGGAAATATCGTTTGTTTTGTTTGCCTAAAGATATTTATTTTAGAGATTTGGTTCCCGTCATTGTAGATTTTGGGAAAAAACATCCTGAACTCCTAAATTATCCGGCAGGTGTATTGCTGTACAGCGCGCTGCGTCACAAAGATCCTTGTAAATAGATATGAACTTATGGAAGTAAGGTGAGTTCGCCTCTGATGTTTTCTTGCAGTTTTTTTTTGATTTCATTTGTGGTGAAATTACAGCTAAACAAATAATATAATTTGCAAATCGTGGCTTCAAGCGTCATATCATTAGCGCTAATAACGCCAACTTCCAACAATGCTTTCCCATTCGCGTAAGAATGCATCTTAACGCGACCATGCAGGCATTGTGTGCAGTTGACTACGATGATGTTTTGCTCATTAGCTTTTTCTAAGATGCGATATAACTCCTTATCTGCCGGTGCATTCCCTGAGCCGTAAGTTTCGATAACCAGAGCTTGTAATGGCTTGCTTAATAAATTATGCATGAATTTAAGTGACATGCCTGGAAACAAACTAATGCTGCCGATGCAGGGAAAAGTTATTTTTTGAAAATGAGTTTTTTTCGTTGGCATGGGTAGTAATTTATTGTGACGAATCTTAATGGTCGTGGCAACTTCACCTAGGGGATTGAAATTCGGTGAGTCAAATGCAGTATAACTGGTGGCGCTAATTTTTTTAGCACGATTGCCTCGGAGTAATTTATTGTTGAAAAATAAACAGACTTCAGGAATTTCATAATGACTTGCCATGTATAAAGCATTAATGACATTTTCACGTGCATCGGTAGTTACATGGCCCATGGGCACTTGAGAGCCGGTGACAATAATGGGCTTGGTTAAGTTTTCAAACATAAACGAAAGTGCTGAGGTCGTGTAAGCCATCGTATCAGTGCCGTGCAACACGATAAAGCCGTCATACTTATCGTAATGATTAATGATGTCTTCACCAATCATCGTCCACAATGCAGGGGTTGCATCTGCCGAGTCGATCAGTGGTTCATACTCATGGAGCGTGTAGGTTGGCATGTCGGGGTGCTTGAGCTCAGACATTTCGCTTAATAATCGGGTGAGTAAGCCAGGCTGGGGTTGGTATCCTTTGGCGGTTTTTTCCATGCCAATGGTGCCCCCAGTGTAAATAATATAGATGTGCTTGTTGGTATTCATCCTTGACTAACTATAGCTGAGATTTTTATTCAATCCCGAGGTTTGACACCCCTGGTAGATATCGCTAACATGGCCTCTTTGCAGGGGATGGTATTATCTTGAGCGAGCAATTACCATTAGAAATCAATCCCTTTGCCTTGGTTAACCAAGGGGTTGAATTGAAGGGGGAGATGGCCGTTGCAGGGTTCAGACGGTTGGCTGAGCTGTTGGCGAGCTCAGAAGGTGTTGTTCAAGTTCAGCTCAAATTTGCTCGGGACGAGTATGGACCGCCCTATATCAAGGGGCAGGTGTCCGCAACCTTAAGACTTGTTTGTCAACGTTGTGGAGAACCGGTCAGCTGTGATATAAACGTAAAACCTTGCTTGAGCCCGGTCGTCAGTGATTCCCAAGCAGCAAGCTTGCCGAAGGAATATGACCCATTGGTGACCCATGGTGAGCCAGTTTTATTGGCTGAAATTGTTGAAGAAGAATTATTGCTCAGCATACCGATGTTTCCAAAACATCGACCCGGGGAATGTCCAGTTGATATCCCCAGTGAAATATAAGTTAGGTGTGGAGTACAAAGAATGGCAGTACAAAAAAGTCGTAAAACAAGATCAAGACGCGGTATGCGTCGTTCGCATGACGCATTAAGTGGGTCATGCTTATCTAAAGATCCTATGACGGGTGAAACGCATCGTCGTCATCACATCAGCCCCGATGGCTATTATAAAGGTCGTCAGGTGTTGGTTGTTGAAGAGTCTTATGACGACGAAGAGTAATTCCTCGATGTTGAAAATAATTGCATTGGATGCGATGGGTGGAGATCACGGCCCTAAAGTTGTCGTGCCTTCTGCTATGCGCGTTTTAAAAGATCACCCCGATCTCAAATTAATTCTCGTGGGTAAACAAGAAGAGCTTGAGCCGTTGCTTCGAGAGCAGGGAAAATCTTTAGCTGATCGCTGGGAAATTCATCATGCCTCCGAAGTTATTGCGATGGATGAATCACCATCCACTGCGATGCGCACTAAAAAAGACTCTTCGATGCGTGTGGCGATTAATTTGGTGAAAGAAGGGAAAGCGCAGGCTTGCGTTAGTGCGGGTAATACAGGCGCATTGATGGCAACGGCACGTTATGTATTAAAAACGCTGCCGGGTATTGATCGACCCGCCATCATTGCCACATTTCCTACGAAAACGAATCAAGAAGTACGCGTGCTTGATCTAGGTGCCAACATCGATTCTAGCCCTGAAAATTTATATCAATTTGCCGTGATGGGTTCTGTCTTGGCTTCAGCGGTAGATAATATTCCAAATCCAAAAGTGGGTTTGTTAAATGTGGGTGAAGAAGAAATTAAAGGAAATGAACTCGTTAAAAAAGCCACCGAATTATTTGAAAAAAGTGAAGTCATTAATTACATTGGCTACGTTGAAGGTAACACGATTTTTGATTGCATCGCAGACATTGTTGTTTGTGATGGATTCGTCGGTAATATCACTTTAAAAGCATGCGAAGGTATTGCTGAATTAGTCGGAATTTATGCGCGCGAAGCGTTTAAATCCGCTTGGTGGACAAAGCTTGCAGCACTGCCAGCAGTTCCGATATTAAAACGACTGATTCGTCGTATTGATCCTGAGCGTCACAATGGTGCGAGTTTAATTGGATTAAATGGCATTGTAGTTAAAAGCCACGGTAGTGCAAATGTTGTTGCATTTGCTTATGCTATTGAAGAAGCAATTTTAGAAGTTGAAAAAAATATTCCGCAACGCATCAAAGAAAAAGTGAGCAGCCTATTAGAGGAGTCGCCAGCAAAATGACCTATTCTCGTATTCAGGGAACGGGAGGCTATATTCCGGAACAAATTCTAAGTAACGATGACTTAGAAAAAATGGTTGAGACGTCTGATGAATGGATTATGAAACGCGTGGGAGTGCGTGGACGCCATATCGTCGGAAACAGTACGGATAACAGCACCACCATGGCAGTCGAAGCAGCAAAGCGTGCACTAGAAGCTGCTGAAATGGATCCACAAGAAATTGGGATGATTGTCGTCGGCACCGCAACACCCGAATATTATTTCCCGAGTACTGCTTGTTTAATACAAAGGCATTTAAATATTAAACAAGATATTCCTGCATTTGATTTAAACGCAGCGTGTGCTGGTTTTATTTATGGTTTAAGTGTTGCAGATAAATATATTCAAAGTGGTGCAGTAAAAACAGCTCTGGTTATCGGCAGTGAATCGTTAACAAAACTGGTGGATTGGAAGGATCGCAGCACATGCATTTTATTTGGTGATGGTGCGGGAGCAGTGATTCTAAAGGCCGATGAAGAACCCGGTATTTTAAGCACGTTGATTCACGCCAATGGAAGTTATAGTGATTTAATCACATCCCATAATCCGATATGGAATCCAGGGGCCCCTTATCATTTACAAATGCGTGGGAATGAAGTTTTTAAAATTGCTGTTAAAAAACTGGGTGAAATCGTCGATGAGACGGTTCAAAAAAGCGGGCTTGAGCAATCAGATATCGATTGGTTGATTCCGCATCAGGCGAATATGCGTATTATTGCAGCAATGGCTAAACGTTTAGACTTACCGCTTGAGCGAGTGATTCTCACCATTGAAGAGCATGGTAATACATCGGCAGCCTCCATTCCGTTGGCGCTTGATCAAGCCGTGAGAGGGGGGAAAATCAAACGCGGTGATACGCTTCTACTGGAAGCCTTTGGTGCTGGATTGGCGTGGGGATCTGCTTTATTAAAGTTCTAGCAACAGTTAAGGGGTAACATTATGTCTTTTAGTGGTAAAACCGCCTTGGTTACAGGAGCTACACGTGGATTAGGTCGGGTCATTGCGCTTGAGCTGGGCAAGCAGGGCGCTACTGTTGTGGGTACCGCAACGACGAAAGAAGGTGCCCAAAAGATCACAGATATGCTCAAGGCAGAAGGGCTAAAGGGTGCAGGATATGCACTCCAGGTTCAAAATACCGAGGCCATTGCCGATACGCTAAGCGCAATTCAGGAGGCATTTTCTGCGCCGGAAATCCTGGTTAATAATGCCGGCATTACCCGCGATAACATCATTTTAAGAATGAAGCCTGAGCAGTGGAATGAGGTAATCAACGTCAATCTTAATGCCGTTTTCCATCTCACCAAGGCTTGTTTGAAGCCGATGGTGAAAGCACGCTGGGGCAGAATTATTAATATCACTTCCGTCGTAGGGGTGATGGGCAACTTCGGGCAAGCCAACTATGTAGCGGCTAAAGCTGGGTTGATAGGTTTTAGCAAATCAGTTGCCAAGGAGCTTGTAGGCTATGGGATTACCGTCAATTGCGTGGCACCAGGTTTTATGGAGACTGAGATGACCGATGATTTGTCAGACAAGCATCGAGAGGCTATCTTAGCTCAAATTCCCATGAAACGTATGGGACAGGCGGAAGATATCGCCCATGCGGTCGCTTTTCTAGCTTCAGATCAGGCTACATATATCACTGGTGAAACATTGCATGTCAATGGCGGAATGTGTATGGTATAGCGTTCAGAATTCGCGGAGGGTGCATGTATCTACTTGAATACCCTCTGCAACGTGTTATTATTTGTCGAGTCAACATTATTATTTAGAGGGGAACAGCAATCATGGCAGCAACAGTCGAAGAACGAGTCAAGAAGATTGTCGTTGAGCAATTGGGTATCAAATTAGAGGAGGCCACTAATGACGCATCTTTTGTAGATGATCTCGGTGCTGATTCCTTGGATACCGTAGAATTAGTCATGGCTTTAGAAGAAGAATTCAATACTGAAATACCTGACGAAGAAGCAGAGAAAATCACCACAATTCAAGAAGCGATTGATTACATCAAAGCTCATTCTGCTAGTGAATCTACCAGCGAATAATCACGATCCCATTAATACCTGATCTGTACTGAGGAGCAATGGTTTTGGGTAATAGACGCGTTGTCATTACTGGTTTAGGGGCGGTGACTCCATTAGGAAACACCGTTCCTGAAACTTGGGAGGCTATTTTAGCCGGTCGAAGTGGTATCGGAACTATTACACGTTTTGATGCCTCTAATCTTACGACACGTATTGGTGGAGAAGTTAAAAACTTTGATCCGAGCCTTTCGTTAAACCACAAAGAAGCCCGCAAAACGGATATTTTCGTTCAATTTGCGGCAGAGGCGAGTCGTCAAGCGCTCGAAGATTCTGGTCTTAAAATTGATGAAAGCAATGACTTTCGTGCCGGCGTTGCAATTGGTTCCGGTATCGGTGGCCTACCATGGATTGAAAGAAATTATCATTCATTATTAGAAAACGGTCCTCGAAAAATATCACCGTTTTTTATTCCCGGCGCTATTATTAATATGGCTTCCGGCATTGTTTCCATGAAAAATTCCCTGAAAGGGCCAAACATTTCAATCGTAACGGCCTGCACAACAGGGTTACACAATATCGGCCATGCTGCGCGGATGATTCAACATAACGATGCGGATATCATGGTAGCGGGTGGCACCGAAATGGCTACATCACCGCTAGGTGTTGGTGGATTTGCCGCGGTGCGTGCCTTATCGCGCCGAAATGATGATCCCGAAAAAGCGAGTCGCCCTTGGGACAAAGATCGCGACGGATTTGTTTTGGGTGAAGGTGCTGGGGTTGTCGTGTTAGAAGAATATGAATATGCCAAAAAACGCGGTGCTCATATTTATGCTGAAGTGATTGGCTTTGGTATGAGTGGTGATGCGTATCATATGACTGCACCGGAACCTAATGGTCAAGGTTTCTGCACCGCGATGAGAAATACCATTAAGGATGCCGGTATTGCACTTGAAGACATTGACTATATTAATGCCCACGGTACTTCAACACCTGCCGCCGATCATATTGAGGCCTTGGCAATCAAAAAGATACTGGGAGATTACGCTTATGAAATTCCTGTCAGTTCTACTAAATCGATGACGGGGCATTTATTGGGAGCTGCCGGCTCCGTGGAAGCTATTTTCTCTGTATTAGCAATTCGAGATAATGTAGCACCTCCGACAATCAATTTAGAGAATCCTGATACAGACTGCGACCTTAATTTTGTGCCACATCAGGCGCAAGAACGAAAGATTAATATCGTCTTATCCAATTCATTTGGATTTGGTGGTACTAATGGGAGTATATTGCTTAGGAGGATTTAGTATAAAAAAAATCGTAATTTTTGCCTCAGTTATTATCGTTCTGATAATAGGCCTATGGTTCGCAGTAATTTGGCACAGTTTGATTTACACACCATTATTGCATGGACAGCAAAAATCCATATCGGTTAAAGTTCTCCCCGGTACGGGTATTCATGCATTAGCACGAAAACTACACGAAACCGGTTTGATACACCATCCGCGTCTATTTATTTTATTAGCAAAACTGACTGGCGATGCACCCAAAATGAAAGCGGGTGAATATCAAATTACACCCAAGATGACCGCGCCTGACTTATTAGCCAATATCGTTGCTGGGAAAGTGATGCAACGCAGTATCACTTTTATAGAGGGTTGGACATTCCGTCAAATGAGACAACTGCTTGATGAAAACACGCATATTAAACACACTATTACTTATTTAAGCGGTGCGCAAATCATGGCAACGCTGGGTCATCCTGAGCAGCAATATCCCGAGGGACTGTTTTTCCCCGACACGTATTTTTTTACGTGGGGCAGCTCAGACATTGATGTTCTGAAACAAGCCTATGACAAAATGCAAACTATATTGCAGCAGCAATGGCAACAGCGTTCAAATGATTTACCCTATAAAAACGCTTATCAAGCACTCATTGTCGCTTCACTAATTGAAAAAGAAACGGCTTTACCGCAAGAGCGTCGGTTAATTTCAGGTGTTATTGTACGTCGTTTGAAAAAACGCATGCGTTTGCAAGTGGATCCTACCGTTTTATACGGGCTAGGGCGACCCTATGGGAGCGTTATCACAGAAGGGGATTTAGCATTATATACACCCTATAATACGTATCAACGTTATGGATTACCGCCCACACCCATTGATATGCCAAGTGAAGCTTCTATCATAGCAGCGTTGCATCCCTCACCTGGGGATGCGCTATATTATGTTTCACGCGGCGATGGCAGCCATGAATTTTCAGCGACTTATCAAGAGCACCGCAAAGCCGTTGAGAAATATTTACAACGAGAGCCAGCAAACACTGGTAGTTCAAATCACATCAGGTAAACTATTGCTATGGAAAAGCACTTGGACAATAAACGCGGTCGCTTTATTTCAATCGAAGGCATTGAAGGTGTTGGTAAAACCACTGTGTTGCAATTCATTCGTGACCGCTTGGATGACGCGGGTATTTCATATGTTGTTACACGTGAGCCGGGTGGGACGCCCATCGCAGAAGCTATTCGTAACGTGTTATTAAATCATTATAATGAAATGATGTGTCCCGATACGGAATTATTACTCATGTTTGCGGGGCGTGCGCAAAACATCGCGCAAGTGATTTTGCCTGCGTTGCAGCGTGGCCAGTGGGTGCTCTCGGATCGATTCACGGATGCGAGTTTTGCCTATCAAGGTGGTGGACGAGGTGTTGAAATCAAGCATGTTTTGGAGTTAGCCAAATGGGTTCAGGGAGACTTGCAACCCAATCTCACAGTTTTATTGGATGCACCGGTGGAAGTTGGATTGAGTCGTGTTAAAAGTCGTGGTGCTAAGGATCGCATTGAGGCAGAGGGGATCGAATTTTTTGAACGGGTGCGACAAACGTATTTAAAACTCGCTGAAAAAGAGTCGAATCGATTTAAAATCGTTAATTCAAATCAAGATTTAGAAACTGTGAAACAAGCGGTGTTATCACTCATCGAACCACTATTAAAAAAACAATGACTATTTATCCGTGGCAACAATCACAATGGCAAACATTATTGGCGGAGCGTAAGCAAGGCCGCTTGCCGCATGCATTATTATTAACGGGTCAACACGGTTTGGGCAAGCTCCACTTTGCACGTGTATTAGCAAAAGCCGTTTTATGTGAAAAACACAGTGATTTTGCGTGTGATCAATGTCGTGGCTGTCGATTGTTCGATGCGGGTAATCACCCTGATTTTTTAAATGTGGAAGTTGAAGAAAAAAGCAAAGCGATCAAAGTTGCTCAGATTCGTGAGCTGATTGCCAAATTAAATCAAACATCACAGCGCAGTGGCTACCAAATCGTTATCATCAATCCGGCAGAAGCGATGAATCGTGCAGCCGCGAATGCCTTTTTAAAAACGTTGGAAGAACCGGCAGGGCAGGTGTTATTGTTGTTGATCAGCCATCAAACGGGTAATTTACCGGCAACGGTGTTGAGTCGGTGTCAACGCGTTACATTTTCAGGATCAGATAATGCTGCCATACTCGATTGGCTCAAATCAGCATTGCCGGCCGATGTTAATGCACCTTTATTATTAAAAATGGCTAACCATGCGCCGCTTGGCGCACTGCAATTAATGGAAGCGAATTATTTAAAGTTGCGTGATGATTTGCTTGCGCACTTGTGGAAGATCCAGCAAAAACAAGTCGATCCAATTGCACCGATCAAGGCAATTTTACAACACGATCGGAATTTATTAATGCAAGCGTTTGTGACGATTATACTCGATGTATTGCGTTTGCAGTTAAATATAGACGTACCCTACATTGTTAATGAAGATCGCATCAAACCGCTGCAAGAATTATCGGTTTTAATCGATCGCGATCATTTGTTAGCGTTGTTGACGCATTTGCAAGAGGCGCAAAAATTATTGAGTACATCGGTGAGTGTTAATGTGCAGATGATGCTAGAAAGTTTATTATTGCAATGGCAATTGAGGAGCCTATGTCATGCTCGTTGATTCACACTGTCATTTAAACATGCTAAATCTGGATGCGTATAATGGCAATTTGGGTGCGTTAATCGATCAAGCCAAAAGTGTAGGTGTCGAGCATATTTTATGTGTTGGTGTTGATATCGACAATGCCCAAGCGGTGATAGATATTGCAGATCAATATGAAGGAGTGTCTGCCAGTGTTGGGCTGCATCCCAGTGAAAAAGTAGATAAAGAGCCAACCGTTGAAGAGCTGGTGACATTAGCGCGCCATCCTAAAGTAGTCGCGATCGGTGAGACAGGGCTCGATTATTATTACAATGATAGCAGTTTAGATATAATGCGCGATCGTTTTCGTACGCATATTCGTGCTGCATTAACACTAAAAAAACCGATTATTATTCACTCGCGCAGCGCACATGAAGACACAATTCGAATAATGCGTGAAGAAAATGCAGCACGAGTGAAAGGTGTGATGCACTGTTTCACCGAAAGTTGGGAAATGGCGCAGGAGGCCATAGAGTTAGGTTTTTTCATTTCTTTTTCAGGCATCGTGACTTTTAAAAATGCGAAAAACGTTGCCGAGGTTGCAGAAAAAGTCCCGTTGGATCGCATGTTAATTGAAACCGACGCACCTTATTTAACGCCCGTACCCTATCGTGGGAAATCGAACGAACCACAATACGTGCGTTTTGTGGCAGAACATTTAGCTAAAATAAAGCAAACAACGTTTGAAGCAGTGGCAGATCAAACGACCGCAAATTTTAATGCACTGTTTAAGGCTTGATTTTTTAGGTGAAGGAACGTCCAATGATGAACGTTCCTTGCTACAAGACAGTTAATTACGTTGCTTTTGCTGTACTCAAATTGGGTAAATTAATTCCGCAAATCGTTTCGACTAGAATCGCTGCAACTTGATATGGATCTGCATTCGCACCAGGGCGACGGTCTTCGATATAACCGTGACCTGATGTTGCAACGCTTCGTGGAATTCGAACCGATGCACCGCGATTGCCAACACCATGGCTGAATTGTGTAATCGGAGCTGTTTCGTGTTTACCGGTTAATCGTTCTTCCAAACCATGACCATAAACCGCGATGTGTTCTTTGTGGCGTCCTGATAAGCGTTCGATCGCTTGCTCAATTGCGGCCATGCCGCGAGCGGGATCGCGCATCTCTTTGGTAGAAAAATTCGTGTGTTTGCCTGCACCATTCCAATCGCCTGGAACGGGTTTCGGATGCAGTGTAGCGGTGATGCCGAACTCTTCACCGAGGCGATAGAGTAACCAACGCGCTAACCAAAGGTGATCGGCCACATTTATTGGATCTGGTTTTTCACCGTCGATGCCGCGAAAACCAATTTGGAATTCCCATTGCCCAGGCATGACCTCTGCGTTCGTGCCAAAGAGCATGATGCCCGCATTGAGGCAGGCTTGGGCGTGTTCTTCGGCTAATCCACGACCGAAGACCTCATCAGCTCCGATACCACAGTAGAACGGACCTTGAGGTGCTGGATAGCCTCTGTCAGGCCAGCCGAGTGGCGTGGCGCCGCGAAAGAGCGTGTATTCTTGTTCGAAGCCAAGCCAGGGCTCATGTTCAGCACCGCCATTGGCCATAACTTGGCGCAAGCGAGCGCGAGTGTTCGTTTTATGAGGTGTTACACCATCTGGGTTCATCACTTCACACAGTAACAGGTAGTTGCCTTCGCCAAGGATCGGATCCGTTACAAAGTGTGCTGGCTTTAATATTAAATCTGAATCATTACCAGTGGCTTGGTAGGTTGAAGAGCCATCAAATCCCCAGTCCGGGAAATCGGTAAGTTTGATGTCACCTTTTGGATGTTCAAGCACTTTAACTTTCGAGCGAAGCTTTTGGGTGGGTTTTGCACCATCCATCCAGATATATGTCACTTGTGAGAGCATGGGTCACCTCATGGTTAAGTCCGTCAGCAAAGACGCTATGATAGCGCAATGTTTTGGTGTGACCAAGGGTGTTCGCATTTTTAATTTTTGGTTAAACGCTTTAACCAGGGCGTTAGTGCGAGTAATACCACCGCGACGACAAACGCAATAATCGCATTATTGCGAAAGGCATGGGCATAGATCAAATTGCTGATAGCAAGGTTCATGTCGGACTTTGGAACGCTAGCAGCTTTGGCAAGGTAGCCGGATAATTCGCCACCGAAACCCAACGCCATAAACCACACACCCATCATCAAGCCAGATAAATGCGGGGGAGATAGTTCGGTCACCATTGACAGACCAATGGGGGATAGCAACATTTCTCCGAGAGTGATAACGATAAAGAAAATAACAATCCACCATGGGCTAATGAATCCACTCGACTGATGGAAATGAATGCCCAATACCAGCAGCGCCATTGATATAGCAACGCAAAACATGGCAAGCGAAAATTTCATACCGGGTGTGGGGTCGATTTTTTTAACGTGCAGGTGTTGCCACAGCCAGGCTAAAAAAGGGCCAAAAATGAGAATAAAGAATGATTCCAGTGAAATAAACACAGAAGGGGGCACCGTGAGGCCAAACATATGCCGATCGACATTACGTTCGGTGAAGAGATTTACGGCTGCAAACATTTGGAAGAATAATCCCCAAAAAATGACCGACGCAACGATTAAAATAAGCAGTGCAAAGAATTTATTGCGTTGTTGCCGGTGATAACGTGTTGCAACGTAAATTAACGCAAGTAATACCATCACACCCACGATAGTTTCTAAGACTTCGGCGATGCTTGAACTACTGATGAGTAAAAAGGCAATGACGATGCTGATTAAAATCGATATGACGATGGTAATTTTATAGCTGAATAAACGAGTCAGTTTATGAGGAATTTGATTGCGCGGAACGGGCAGACCTCGATTTTCAAATGTTGAAAATCCGAAAGCAAACGTACCAAATGCAATGATCATGCCGATGCCGGCTGCACCAAATGCTGCCCACCAACCGAGTCCCTCTTGAATGGCGCCACCGCTGCCTAACGCGAGCAGTGCGCCGATATTAATGCCCATATAAAATAGGGTAAAGCCAGCGTTTCGTCGGGGATCATCTTCATAGTAAAATTCACCTAAAAAGCTCGAGATGTTCGGTTTTAAAAACCCATTCCCAATAACGATAATGGCTAGCCCTAAAAATAAAAGCGAATGGTTGGCGGCATGATTAAAGGCTAATAGAAAATAACCAACAGCCAATAAAACCGCGCCTATCAATATAGAGTAACGCGGCCCCAAAACGCGATCCGAAAATATACCTCCAGCAATGGGTGTTAAATAAACTAGTGCTGTGTATTCGCCGAGAATCAAGTATGATTTTGAGTCTGAGAATTTTAGTAAATTAGTGAGGTATAGAATTAGTAAACTTTGAACGACGTAAAAACCAAAGCGTTCCCACATTTCTGTGAGAAATAACGGCGTTAATGCGCGGGGTTGTTTCATTTTGAGCAACCTTGTCTAGGAATAGTTCTCGCTACTTGAACATAAATGTTTGGGAAATTCAAGTGAGTGTATTTATATGTTGTCATCCCGAGTGAGGCGAGGGATATCAAGTAATCACATCGCGTTAGCAAATAGGCTGTTTTTTGCAGAAATAGCTGGCTGTGCTGCAATCTCAGGCGTGAGGGCAAACATCTCAACATCGTGTGACTTGCCATTAAAATACCGGTAATTTTTCAATGCACCTTCGTAAACAAACCCCAGCTTTTTCAACAATGCCATGGAAGCTACATTTTCATTCAATGTGATAGCCTCAATGCGGTTGATGCCGATTTGGTTGAAACAAAGCTCAAGCACGGCCTGCAGAGCTTTGGTCATGATGCCTTTGTTCCAGTAGGGGCGTGCCATGTCATAGCACAGCTCAGCGCGATAATGATGGTTATTGATATAGAGCCCAACGGCGCCGATCATGCGGTTGTCTTCTTTTCTGGCAAGGCTCCAATAAATCCCTCTCTTATGCTTAAAAAGATTGCGGCAATAGTGAACTTCAGCGCTAGCTTCGGCAAGGTTTCGGGGATTGGATGCGAGGATATACTGGGCTACTTGCGGATCTGTGTAATAGTCAAAAAAGGCTTCAGTATCTTCAATCATTTGTTCCCTAAGAAAAAAATCCTCATTGACGTCTAGTACTGGGAACCTTTCATTGTAAAAAGAGTTAATCATGTTCGCTGATGTAATCCCTTCATTGCGGTAATTATCACCACTTTTTCAGTGTCAAAATATTATAGCGCCAAAAGCTTAAAGAAATCTTAAAATTTGAAGCTCAAGCTGCGTATCCGCATAAAAGCCCCCAAAACAGCATTTTTGTTGCGTTTTTGTACGCCAAGTTAAGATAAATTTAATAATAAAAAGCTAGAATGATCGCGCAATAAATTTTAAAAAAATTGTGTAGCGCATAAAGGAATTTGGCCAGCCTTTGCTTAAAAACGGAGACGGAGGTGAAAGTAGTAATTTTAATCGCGCTTAATTTTCAGCTATTCCCCAATAGCATTCAATTGTAGCAAAGAGAAGGGGTTTGTGTTTTCGGGTGTTCCGGAAACACAAACCCCTTCTCGTATTGCCAATCTAGTATTTTTACGGGTACTTTCGCTATAAGAGGGGATATTACGGTTGTGCCCTCGTAACGGAAGTTGCTATGATTTGCCTGCTAACGAAAAAGGGAACTTATTGTGAGTCAGGCAAAAAAGATCATTCGTCGTGAAATTTCGGGTACTTTAGATCATCTTAAGCATTTATCCCCCATACTACGCAGAATCTATGGTGCCAGAAATGTAACGACGGCTGAAGAATTATCCAGAGAATTAAAAAGCTTAGAATCTTTTGCATCACTAAAAGGCATTCACGATGCGACTCATCGATTAGAGCGGGCGCTTCGAGAGCAACAACACCTATTAATCGTCGGTGACTTTGATGCCGATGGTGCTACCAGCACCGCGTTAGCCGTGAGCGCGCTGCAGTCATTCGGGGCAAAACACGTCTCATTTGTGATACCCAATCGTTTTGAATATGGATATGGTTTAACACCTGAGATCGTCGACGTTGCGAAGAAAAAAAATCCCGATTTAATTATTACAGTAGATAGTGGGATTGCCAGCAATGCTGGAGTTGAGCACGCTAATCAACTGGGTATCGAAGTGATTGTGACGGATCATCACTTGGCCGGTGCAACGTTGCCTCCGGCTAGTGCTATCGTGAATCCCAACCAACCGGGTGATGAATTTCCAAGCAAATACTTGGCCGGTGTTGGTGTTATTTTTTACGTGATGCTCGCATTGCGGTCTCACTTGAATGATGTTCACTGGTTTGAAGACAATAAACTTCCTTGCCCGAACATGGCGCAATTTTTGGATTTAGTGGCATTGGGCACCATCGCCGATGTTGTCCCGTTGGATTTAAACAACCGCGTTTTGATTCATCAAGGATTGCAGCGTATTCGTGCAGGACAAGCGCGCCCCGGTATTCAAGCATTATTGCAAGTGTCGGGAAAACACTTTGAAAATTTGCGTGCCACTGATCTCGCATTCGCGGTTGGCCCTCGGTTAAATGCAGCGGGTCGTTTGGATGACATGAAATTAGGGGTTATTTGTTTATTAGCAGAGGATATCAATACAGCGTTGGGATTAGCGCATGAATTGGATGATTTAAATAAAGAACGTCGTGTCATCGAAACGCAAATGCAGCAGGAAGCTGCAAAAGCAGTCGATCAATTAAAACTAGATAAAAAACTACCGTATGGTATTTGTCTTTATGATGATGCATGGCATCAAGGTGTGGTGGGATTAGTTGCTTCTCGCATCAAAGAAAAAGTGCATCGACCCGTGATCGCCTTTGCAAAAACAGACGATGACACATTAAAAGGTTCTGCTCGTTCAGTGCCGGGATTGCACATTTGTAATTTATTAGATGCCGTTGCTACAAAAAATCCATCGCTTGTTTCAAAATTTGGTGGGCATGCGATGGCAGCGGGATTAAGTTTACCGGTACAAAATTTTGAAGCCTTTTCTGAAGCCTTTGCGAGTGAAATCGGTGAACATCTCAGCGAAGAAGATTTGCAACCCAGATTATTATCGGATGGCGAGCTGAGCACAGGCGAGCTTAGATTAGAAGTGGCTGAAATGTTGCGTGATGCGGGTCCTTGGGGTCAGGGATTTCCCGAGCCTATATTTGACGGAAATTTTAAACTCATTGGGCAGCGAATTGTGGGTCAGCGACACCTGAAACTCATCCTTCAATTGCCGGGCAGCGATCATTATCTGGATGGTATCGCCTTCCATGTTAACTTAAATGATTGGCCGAATTTTCACTGCGATAACGTGCGTTTGGCTTATCGCTTGGATATCAATGAATATCAGGGCCGCCGAAAGCTTCAGCTCCTCGTTGAGGATATTCAACCGCTAACTACTTGATTCAGCGTGCTTTGGTGAGAGTGTTGCCATCCTGGCATTGACATTATTTTCCCATCATTGTCTAATGAACAGCTCTCAACATCTATTTTCAGCTAATCGAGTAGCATTTCGATTGCAGCAGAGAGATTGGGGTTACTGTTTTGCGGGCTGCCCTAATCCTTTCAACTTTTACAGGAGGACTTTAAATGAATGCTTTACAGTCAAAAGGTTGGGATGATTTTTTGGCGCTGTGTCAGGGTGCCGATTCCAAAGAGGTTCTGGATGAACTGTGTGGACTATTATTTACATTAGAAGAAAAAGAACAACTGGCCTTACGCGTAGAACTGGTTAAAGAGCTACTGAAGGGTGAAAAAACACAACGCGAAATCTCTCGCGAATTAAACATTAGTATTGCGAAGATTACTCGCGGTTCTAACGCGTTGAAAACAGCAAGCGATCAACTTAAAGCGTTTATTAAAAAAATAGTCGATTAATGTAAACTAAATGCGGAGGGGCCCATACGGCTTTGATGACAAATGGCTGATGTAACCAATAAATTCGATGTAAATGGGATCATAAATAGCATCAAATCGATGATTAACCCGGCAGGAAACACGCCTAACCCGAATCCCGATGACGCAATCGGCGTTAAAATCGCACAACTGAGTATGCTAGTGCAGCAATTAGCAACTGCGCACGCAGAACAAGCAAAAGAGTTGAGCAAGGTCAATAAACTGCTGAATGAGCTGTTTAAAGACATTGAAACTCTGCGTAATCCACCGGAAAACAAAACAGAAACTGGTGAGACAGAAACCAAGGCATCCTCTGCTGAACCTCCGCAATCGGATGATTAGTTAAACGCATAACCTATCGATAAAACGATAGGCACATTAAAGCCATCATTATGCAAGAAAAGGTCGCCGTTGGAATAATGGTACATTTTAAAACTGATCACAACCGATTGTGCCTTTCCTACAATTGCACCAATGCCTAAAAAATCTTGAAAAATAAAACGGTTTCCTAATTGATAATGTGAAAAATGAGGGCTGCTTAGTAGTGTGGGTCCTGCAATACTCCATGCAATATAGGGGCTAAAAGAATGTGTGCGAAATAACCATACACGAAATACAAAAAATCCAGATAGGGCGAGTTGTATTTGAGTATCTAGAGACCAGGCGGATAAGCTCGAGCCGGCGTTAATTGAAAAATATTGTGTGGTATGGAAAATATTGCGTTCATAAAAAATAGTAGCACCATAATCCACTCTAGCTCTTGAATGAAAAAAAATAGGTGAGGGTGGCTCGGGTAGAAATCGGGGTAATACATTTTTTTCGTAAAAACCGAAGGAACTTTGATTTTTATCGAAATACCGTTGATTTTCGTTTGAAGCTACAGAGGAACCAAGCCAAAGAAGTAACAAAAGTATAGTGAGTTTCCGCATTCCCTTACCATTAATCCCTGTTTTTCCATTAAACTTATTTAAACTAAAAGACATTTCTTGAAATCTATTTTCAGCTACATAGAATAACATTTCAATTGCGGCAAAGAGAAGGGGTTTGTGTTTTCGGGCGTTAGTGGGTGGCGTTTCCCGAAAACACGAACTCCTTCTCGTATCGGCAAGCAATTGAAATCGATAGAATTAAATATTTTATGTTTTTAAAACAATTTCTGAGGGTATCCTAAAACTACACTTATAAAATACGATTGATTTAGAATCAAGTATTGTGTAGAACTCTCGACTTGATCTGACAGTTGAGATTTATCGGACATATTTTCTGTCCGATAGATCGGATTCTAATTACTCCTCTACCAGTTGCGTGTCGTGATTACTGTGCGCCTTATTCAATTCATCTGCCGACACGCTTGGAATAGTTTTACATAGTTTATCTAATTCTTTTTCTTGTGCCAAATGCTTTGCATCAAGAAAAGTTTGCATGGGTGTTTTTCCATAACAACGCTCGCCGGAATGGGGCCTGACCTCATTATATGTTTTGATCCACGCATCAACGTCTTGTTGTAATTCTTCTAGGGAACGATATATTTTTTTTCGAAAAGCAACATCATAAAATTCTTGTTTAATCGTTTTATGAAAACGTTCACAAATACCATTGGTCTGCGGAGAACGTGCGCGTGTTTTCGAATGGTCAATGTCTTCAACTGCTAAATAAAGTTGATAGGCGTGGTTCTCAATTTTTCCACAATATTCCGTCCCGCGATCCGTGAGCATACGCAGCAATCGGATACCTTGCTCATTAAACCATGGCAATACACGTTCATTTAATAAATGAGCTGCCGTCATCGCTGTTTTCTCCGTGTATAACTTCGCAAAAGCGATTCTGCTATAGGTATCGACAAAAGTCTGCTCATAAATACGGCCAACGCCCTTCATCGTGCCAACATAATACGTATCCTGAGAACCTAAATAACCTGGGTGTTCTGTTTCAATCTCGCCGTGCGCTTCTTTTTCTCGTTTTGATTTTTCTAATGCTTGTCATTGTTCTTCCGTTAATAACATACCGTCTTGCGCCGATTTCGCTTCAAGCGCTTTTAGTCGCTTCTTAAAAGTCTCTAGATCATTACGTAGCCACACCGAACGAACTCCGCTGCTCGATACGATAATGCCTCGCGCCAGTAATTCATTGGCCGCACGTGCCTGACCTAACGCTGGGTTTTCAATAGCCAAAGCAATTACCGCTTCTTCTACATGTAACGGCACTCTATTTTTTTCATTCGGTTTCTTCTTACTCATATCATGGAGTGCTTCTTCGCCACCATTTTCATAAAGTGTTTTGAAACGGTAAAAACTGTCGCGTGAATAACCCATAACCTTGCAGGCTTGTGAAACATTTCCCAATTGTTTAGACAGCTCTAGTAAACCTAATTTGGGTTTGATAATCTTTTCGGATACACTGGTCATAATGACACTCCTCGTGTTGGTTGTTTAAGGTTGGTCAATTAAATTTTACTCTAACTGACCAGGAGTGTCAGATCAAGTCTGAAGGTTTACAATTAAATGAACGTGTATTGCCATGGTTTAATGAGCAAGGTATCCGATTGCTGCGTATGCTCACGGATCGCGGGACGGAATATTGTGGAAAAATTGAGAACCACGCCTATCAACTTTATTTAGCAGTTGAAGACATTGACCATTCGAAAACACGCGCACGTTCTCCGCAGACCAATGGTATTTGTGAACGTTTTCATAAAACGATTAAACAAGAATTTTATGATGTTGCTTTTCGAAAAAAAATATATCGTTCCCTAGAAGAATTACAACAAGACGTTGATGCGTGGATCAAAACATATAATGAGGTCAAGCCCCATTCCGGCGAGCGTTGTTATGGAAAAACACCCATGCAAACTTTTCTTGATGCAAAGCATTTGGCACAAGAAAAAGAATTAGATAAACTATGTAAAACTATTCCAAGCGTGTCGCCAGATGAATTGAATAAGGCGCACAGTAATCACGACACGCAACTGGTAGAGGAGTAATTAGAATCCGATCTATCGGACAGAAAATATGTCCGATAAATCTCAACTGTCAGATCAAGTCGAGAGTTCTACACATCGGGGCAGTGTTGGTCGTTAACAAACTATTGCCCCGCACCTAATGTCATGCCTGATGTACCTTCCAGTAATGATTATAAACCTGGCTTTGCTGCTAACATGATGCTCAAAGATTTAAATCTCAGCCAAAAATCGGCAAGCAACTCAGGCGCAAACACACCATTAGGCAAGCATGCAACAGCTCTTTATCAAAAATATGTCGATGCTGGTAACGGCGAAGTGGACTTTTCAGGTATCTTTCAGATGCTATAAGAAGACAGTTGATCTTCTCAATCCAGTATTTGCTTCAAGCACTTGACTAGTACGTTAGTGTAAACGTGCCGTCCTTTAAAATTCAAATGATTTCGATCAGCCCAATATGAATGGGGAAACCTGTAATTCGTAAGATCAATGACCGGCGCAGGAATTTTTGCCTTTGTTTGTTGCCGATAGGAAAGGGGATACGGATTTTCGAAAATAGGTGTAAAAACAATAATCGGCTTTACGCCATGTTTTTTGATCTTATCAATCAGATAATCAATCAATTTTAATTTTGATTGATTTAACGGCTCATCAAGCTTATAAATTTGTATCAATTTACTCATCGGTTCATTGCGATAAGGATCTTCTGTTGACGCTGACCCTGCTAAAATACCATCACCATTGGTACACATGCCGATGGCCCGAAGTTTTTTAGGGTAGGCCATTCTAAAAATTTTACATTTGACCAGCTCTTTATTGAACACAAAATGTTTATCCTGATTGAAGAGTTGATTCCTAAAAGCCTTCTTAATATGTTTCATATCTAAAAAGGAGTATGAATCAAACGATTTATAAGCTGTTCGAATGCGTATGTTAATATTGGTGGAATAATTATTAATTAAAAACCATGTCTTGAAATAGGCAAGCAATGATTTTGTAATATAGGCTGCACTTTGATCACTTTTAATATAGGCCTGTATGTCATCCCAATCAACATCCCTCATCTGATCGAGTCCAGCATGAAAACTAGAAACCGCTAAGAATAAAACAATAGCTTTGGGTTTATAGCGCAGGGCATGATTAATCATTGACGGAAAATCCGATGACTCATGACCACTGATTCCCAAATTATAGACATTCAAACCATGTTCATGCATGTTGATTGTGCTGATTTGAAAAAGTGTCCTTGAGTTCCCAATCAAAATTGCATCTTTTTGTGGACTGTTTTTCAAATTAAGAGCCATATGCTTTTCTTTTGAAGGCATATTATTGATGTAATAATCTTTCGTCGTATGTCCAAAGAAATGATGATAAATCGCAAAATTTGATAGCAGAAAAAACACCAATACCGTGAGGAAAAATAAAAGTATTTTATACTTTGCTTTAAAATTGGAAGTATAAGAAGGCACTCGCGTTCCTTATAATTAAAATATACAACGAAAATAAAAATACACCACCCAACAATACAGGTGTGATCCTCCAAGTCATTACTTTTGAAACGATCAACTCATTTGTATTTTTAGCAAAGATACAAATACAAAAACCAAATAATAAGGCAAGTGCAATGACTGGATTAATCATAGAAAATGAATGGATATTAAAACAATCAGCAATCATCCGATGCGCGCCATGGAGAGCGAAGCGAAGGCGCGTATTCCGCGGTAGGCTCGGATTTTTTGCCGAGCGTAAGCGACTGCAAAAAATCTTTACGAGCCGTCAAGTCATTTGAGAGCCCGTGCGTAGTCGAGCCGTGAGGTCGCGGAGCGCGGGCGACGAGGACGTCCGCGGCTATTTAAGTTGTCGCGTATTGCGAGTCGATTATTGACAGGGATGGCAATAATCTATCACGAGCATCGCGACACGCTTGCTATTGGCCTGGTGTAACGTTTTGGATCTAAAATAAATCCAAGCGAAATTCACAAAATTAAAAGTGATGAACCAAGCGATGACTGTTGGCAATACAATATTGGTTTTTTGCCAGAGCTTTCGGATTGACATAGCAATGCCATGCATGAATCCCCACATGACAAATGTCCAGCCAGCACCGTGCCAAATGCCACCAATTAAAAAGACAATTAAAAAATTGCGAAGCACTTTACTTTCGCTCACACGATTACCGCCGATAAAAATGTAAAGATAACTCTTTAAAAAACGGCTGAGTGTAATATGCCATCGCTGCCAAAACTCGCGAATGCTTAGCGATTTATAGGGTGAATTAAAGTTGATCGGCAGTTGAATATTAAACATCCAGGATATACCAATAGCCATATCCGTGTAGCCACTAAAATCAAAATACAACTGAAACGTGTAAGACAATACCGTTGCCCATGCTTGCAAGATACCTAAGTGATGCACGCTTGCATAACCCGAATTTGCCCAAATACCAAAAGTGTCTGCAAGGACCACTTTTTTGAAAAGCCCGATCGAGAATAAAAACAATCCTGTGTAGATATTTTTATAATTAACGAGTTTCTTTCTGAGGCTCGTAAATTGGGGCATCATTTCTGCATGATGAATAATCGGGCCAGCCAAAAAATGTGGAAAGTACGAAACGAATAATGTGTAATTAAGAAGGCGATATTCCGATACTTTCCGTTGGTAAACATCTACTAAAAAGGCAATTTGGGTAAACGTGAAAAAACTGATTCCGATGGGAAGAATGATTTTAGAAGCATGTAACTTATTTTCCATGAACCACTGTGTATGAGTGAGCAATGTATCAGCGTGATTGTAATAAACAATCACACCAGCAGCGACAAGGCAACCGATTCCCAACGCCAGTAGCCGTCGCTTTTCCTGAACACCCAATTTATACATGGCAATACTAGTTGCATAAGTTTTAATTTTTCATTCAGCAGCCAAGTAATATTTCCGAGCATGAAGCCGGTGTACTTGAAATAGACCAGCAGTCCAATATTAAAAATAACACCAATTGTGAGCGCAAATTTCTTTTGAGCTTGAGTCTCTAAATTAAAAATAAACCGCCCAATGAAAAAATTTACTAGAATAGAACAAAGCAGCAATGGCAGATAATTGACATTCCAATAGGCATAAAAAAAGAGGGAGCAGAACATGAACCAAACAAGACCTGCCGTTGTCAATCGAAATTTATTGAGGAAAAAATAAACAAAAAAACTGACAGGAAGAAATAAAAAAATAAATGGTAATGAATTAAATAACATTCCTTCACTCAGGGTCTTGCATATCAAAAATGGAGGCTACCACTATCTCTCATGGCCACCACAGAAAGAAACCGCATTATACCGCTATCTCTGATATAATCCATAGCATGGGGTACTTAGAGCATGGCAAATGGCAGGACAAGTGGTACAACACCGAAAAAACCGGCGGTCAGTTCATTCGCGAAGCATCCAAATTTCGAAGCTGGATCAATAACGAAGGACAATTTAAGCCTGAAGCTAACCGTTATCACCTCTATGTATCTTATGCCTGTCCTTGGGCTTCTCGCACACTCATCTTTCGTAAACTGAAATCATTGGAAGGCGTCATTTCATATTCGACCGTTCATCCTCATATGATGGAGCAGGGCTGGGAGTTCTGTGAGGGAGAGTCAAAAGATCCCTTATACAATCATCGCTATTTACATGAAATTTATACGAAAGCAGATTCGACTTATACTGGCAGAGTGACTGTTCCCGTGTTGTGGGATAAACAACTAGAAACCATCGTGAATAACGAATCCGCTGAAATCATTCGGATGCTCAATAGTGAATTTGACGAATTTACGAATAGTGCAACAGATTACTACCCCAATAAACTACATAAAGAAATTGATGTAATTAACGAATTTATCTATAAAAATATTAATAATAGGGTGTATCGCTGTGGATTTGCTACCAAACAACAGACGTATGAAAAAGCGTATGATGACCTGTTCGATGCGCTGGAACAGATAGAGACTATCCTGTCACAACACCGCTATCTCGTTGATAACATCCTAACCGAAGCCGACTGGCGCTTGTTTGTCACGTTAGTTCGCTTTGACCCCGTTTATTATTCACATTTTAAGTGCAATAAAAAGCGCATTATGGATTACCCGAACCTATCAAACTATCTACGAGACCTCTATCAATACCCAGGCATTGCTGAGACCGTCCGCTTTGATCACATCAAAGACCACTATTATTACAGTCATCCCACAATCAATCCCACCCGAATTGTGCCTAAGGGTCCGGAGATTGACCTGAACCTCCCGCATAATAGAAATCGCTTTAAATAGAATTTATTTTCAATTATAAAATAACTAGTTATGATTTATATATAATCTATTAGATTAGATATATTTTTGCCTTCAGGCCAAATTAGGAGAGTGTGCTAAACTTTTCATTAACGATACTAAATCATGACAAAATTCTTCGAGATTGCTAAACCCCATGGAAAAAGGAGGGGACAGCATGAAAAGCAAACTTCTCTTACTCATACTTGGCCTTGTTGTTACAGCCATGTTTCTTTCACCCGGAGCGCCGGCCCAAGCAGCTCAAAAATTGAGCTGGAATGAATGGGTGAAGCAGTTACGTCAAGAAGCTATAGCTCAGGGTATAAAGCCTGGGTTATTCGACTCCGTCTTCAAGAACATTCGAGGTCCGAGCCGTAGGGTCTTGGCTTTGGAACGTCGACAACCTGAAGGCCGTATAACATTCTTAAAATATCGAAGCACACGCGCCGATGCTTTTCGCATTAAACTAGGCCGCAGTGAATATCGCAAACACAGCCAATTATTGCACGAGATTGCTAATAAATACGGTGTGAATTCCTGCTTCATCGTCTCGCTTTGGGGACTAGAAAGCAGTTATGGCCGCTATATGGGGAATTTCCCAGTGATTGAATCGCTCGCAACGTTGGCTTATGACACCCGTCGTAGCGCCTTTTTCCGTCAGCAATTGTTATACGCACTGGAGATCTTAAACGGTGGCCATGCCTCCTTAAAGGATTTCAAAGGCGAGTGGGCTGGAGCATCTGGACAATGCCAATTTTTACCATCCAGTTGGCACAACTATGCAGTGGATTACAATCATGATGGTAGGAAAGACATTTGGAAAACGGATGCTGATGTATTTGCCTCGATTGCCAATTATTTAAAACAGCACGGTTGGCAAACAGGGCAACCTTGGGCTGTTGAAGTACGCATTCCACCCACGCTTAATCCAACTTATGCTAACAATAAAGACATTCATAAATCAGTTGCCGAGTGGAAAGAGTTGGGATTAAGAACAGTGAATGGAAGACCATGGCCAAATGATCGACTTCAAGCTAGACTTATTCATCCCGACGGTGGACCATACATGCTTGCATTCCATAACTTCGATGTTCTCATGAAATGGAACCGTTCATATTATTATGCAGGAACCGTGGGTTGGATGGCTGAACAAGTGTGCGGTCGTTCGCTCTAAGGAAAAAAGCTGAATGACGCATAGGTCACATTTTTTATCGCCCGAGATCTACCATTATTTACTCAATGTGTCACTTCACGAAGCTCCGATTTTAAAGGAGCTTCGTGAAGTGACTGCTTCACATCCTGCTTTTCAAATGATGATCGGACCGGATCAAGGTCAGTTTCTCGCACTGTTAGTAAAATTAATCAGCGCACGTTACACGCTCGATATTGGCACATTTACGGGTTACAGTGCACTCTCTGTCGCATTGGCTTTACCGGAAAATGGCCAAATGATTGCGTGCGACATCGATACAGAAAGCACGAAAATCGCCATGTCGTTTTGGCAAAAAGCTGGTGTGGAGAATAAAATCGATTTAAAAATCGCACCCGCGCTAGACACATTAGATGCGCTCATAAAAGCAGGGCACAAAGATCATTTCGATTTTGCGTTCATCGATGCAGATAAACGAAACAACGATAAATACTATGAAAAAGCATTGGCGTTAGTGCGGCCAGGTGGCTTAATTGCGATCGATAACGTCTTATGGTATGGTCGCGTTATAGACGAAAGTAATCAAGAAAAAACAACGCAGGCAATTCGTGAATTCAATCAGATGCTTTTTGCAGATACGCGCGTTGACATTAGCATGATTCCCATCGGAGATGGGTTAACCTTAGCCAGGAAGGTAGATTAAGGAATGATGGCACTGACGGCCGCGGATATTCACATCCGCCGCGCTTCAAAAGATGACGCCGTGATCTTAAGCGATCTCACGTGGCGATCAAAAGGATCAAGCGTGTCGCGATGCTCGTGATAGATTATTGCCATCCCTGTCAATAATCGACTCGCAATACGCGACAACTTAAATAGCCGCGGACGTCCTCGTCGCCCGCGCTCCGCGACCTCACGGCTCGACTACGCACGGGCTCTCAAATGACTTGACGGCTCGTAAAGATTTTTTGCAGTCGCTTACGCTCGGCAAAAAATCCGAGCCTACCGCGGAATACGCGCCTTCGCTTCGCTCTCCATGGCGCGCATCGATTGGGGCTACGATGAAGAGTTCTTACGCCACTGTGGCGAGCTATTAAATATCAAAGCTTCTTATATCGAACAGGCCACTGTTTATATCGCTGAAATTGATAAACGAGTCAGTGGATTTTATGGTTTGTCATCCGATAACGGCCAACATGAAATGGCGTATTTGCAAGTTGAGCCCGAGTTTCTTGATAAAGGCCTGGTAAAATTACTATGGAACCACGCGCTATCGCAAGCAAAGCTGAAAGGTTGGAAATCTTTCAAAATTAAAGCAGAGCCATATTCTGAACCTTTTTTCATTCGTATGGGTGCTGTAAAAATAGATGCACACTTTATTCCCGTTTTGCGTTACAACGTGTAATTCATTACGTATCATAGACCCTCTTCACATCTACTCAAATACAGGTGTGCAGCTATAGTGTGAATCACGGAGACTTATTTTATGACGACAAAATACGATGCTGTCATCATTGGTACAGGACAAGCAGGCCCTGCATTAGCAGTACGTTTAGCTAATACTGGAATGAAAGTAGCAATCATCGAGCGAAAAAAGTTTGGTGGCACTTGTGTCAATACCGGATGTATTCCCACTAAAACCTTGGTGGCAAGCGCTTATGCAACTCATCTTATTAAAAACAGCAGTAACTATGGAGTAATCATTGACGGCACTATTAAAGTGGACATGAAAAAAGTAAAAGCACGCAAAGATGCCATCGTTCAAGAATCTACTCAAAACGTTCAAAAGTGGTTAGAGGGCACTAAAAATTGTGAGATTTATAAAGGCCACGCTAAGTTTGAAGGGCCGCGTTCAGTTAGCGTGAATGATGAAACATTAGAGGCGGATAAAATCTTCATCGATGTGGGTGCTCGTGCGTTTATTCCTTCTATACCCGGTTTAGAATCAATTGATTATTTAGATAACACCAGCATGATGGAGCTTGATGAACTGCCTGAGCATTTAATCATTATTGGTGGCAGTTACATTGGTTTAGAATTCGCACAGATGATGCGTCGCTTTGGCTCTAATGTGACGGTCATTGAAAAATCACCGCGACTCATTGCGCGTGAAGATAAAGATATTTCTGATACCGTCAAAGCAATTTTGGAAAAAGAGGGAATTAATTTTCGTTTAGGCACAGAATGCCTAAGCTTTGAAAAACATAATGATAATATTGAAGTTAATGTAGATTGTAAACAAGGCGACAAAAAAATAGTAGGTTCACATGTCTTATTAGCCATAGGTCGAAAACCCAATACCGATGATTTGGGCTTAGAAAAAGCGGGTATAAAAATTAATGAACGCGGTTATATTGAGGTTGATGATGAATTAAAAACAAATGTACCCGGGATTTGGGCCCTTGGTGAGTGTAATGGAAAGGGTGCATTTACGCATACATCCTATAATGACTATGAAATTGTAGCCGACAATCTACTAAATAATGATAATCGTAAGATAAGCGATCGTATTTTAATTTATGGTTTATTCATAGACCCTCCGCTAGCACGAGTTGGCATGTCTGAAACAGAAGTTCGACAATCTGGAAAAAAAGCATTAATCGGTACGCGCCCCATGTCCCGTATAGGACGTGCTCGCGAAAAGGGTGAAACGCAAGGGTTCATAAAAATTCTCGTGGATGCCGAAACTCAATTCATTCTTGGTGCCAGCATTTTGGGAATGAGCGGCGATGAAGCCATTCATTGTATCGCCGACATCATGTACGCAAAAAAACCTTATACTGTGATTCAACGCGCCGTACATATTCACCCGACCGTTGCAGAACTCATTCCAACGATACTCGGTGCATTGAAACCTTTAGATTAATCCGATTAATACGAATCCACTTCACCTTCTGCGGAAAGTGCAACGGCGACAGGGTGTGTTTTAGGGAATTTGGCGAGGATAATATTGGCGATCACCATCAAGGGTACGCAAAGAAACATGCCGATAACTCCCCAAATCGCGCCCCAAAAAGCTAGTGACAATAAAATCACGATGGGGCTCAAATTTAAACGAGTCCCCATCCACTTGGGTTCGAGAAAATTACCGACGCCAAACTGAATGATACATAATATCACGGCTAAAATAATAAACGGTACTAGGGTTGTCACCTGAACAGAAACAGCAAGCAACACAATGACAATAGCGATGATCGGACCGATAAATGGAATATAATGCAATAAAAAAATGAGCACGCCCCAAAATTCAGCATACTGAATGCCAAATGATACCAACAAAATGTAACTCAACACGCCGGCGATGGCATTCACCGCCGTTTTTATTCGCAGATAATGTTTAATGTCATGATCGATTTGATCCAATATATGCTTAATTTTTCCATGCTGAACTTTAGATTTACACATGCGTTTTATTTTATTATTAAAAGTTCGATGTTCTAACAGCAAAAATAATAAATAAATTACAATGAGCACAAAGTTGCTTGCTATGTCAGAAACAATTAAAGCTAACCTTGAAAACAATTTAGCTAAATCAATTTGAGCAAGTAATTTATCAATTTGAAAATGATTACCAAAAAGCTTATTCACAAAATCGAGAAGCTCTTGTAGGCGTTTCTCATACTTGGGTGCCTCTTGAATGATGTTTGAAATAGAATGGCTCAGTAACAGAAAAAATAAATATAAAACAACGCCCGTTGTTATGATTGAAATCGTCAGCGCCAAGCCGTAATGCAGATGATAACGCCCGAAGGGGATGCGCTGATACAAATCCGTCAAGCGAACGATGATGTACCAAAATACCAGCGCAATGACTAATGGAATTAAAAGATGCTTACCGATATAAAGTACATAAACAAAAAGGAATACTAGCCCAAAGGAAGCGGCAAAGTTGAGATACCGTGTGTTCAATTCTTAGCTCCAAGCGAGAACGATGTTCCTGAATCCTTCAGTAAACCTGATAATACAGGCTCTCATATGGGGCGTCAATTCATGACATTTGATTCTCCAAGTCGCAAATTATACACTATAATTATTACAAGGAGGGATGCCTACCATGACGAATCTTAAAAAAGCACTCTTTGATCCAATGGGGCTCTACAAAGAACCACAAGATGTGTTGTTGGATGAAACCCTCTCGAAAGAAGAAAAACTCAAAGTTCTCAAACAATGGGAATACGATGCGCGTGAATTAATGGTTGCCGAGGAAGAAAACATGCCGGGTGACTCATCAAGCATGTTGCAACGCGTACTTGCCGCCATTCATGCGCTATACCCAAAATACGATGCCACACGAGGGTCTGCTACAAAGCATGGCGGCAGCTCAAACTAAATCTTAACGACGCCCACCAAACAAGCGCAACAGCATCAAGAACAAGTTGATAAAGTCTAAATACAAACTTAATGCACCGTTGATTGCAAATTTTTTCGTTTCAGCCTCATCGGCACCAGCGCTTTGCAAATACATCATCTTAATTTTTTGCGTGTCATAGGCAGTCAAACCTGCAAACACGATGACGCCTAAACCAGAAATTACCATTTGTGCTGTGCTAGATCGTAACCCAGGAATAAAGAATGACAATACCATTAAGATAATCACGCCAAACAATCCCATCGTCACGAAGGTACCGAGAGGACCTAAATCACGCTTGGTAATATAACCAAATGCGCTTAACGCAAAAAAGGCACCTGCAGTCACAGCAAAAGCGTTGTAAATACTTTCTCTTGTATAAGCAAATAAAATCACGCTAAACGTAACGCCAACGAGAACGGTATAAACCAAATATAGTAGCGTTGCCATGGCGGGATTGAGCTTGCGATTTAAAAATGAAAACGCCATTACCGCAGCGAGCTGTGCGATGATTAGACCAAAGAAAAGGCCAGGGGTCTTGGCAATCGAATAAACGATTGTAGGGTGAATCGAGATGTAATACGCAACCCCACCAGAGATAGCCAAACCGACCATCATCCACAGATAAACAGTGCTCATAAAACGCGATAGGCCAGCGGCGCGTTCTTTAACGACGCGTTGCTGTAAGGTATTCGTTGTGTGCTCCATGGGAAGCCTCCGGTTGGTAAGTATTGGCACCGATTATACCTGATACTTACCTCAATTTCATCGCCTTAAAAACCATATAGGCTGAAAGCGGGGAGACGATAAATAGTAAAGACAGCGGCAGTTGGTTGTGTGCGGGCAGAAACGATGCCAGGGTGCTGAATGCCGCACCACCGCCTATTTGAATCAAGCCATACAAAGAAGCGGCATAACCAGCAATTTTACCTATTTCTTTAAACGCTGCTGCAAACACATTCGGCCAGATAAAAGCGGATCCAAAATAAAAAATAAAAGCGGGCACGATAATGATGTATAAATTGATCGGTATAATCCACTTGAAAAGAAACATCAACAGACCAGCAACCAACATCGACCACCAACCAAACATCAGTAGCGTAGAAATGCCAAAACGTGTGACGAGCTTAGCGTTCAAGTAGCCCGCCGCGCCAATTGCTACTGCGCCTGTTACAAATGTAATCCAACTAAAGGCGATGGGACTGTATTTGAGTGTGTGAATAACCAAGACAGGCCCAATGACAAACCACGAAAAAAATCCACCATAACTTAAAAATGCGCAGGTGGTGTAGCCCATGAATTGTCGGTTAAAGAACAAATGTTTAAATGCACATACAATAAAACGTTTTCGCAATCGATATTTTTTACAAAATTTGTTGGATTCACTAAATTTAAGTATTACTAAAAATAACGCGATCAATGCATAAACAACGAGGAATGCAAAATTAGCGCGCCATGAGAAATAATGTTGCAAATAACCACCGATGAGCGGCGCCGACGGAATAATCACCACGACAATGATCGTCAGATACGAAACATATTTCGCCATTTCTTCGCCCTGGAAGTGATCGCGAACAATGCTGCGCCACAACGCTGAAATGACACCACCTCCTAGCCCTTGAATACATCGCCCGATGAGTAAAAATACAATAGAATAGCTGCTGACACACACCACACCACCTGCGAACATGAGAAACAAGCCGACGATTAAAGGTTGGCGGCGCCCAAACCCTTCAGACAACGGACCCGTGACGAGCTGCCCAAGAGAGACGCCGATCATATAGATTGCCAAACTAAATTGTAGAACTCTCGACTTGATCTGACAGTTGAGATTTATCGGACATATTTTCTGTCCGATAGATCGGATTCTAATTACTCCTCTACCAGTTGCGTGTCGTGATTACTGTGCGCCTTATTCAATTCATCTGGCGACACGCTTGGAATAGTTTTACATAGTTTATCTAATTCTTTTTCTTGTGCCAAATGCTTTGCATCAAGAAAAGTTTGCATGGGTGTTTTTCCATAACAACGCTCGCCGGAATGGGGCCTGACCTCATTATATGTTTTGATCCACATAAAATTCTTGTTTAATCGTTTTATGAAAACGTTCACAAATACCATTGGTCTGCGGAGAACGTGCGCGTGTTTTCGAATGGTCAATGTCTTCAACTGCTAAATAAAGTTGATAGGCGTGGTTCTCAATTTTTCCACAATATTCCGTCCCGCGATCCGTGAGCATACGCAGCAATCGGATACCTTGCTCATTAAACCATGGCAATACACGTTCATTTAATAAATGAGCTGCCGTCATCGCTGTTTTCTCCGTGTATAACTTCGCAAAAGCGATTCTGCTATAGGTATCGACAAAAGTCTGCTCATAAATACGGCCAACGCCCTTCATCGTGCCAACATAATACGTATCCTGAGAACCTAAATAACCTGGGTGTTCTGTTTCAATCTCGCCGTGCGCTTCTTTTTCTCGTTTTGATTTTTCTAATGCTTGTCATTGTTCTTCCGTTAATAACATACCGTCTTGCGCCGATTTCGCTTCAAGCGCTTTTAGTCGCTTCTTAAAAGTCTCTAGATCATTACGTAGCCACACCGAACGAACTCCGCTGCTCGATACGATAATGCCTCGCGCCAGTAATTCATTGGCCGCACGTGCCTGACCTAACGCTGGGTTTTCAATAGCCAAAGCAATTACCGCTTCTTCTACATGTAACGGCACTCTATTTTTTTCATTCGGTTTCTTCTTACTCATATCATGGAGTGCTTCTTCGCCACCATTTTCATAAAGTGTTTTGAAACGGTAAAAACTGTCGCGTGAATAACCCATAACCTTGCAGGCTTGTGAAACATTTCCCAATTGTTTAGACAGCTCTAGTAAACCTAATTTGGGTTTGATAATCTTTTCGGATACACTGGTCATAATGACACTCCTCGTGTTGGTTGTTTAAGGTTGGTCAATTAAATTTTACTCTAACTGACCAGGAGTGTCAGATCAAGTCTGAAGGTTTACAGCTTGGTTCAGAAATTGCTTTTTTTAAAATGTTTTCCAAATCTAAAGATAAAAGTTTATCAGCTTTCTTTCGATTCTTTTTGTTATCATAGGTAAATAAATGAGAGTTTAATGCGCCGCTATTTAAATACTGTTCGTTGAGCATCCAAATTAACTGCTTTCCTTTAGATCGCTCAGCAGCGATTGCTAGCAATATAGTATTCTCTGGGCCAGCACACTTAGTTATAAATTCTAAAAGATATTTACCCCTTGTTTTCCTTGTTGACACAAATTGCCCAAAGAAACTAAAATCATTTTTAAGGAATTTCTTGCATATTAAAAGCATATCAGCTATCGATGCGCGCCATGGAGAGCGAAGCGAAGGCGCGTATTCCGCGGTAGGCTCGGATTTTTTGCCGAGCGTAAGCGACTGCAAAAAATCTTTACGAGCCGTCAAGTCATTTGAGAGCCCGTGCGTAGTCGAGCCGTGAGGTCGCGGAGCGCGGGCGACGAGGACGTCCGCGGCTATTTAAGTTGTCGCGTATTGCGAGTCGATTATTGACAGGGATGGCAATAATCTATCACGAGCATCGCGACACGCTTGTAATTTATCATAATCTATACTGGGTGAAAAAAGTTGCTTTATAGCAAAGGGACTTTCTTTCTTCAGGGCTAACATTGCAGTATAAATTTCTTGACTAACTCCTTTTAGGTTTTCATAGTCATCACGACGATTCAAATACTGAAGAATTAATAAAAATACTGTATTGCGACATGTTGATGCAATATCGTTTAATGATGTTGGCATAATTAATACCTCTTAAATCAGTGTGCAAATATTTTTCTAAAAATACAATAACAGGGTCTGTAAATAAGATTGTGTAAATGCGATAGTCAGGGAAAGGTCGTTAAAATTATACGGAGTCTTTGACTATGGCAATGAAAACCAATAAATTAGATCCACAGGTTGTGGAATATTTTCTCAAACATACCAAGACCGCATCTGATATTTTCGGTGATACTGGTTTGTTAAAGGAGTTAAAAAAGGCACTGACGGAGCGTATTCTGGAAGGGGAGCTGACGGACGCGCTGGGTTATGCAAAACACGAAGTGTCTGGCAACAATAGTGGTAATTCCCGCAATGGGCACAGCCAAAAAACGATCAAAACAACAGATGGCGAGATGACCATTGAGGTTCCTCGTGATCGTAACAATGAGTTTGTACCGCAATTGATTCCAAAACATCAAACCCGCTTTGATGATTTGGATGACAAAATTATGAGTCTTTATGCACGGGGTATGACTACCCGTGATATTCAAGATCAGTTGAAAGATTTGTATGGCACAACTATTTGTTCGAGTCTCATTTCTACAGTAACCAACGAAGTGATTGAAGAAGTGAAGGCTTGGCAAAGTCGTCCGTTGGACAAGGTGTATCCGATTGTGTATTTGGACGCTTTAGTGATTAAAGTGCAGCAAGATAAAAAGGTTATCAATAAGGCATTGTATTTGGCTTTAGGAATTAATATCGATGGGCAAAAAGAATTGCTAGGTATTTGGATTAGCCAAAATGAGGGCGCTAAATTCTGGTTGAATGTATTAACGGAGTTAAAAAATCGAGGCCTAGAAGATATCCTGATTTGTTGCGTTGACGGGCTAACGGGCTTTCCTGATGCGATTGGCGCTGTGTATCCTAACACTCAAGTACAGCTTTGCATTGTACACATGGTGCGGAATTCATTGCGCTATGTGGGTTGGAAAAAGAAAAAAGAAGTGGCCGCTGACTTAAAAGCTATTTATTCGGCCAGTACGGTTGAAGAAGCAGAATTGGCGCTGACGAGTTTCTCTGAGAAATGGGATGCTGAATTTCCCTCGATTGCCAAAAGTTGGTTGACTCATTGGGAGCGCATTGTGCCATTTTTTGCTTATCCGGCAGAAATTCGGAGGGTGATTTATACCACTAACGCTATTGAATCACTGAACATGAGTATCCGAAAAGTTATTAAAAATAAACGAGTTTTTCCGTCGGACGATGCCGCTTTAAAACAACTCTATTTAGGGTTAAAAAATATAGCCAAAAAATGGACCATGCCGATTCGAGACTGGGGTGCCGCCATGAATCGTTTTGCCCTTATGTTTGAAGATCGCCTGGCGGATTTTGTATAAAACTTAAAATTCATAAGAGAGGAAATTAATTTGAACGCAATGTAGTTTTTGATAAAATTAAAAAATCAGTTAACACAATGGCTGATTCATAATTCTGACTGACGCGATTTACACAAACTAATAAACAGTCCCCAATAACAATCTTGGCCTTGTATTCTTATATTAAGGCGAGTGCTTATCAATAGACACAACTGCCAACTTATACATTCAGCATCATAACATACTAATTTCAAATGTATTAATAGAGTCTCTCTTGCCTTAGTCATCAATGTGCTAGATAATACAATACTGCAAAGTTATTTAAAAAAGAGGCACAGCAATGAACATTGTTTTTTTATTTTATGAAGGCATGACTGCCTTAGATGCCATTGGGCCGCATGAAATTCTCTGTCGGCCGCCAGGCATCCAAGTGAAACGTGTCGCAAAATCTTCTGGCGAGATACTAACCGATTCTGGTTTAATACTCACCGCAGAATATAAGCTCGCTGATGTAGTAGACGCTGACATACTTCTTATTCCCGGAGCAGGCAAGGCTGCTTCATTAAAAGATTTTCCTGATATTTTAGAATGGGTGCGGAAAATTCATTCTTCAACCACTTGGACAACATCAGTTTGTACGGGCAGCTTAATTTTAGGCGCGGCTGGTGTGCTGTCGGGCATAAAAGCAACTACACACTGGGCGGCATTAGATCGTTTACCTCAGTATGGTGCGCAACCCACTCACTCCCGAATTGTGGAGTCCGGAAAAATTATCACCGCAGCAGGGGTGTCAGCAGGTATCGACATGGCGCTCGCTTTAGTAGAAAAAATATTCGACCGCCGTCTTGCTGAAGCATTGCAATTAGGTATCGAATATGATCCTGAGCCACCCTTTAATTCTGGCTCACCTGAGAAAGCTGATCCAGAGTTAGTAAAAATGATGCGTGAGAGAATGGTCGCTAAATTTGAAAATCCATACTGAAAATAGCAAGGTAAAATGAGTAATGACATCCATGAATAGCATAATCGACATACTATTAAGTTTTATTACCTTAACCATTCTAGAAATTGTTTTGGGGATCGATAATCTCGTATTTCTCGCCATCGCCTCTCAAAAGCTGCCGAAAAAACAGCAGAAAAAGGCAAGGCGAATAGGGCTAACACTGGCATGGATGATGCGCCTGTTATTACTTGCCTCAGCCGTTTGGTTATCCCAGTTAACAAAACCTTTATTTCATCTTTTTAATTTAGGCGTTTCAGGCCGGGATATTTTCCTGTTTGTCGGCGGTTTATTTTTGTTAGCCAAAGCAACTCAAGAAATTCATAACGAACTCGATACAGACAAACCCAAAACATCTATAAAAGTAAAGCGTAATAAATTTGCTTGGATCGTGGCGCAAATCGCTGTTTTAGACATTATTTTTTCACTCGATAGTGTTTTAACAGCCATCGGCCTAACACGCAACTTTTGGATTATGGCATCCGCCATTACCATTGCCATTCTCACCATGTTATTCGCGAGCGAACCATTAAGCCGTTTTGTGGAACGATACCCCAGCATTCGCATGTTGGCACTGAGCTTCCTTATCCTTATTGGCATGGTTTTAGTTGCAGATGCACTTCATTTTCATGTGCCAAGAGGATACGTCTATTTCGCGATGGGCTTCTCACTCCTGGTTGAATTCTTAAACCTCATTCGCCGTAAAAGGCATAAGGTTCAGAAGTAGTTGGTGCAGTTATAAAAACAAACGATAATCTACACGAAATTTTTCAATACGGCGCTTTTTCATGGGTGCCGACATTATATTTTATGCGATATATATCAATATTTGACATGAATGACCGTGGGTTGCGACTTGACATAAAGTAAAATGAATATGAGTTTTTACTATATATTGAGACAAACATGTGGGTTAAAACTTTTAGTAAAGAGTATCGAAATATTCATAAAGAAGCTATTTGGCGAGCATGGGTTGATGTAAATAATTGGCCTAAATCTAAATGGGATGCTGAGCTGGAATACTGTGAAATAAAAGCTAGCTTTTCAGAAGGTAATCAATTCATTTTAAAACCTAAAGGTGGGCCTAAAGTTCGCTTATGGCTCTCAGAAATCGTTCCAAACGTAAAATTTACAGATTACTGTAAATTTTGGGGTGCCACTATGTATGATGCACATGAACTTAAAGAAACTTCCGAAGGGATTGTAATCACCAATACGATAACAGTTAAAGGCTCGCTTGCATTTCTATGGGCAAATTTAGTAGCAAAAAATGTGGTGAAAGCTGTTCCAAACCAAACAGATCATTTAGTTGCATATCCAAGGAAAATGCATGGCTAAATATTCCTTTGGCTTTGATACCCCTGAAGAGAGCCCGGGCTTTTTACTGTGGCAAGTATCCATAACCTAGCAACGACTCATTAAAAATGCGCTTGATCCGTATGGTGTATCGCATGCCCATTTTGTCATTTTAGCAGTTCTACTGTGGTGCGAAGAAACAAATCATTCTCCCATACAATCGTTTTTTGTTTCTTAAAACTAAACTCGATAAAATGACTGTATCAGCTTCACTAAAAAAATTAGCATCTTTAAATCTCGTAAAGCGCAATGAACATTCCGTGGATACACGTGCGAAATCAGTTGCCTTAACGTCAAAGGGAAGGGCGCTTACTAAAAAACTCGTACCTCTTATTGAAAAAATTGATAAAGATTTTTTTGATTCCGTTAAGAAAACAGATCAACGCTCACTCATTAATATTTTAAATCAGCTTGTGTCTGAGCAATGAAGAAACGTGGATGAAAAGGATACAGTTGTCAAGAGGGGTGTTTAGTCTTTGTATTTTTGACCTTTCCCCCAAACTTAACACCATGACATGGATGAGATTTCCAATTATTCTACGACCGAGGAGATCTCAACATGAAAAAACGTTATACAGAAGAACAAATCATTAAAGCGATCAAAGAGCATGAAAGTGGCGCTAAGGTGGAAGACCTGTGCCGTCGCTTAGGCATATCTGGCGGTACTTTTTACAATTGGCGTAGCAAGTATGCTGGCCTAGAGGTTAACGAAGCTAAGCGCCTGCGAGAGCTGGAGTCCGAGAACAATAAGTTAAAAAAGCTGCTGGCTGAAAAGATGTTAGAAAATGAAGCGCTCAAGGATGTTGTTTCAAAAAAGTGGTAACGCCTGCTAGCAAGAAGCAGGTTGTTTGTCACTTAATGAGCGCCTTTAAGCTGAGTGAACGAATGGCCTGCAAGCTAGTCGGGCTAAGTCGAACGGCTTACCGTTACGGACCCAAAAAGCGACGAGACGAGTTGATTAGAGCTCGATTAAAAGAATTGGCAGCTCAGTATTCTCGGTATGGTTATTTAATGCTTCACAGCCTCTTAAAAGCAGAGGGGCTTGTCATGAATAAGAAAAAAACCTACCGGATTTACAAAGAAGAAAAGCTCCAGGTGCGTACAAAAAAGCGTAAAAAAATACAGCGACTACGATTAGTGATGTCATCACCGACTCAGAGAAATGAGCGTTGGTCGATGGATTTTGTTTACGATCAGCTGGCCAATGGAAGGCGTTTTCGTGTGCTAAACATTATCGATGATTTTAATCGTGAACTTATTGGCCAGCTAACAGCATTTTCTATATCAGGACGTCAGGTGGCACGCTTCCTAGCAGAGCTTAGTGAGCAACGCAGGCTGCCAAAACAAATTGTTTGTGATAATGGTACAGAGTTTACAAGCAAAGCAATGTTCTTTTGGTCCAGGGAAAACAAAACCAAGCTTGCTTTCATTCAACCTGGAAAGCCAACTCAGAATGCGTTTGTTGAAAGCTTAAATGGCAAGTTCCGCAACGAATGTTTAAATCAACACTGGTTTCGTTCAATTGAAGAAGCCCGACATGAAATCAACCAATGGAGAAAGCACTACAATACTAAAAGACCACACAGTTCATTAAATTATATGTAGAACTCTCGACTTGATCTGACAGTTGAGAGGGTCTGTAAATAAGATTGTGTAAATGCGATAGTCAGGGAAAGGTCGTTAAAATTATACGGAGTCTTTGACTATGGCAATGAAAACCAATAAATTAGATCCACAGGTTGTGGAATATTTTCTCAAACATACCAAGACCGCATCTGATATTTTCGGTGATACTGGTTTGTTAAAGGAGTTAAAAAAGGCACTGACGGAGCGTATTCTGGAAGGGGAGCTGACGGACGCGCTGGGTTATGCAAAACACGAAGTGTCTGGCAACAATAGTGGTAATTCCCGCAATGGGCACAGCCAAAAAACGATCAAAACAACAGATGGCGAGATGACCATTGAGGTTCCTCGTGATCGTAACAATGAGTTTGTACCGCAATTGATTCCAAAACATCAAACCCGCTTTGATGATTTGGATGACAAAATTATGAGTCTTTATGCACGGGGTATGACTACCCGTGATATTCAAGATCAGTTGAAAGATTTGTATGGCACAACTATTTGTTCGAGTCTCATTTCTACAGTAACCAACGAAGTGATTGAAGAAGTGAAGGCTTGGCAAAGTCGTCCGTTGGACAAGGTGTATCCGATTGTGTATTTGGACGCTTTAGTGATTAAAGTGCAGCAAGATAAAAAGGTTATCAATAAGGCATTGTATTTGGCTTTAGGAATTAATATCGATGGGCAAAAAGAATTGCTAGGTATTTGGATTAGCCAAAATGAGGGCGCTAAATTCTGGTTGAATGTATTAACGGAGTTAAAAAATCGAGGCCTAGAAGATATCCTGATTTGTTGCGTTGACGGGCTAACGGGCTTTCCTGATGCGATTGGCGCTGTGTATCCTAACACTCAAGTACAGCTTTGCATTGTACACATGGTGCGGAATTCATTGCGCTATGTGGGTTGGAAAAAGAAAAAAGAAGTGGCCGCTGACTTAAAAGCTATTTATTCGGCCAGTACGGTTGAAGAAGCAGAATTGGCGCTGACGAGTTTCTCTGAGAAATGGGATGCTGAATTTCCCTCGATTGCCAAAAGTTGGTTGACTCATTGGGAGCGCATTGTGCCATTTTTTGCTTATCCGGCAGAAATTCGGAGGGTGATTTATACCACTAACGCTATTGAATCACTGAACATGAGTATCCGAAAAGTTATTAAAAATAAACGAGTTTTTCCGTCGGACGATGCCGCTTTAAAACAACTCTATTTAGGGTTAAAAAATATAGCCAAAAAATGGACCATGCCGATTCGAGACTGGGGTGCCGCCATGAATCGTTTTGCCCTTATGTTTGAAGATCGCCTGGCGGATTTTGTATAAAACTTAAAATTCATAAGAGAGGAAATTAATTTGAACGCAATGTAGTTTTTGATAAAATTAAAAAATCAGTTAACACAATGGCTGATTCATAATTCTGACTGACGCGATTTACACAAACTAATAAACAGTCCCGCCTTTATCTCTGATAATCTTTCTTATCAGCGGAGATTCTCAAAAATTTAAGCCCTCCTAAAGTGCCAACGTAGCGCTATGCGAATAGTGACCTTCCCCCTAAACTAGTACCAGGACACCGATGAGATATTCATGTTAAGCAGCCTGTTTCGCAAATTCAATAGGCGGCATATAATTTGTAAACCTTCAGACTTGATCTGACACTCCTGGTCAGTTAGAGTAAAATTTAATTGACCAACCTTAAACAACCAACACGAGGAGTGTCATTATGACCAGTGTATCCGAAAAGATTATCAAACCCAAATTAGGTTTACTAGAGCTGTCTAAACAATTGGGAAATGTTTCACAAGCCTGTAAGGTTATGGGTTATTCACGCGACAGTTTTTACCGTTTCAAAACACTTTATGAAAATGGTGGCGAAGAAGCACTCCATGATATGAGTAAGAAGAAACCGAATGAAAAAAATAGAGTGCCGTTACATGTAGAAGAAGCGGTAATTGCTTTGGCTATTGAAAACCCAGCGTTAGGTCAGGCACGTGCGGCCAATGAATTACTGGCGCGAGGCATTATCGTATCGAGCAGCGGAGTTCGTTCGGTGTGGCTACGTATCGCTTTTGCGAAGTTATACACGGAGAAAACAGCGATGACGGCAGCTCATTTATTAAATGAACGTGTATTGCCATGGTTTAATGAGCAAGGTATCCGATTGCTGCGTATGCTCACGGATCGCGGGACGGAATATTGTGGAAAAATTGAGAACCACGCCTATCAACTTTATTTAGCAGTTGAAGACATTGACCATTCGAAAACACGCGCACGTTCTCCGCAGACCAATGGTATTTGTGAACGTTTTCATAAAACGATTAAACAAGAATTTTATGATGTTGCTTTTCGAAAAAAAATATATCGTTCCCTAGAAGAATTACAACAAGACGTTGATGCGTGGATCAAAACATATAATGAGGTCAGGCCCCATTCCGGCGAGCGTTGTTATGGAAAAACACCCATGCAAACTTTTCTTGATGCAAAGCATTTGGCACAAGAAAAAGAATTAGATAAACTATGTAAAACTATTCCAAGCGTGTCGGCAGATGAATTGAATAAGGCGCACAGTAATCACGACACGCAACTGGTAGAGGAGTAATTAGAATCCGATCTATCGGACAGAAAATATGTCCGATAAATCTCAACTGTCAGATCAAGTCGAGAGTTCTACAAACAAACGCATTCTGAGTTGGCTTTCCAGGTTGAATGAAAGCAAGCTTGGTTTTGTTTTCCCTGGACCAAAAGAACATTGCTTTGCTTGTAAACTCTGTACCATTATCACAAACAGGGACTGTTTATTAGTTTGTGTAAATCGCGTCAGTCAGAATTATGAATCAGCCATTGTGTTAACTGATTTTTTAATTTTATCAAAAACTACATTGCGTTCAAATTAATTTCCTCTCTTATGAATTTTAAGTTTTATACAAAATCCGCCAGGCGATCTTCAAACATAAGGGCAAAACGATTCATGGCGGCACCCCAGTCTCGAATCGGCATGGTCCATTTTTTGGCTATATTTTTTAACCCTAAATAGAGTTGTTTTAAAGCGGCATCGTCCGACGGAAAAACTCGTTTATTTTTAATAACTTTTCGGATACTCATGTTCAGTGATTCAATAGCGTTAGTGGTATAAATCACCCTCCGAATTTCTGCCGGATAAGCAAAAAATGGCACAATGCGCTCCCAATGAGTCAACCAACTTTTGGCAATCGAGGGAAATTCAGCATCCCATTTCTCAGAGAAACTCGTCAGCGCCAATTCTGCTTCTTCAACCGTACTGGCCGAATAAATAGCTTTTAAGTCAGCGGCCACTTCTTTTTTCTTTTTCCAACCCACATAGCGCAATGAATTCCGCACCATGTGTACAATGCAAAGCTGTACTTGAGTGTTAGGATACACAGCGCCAATCGCATCAGGAAAGCCCGTTAGCCCGTCAACGCAACAAATCAGGATATCTTCTAGGCCTCGATTTTTTAACTCCGTTAATACATTCAACCAGAATTTAGCGCCCTCATTTTGGCTAATCCAAATACCTAGCAATTCTTTTTGCCCATCGATATTAATTCCTAAAGCCAAATACAATGCCTTATTGATAACCTTTTTATCTTGCTGCACTTTAATCACTAAAGCGTCCAAATACACAATCGGATACACCTTGTCCAACGGACGACTTTGCCAAGCCTTCACTTCTTCAATCACTTCGTTGGTTACTGTAGAAATGAGACTCGAACAAATAGTTGTGCCATACAAATCTTTCAACTGATCTTGAATATCACGGGTAGTCATACCCCGTGCATAAAGACTCATAATTTTGTCATCCAAATCATCAAAGCGGGTTTGATGTTTTGGAATCAATTGCGGTACAAACTCATTGTTACGATCACGAGGAACCTCAATGGTCATCTCGCCATCTGTTGTTTTGATCGTTTTTTGGCTGTGCCCATTGCGGGAATTACCACTATTGTGGCCAGACACTTCGTGTTTTGCATAACCCAGCGCGTCCGTCAGCTCCCCTTCCAGAATACGCTCCGTCAGTGCCTTTTTTAACTCCTTTAACAAACCAGTATCACCGAAAATATCAGATGCGGTCTTGGTATGTTTGAGAAAATATTCCACAACCTGTGGATCTAATTTATTGGTTTTCATTGCCATAGTCAAAGACTCCGTATAATTTTAACGACCTTTCCCTGACTATCGCATTTACACAATCTTATTTACAGACCCCTTTGCAGCCCTCTTACTAACGCTCAATACCTTTTGCACGCGCTTTTCTAGTACGGCTAAGTTTATGAAATTAATGAAAGAGATGATGGAACTGCTCCGAAAGCGAGGTGATAAGATTTCATTTAATAAAGAAGTTCTTCTGGATTTACTAAAAAACTATCCTAGTAACACAATTAACATTCTAAGAGATGATGCTAAAGATGCTTTAAGCGATGATTCGTTGAAATTAATTATCGAACAGGTAACTGCAACGGAAAGAACACCTTCTCAAGTGATACATGCCTTATGTGTAGAACTCTCGACTTGATCTGACAGTTGAGATTTATCGGACATATTTTCTGTCCGATAGATCGGATTCTAATTACTCCTCTACCAGTTGCGTGTCGTGATTACTGTGCGCCTTATTCAATTCATCTGCCGACACGCTTGGAATAGTTTTACATAGTTTATCTAATTCTTTTTCTTGTGCCAAATGCTTTGCATCAAGAAAAGTTTGCATGGGTGTTTTTCCATAACAACGCTCGCCGGAATGGGGCCTGACCTCATTATATGTTTTGATCCACGCATCAACGTCTTGTTGTAATTCTTCTCAAGCGTGTCGCGATGCTCGTGATAGATTATTGCCATCCCTGTCAATAATCGACTCGCAATACGCGACAACTTAAATAGCCGCGGACGTCCTCGTCGCCCGCGCTCCGCGACCTCACGGCTCGACTACGCACGGGCTCTCAAATGACTTGACGGCTCGTAAAGATTTTTTGCAGTCGCTTACGCTCGGCAAAAAATCCGAGCCTACCGCGGAATACGCGCCTTCGCTTCGCTCTCCATGTTGGACTTTGGATAAATTTATAAAAATAATTAAAAATTGCTTGACATAGAAACCGAAAAAAAATTTTACGTTGTAAACAACGTTTGTTCGAAAAAATAAAATAAGGAACAAACGATGTTAGCGACAGAAAAACTAAAACAATTCCGTACATTCCTCTACAACATCTTCCCCGCGCGACGCGATGCCAATATGAATTTACTCGATGCCCTTTCAAGCCATGGCCATCGCTGCAAAACACCCATAGAATTATGTGAATCGCCATACTTTGAACGTGAATACAGTAGTATTACCGATGCGATTAGCGATGGTTTGTCGGTAGCAAATTGTTGGGATAGCATGATGAAAATACAATATGAACATGTGAGTCATAGCGATGACCGTGTGATCATTATTGCGGATACGACACCACAGTCGCGTCAAAGTGCACACTGTGTTGAAGATCGCCATGTGGTTTACAGCCCTAATCCAGCACCGGGTAACAAACCGATTACCATTGGACATGAATATTCAACGGTATCACTATTGCCCAATGATGGTGCAGCTCAAGAAAAGCATTGGTTAGTTCCACTGGATACGAGGCGCGTTAAAAGCGATGAAAAAGGCAATGTAGTTGGGATGCAGCAAATTAACCGTTGTATTGCAGACTTAGCGCTTACTCATAAATTGGTGGTTAGCGTGGCTGATTCAAAATATGGTACAGAAGCTTGCCGTAAACTGGTTAGCGAAAATCCCAATTGGGTACATCTTTTCCGTTTTAACAGTACCCGTAATGTTTTCGCGCCCGCATCAATAGAAGATAATACCTCAGGAAGTATAAAACGCTATGGTGATGCGATGAAACTAAACGACAGCACGACTCACCGTGAATCCGATGAGATTGTGCAGCAACCCATTACAACCCGCAGTGGCAAAACTTACCAATTGGAGATTAAAATATGGCGTGACCAATTACTGCGTGGTTCAAAGCAATTTAAAGGATATGAGCATCCTGTTACTGTTGTGCAATTGGTTGCGGTTGATGCTAACGGTAAATCTTTATATAAAAATCCACTCTGGTTAGGACTCGCTGGTGAACGACGTAATGAAATCACAGCATTAGAAGCCTATCACTATTACGATAGACGCTATGACATTGAACACTACTTTCGTTTTGGTAAAGACAAACTGTTATTTGACCGATACCAAACACCGGATGTTAAGCACGAAGAAGATTGGTGGCGGATGACAGCATTAGCGTATACGCAACTTTATCTAGCGAGGAATCTTGCCCCGATTTTACCGAAAAAATGGGAGCGGTATTTGCCGAGCTTCCAAGTGGATAACGAAAAACCATCAATAACTGCGACCCCTTCACAAACGCAACGGGGTTTTTCTACGGTGCTTGATACCGTTGGCACGCCTGCTAATCTCTGCAAACCACGCGGTAATCCGCAAGGCAGAACCAAAGGTGATACGCAGGGGAAACGCACGCGACATCCTGCTATTTTCAAAAATAGCAACTCAAAAATTAAAACGATTCAGAGGACTGAAGAAAAGACGCAAAACTCAGACCCTGAAAAAATAGAGGATTTGATTGGGATAGTAAAATCATGGTTGGATAAAATAAATTTTACACCTGAGAAATTCTACGAATTGCTGCAAAAAACAGCTTAAGATTTAGAAACTCACATTTTTTGATTATTGTCCTAACTGGCAAGGGATTTTATTTATCCAAAGTCCAATCCATGGCGCGCATCGAGGGAACGATATATTTTTTTTCGAAAAGCAACATCATAAAATTCTTGTTTAATCGTTTTATGAAAACGTTCACAAATACCATTGGTCTGCGGAGAACGTGCGCGTGTTTTCGAATGGTCAATGTCTTCAACTGCTAAATAAAGTTGATAGGCGTGGTTCTCAATTTTTCCACAATATTCCGTCCCGCGATCCGTGAGCATACGCAGCAATCGGATACCTTGCTCATTAAACCATGGCAATACACGTTCATTTAATAAATGAGCTGCCGTCATCGCTGTTTTCTCCGTGTATAACTTCGCAAAAGCGATTCTGCTATAGGTATCGACAAAAGTCTGCTCATAAATACGGCCAACGCCCTTCATCGTGCCAACATAATACGTATCCTGAGAACCTAAATAACCTGGGTGTTCTGTTTCAATCTCGCCGTGCGCTTCTTTTTCTCGTTTTGATTTTTCTAATGCTTGTCATTGTTCTTCCGTTAATAACATACCGTCTTGCGCCGATTTCGCTTCAAGCGCTTTTAGTCGCTTCTTAAAAGTCTCTAGATCATTACGTAGCCACACCGAACGAACTCCGCTGCTCGATACGATAATGCCTCGCGCCAGTAATTCATTGGCCGCACGTGCCTGACCTAACGCTGGGTTTTCAATAGCCAAAGCAATTACCGCTTCTTCTACATGTAACGGCACTCTATTTTTTTCATTCGGTTTCTTCTTACTCATATCATGGAGTGCTTCTTCGCCACCATTTTCATAAAGTGTTTTGAAACGGTAAAAACTGTCGCGTGAATAACCCATAACCTTGCAGGCTTGTGAAACATTTCCCAATTGTTTAGACAGCTCTAGTAAACCTAATTTGGGTTTGATAATCTTTTCGGATACACTGGTCATAATGACACTCCTCGTGTTGGTTGTTTAAGGTTGGTCAATTAAATTTTACTCTAACTGACCAGGAGTGTCAGATCAAGTCTGAAGGTTTACACATGAGCATGGCGAGGCTCGTTTTTCGCGGGAAATCACCCGCAAATGACGCTCCACATCCCGAGGGCACATAGTCTTGAATTTCAATTGCTTGGCTTACGCGATTGGCGTTACTGTTTTTCGGGAATCGCCCTCCTTGGCTGCTAAGTACTTCCGTGGTACTTACGCCCGCAAAACAGTAACCCCAATCTCTCTGCCGCAATTGAAATGCTGTTCGATAATGGATGACTCAACCTAACCTCGTCATCCCGGAAATTTTGCATAGGGATATGCAAAGTTATCCGGTATCCAAACCGTTACCCGGGATGGAAAAAAATCACGTCATTCCAAGCAACGCGAGAAATCTCATTGGAACGTCAACCAGCTATTCTTTATCGTCAGACTTTTTTGCATACACCGTATTCGCTGGCATATCGCGATCGGAATAAAAGCTAATTAACTTGAGCGGCTTTTGAGTCAAATTAATGACATTATGGACCGTGCCTTCTGGAATAAAAATCATGTCGCCGGCTGTCACCGTTGATGTTTTACCATCGAGCACAGCTTTCCCACGACCTTGCACAATCAGAATCATTTGATCAAACTTATGTGTTTCAGAGCCAATTTCATTTTTAGGGTTAGTAATGGGTGATACGTTCATAAAAACAACTTGGCCGTGTTCTGCAGTCACGAACGACACTTTCCAGTTGGTGTTTTGAGCGGCAACATTTAACAGTTTCGGCGTGACACCTGCCGGGTTCAGCGCAAAAGACAGGTTAGGTATCAAACAAGCAAGAATGCACAGTAGCAAATATCTCATGAGGGGCCTCCTTTCCAATAATTTCTTGAATTTCCTATGCCACATTATAAATGGGAAAAGGAAAAATTTTCAATACCCTATAGTCCCAACCATCGGATAAAGTGTTTGTCAGTTTTGATTTCGGCGGGTGGTTTATGTTCAAAATAAACGGTGTGATATTCGCTGCCTAGCGTCACCTTCTTGATTTTACCGAGCGACACTATTTTCATTTCTGTCGTATAATAACCGCGTTTTAACTTAACGTCGGGGACAACTAAATAGAAAATCTCTAATCCTTTTTTACCATTGTTTTCGGTAGAGTTGTCGGTGATTAGCTTTTTAAACTCTTCATTGGTTAGCGCGATGTATTCTTGCTGATTGATTTGGCGACGCAGCATGCGCTTGAGCGGCGGTTTTGCTTTATACAGGTGTTGGTAATCATCCGCCTTGATCACGATGATGGGCTCGTTCTCTTCGCGTTTGTTGTCTTTGTTGACATCCACATATAAGATCGGCTGGCGATGTGTCTCTTCGGGAATGTCGGCCTCGTTATTGAGATTGGCCGTGTTTAAATGATTTGAGGCATCACAGTTCAGAAATTTAGAATTGGTGAGCCATTGTTTATCAGGATAATACACGACGAAGAATGTATCGTCTTTAATGACTTCAATGATTGGCATGGTTTCGCTTTTTGGCAATACGGGGCAGCCCCAACTTCGTCCAGGCCTGCCATATTTTTTAATGAAATCTTCTTCTACATACCACGCACCGTGCATGACGATGAAGCGTTTGTATGCATTGCTATTAAAATTCCCATCGATTCCCATTAATTTTAATGAAGCACCGTGTCGACCTCGATACGCATCTTCTGTCATAAATATGCCGAGGCTACTAGTTTTGCTGTTAAGTTTATTCGAAAAATGGTTTGTCATTAAGGTGCCTGATTTAATCGCATGTGAAATATAAGTGTGAAAAAGCAATTTATTTTTTGCCAAGTCAAACACCCATAATCGTTTTTGATTGGAGGGTAATGAATAATCAATGATCGTTAAAATGTGGTTGTGCTCAATGTCATTTTTATTCGCACACGTTAGGGCCATGATAACGGCGTTGATAACTTTATCGTGCAGCGTTGGTGCCTGCTTGTGTAGCGCTTTTTTAATTTCGGGTAGTGGTTTGATCGGTATTTTAGGTGGTTCGGGGTTGTAATCAACATGGCGCACATCGTTGGTAATCTCTACCGAATCTCCCGATGCAGAAGGGGCTGTCGGTGCCGAGCTGGGGTCGTTCGCCTTGATGCCGTCAAAACCAGCCACAGCAAACACCAGTGCCAATAGTGTTCCCTTCAAGTCCTTCATTTGTACAAATATAGAACAATCTGTGGGTTTTGGGGTGCTCTTGGGGCTTAAGTTGGCTTAGCTCGCCCTAAGCCTATTGGCACATAGTTAATAGCCATTAGATCGATTTTTGTGAGAACTCGCATGGGTTTATTTTTTTCTGCGAGCGGTTTGTGTGATCTTCCCTCACTTTACCGGACACATTTTTTTTCGATTTTACGCAGCACATTCAAGCGCAACAGGGGTCTTGTAGTCAATAGCTGAATGCATTCTTCTGTGATTGTAATAGCCTTCAATATACTGAAAAAGACTTTGCCTTGCTTCAGCGCGTGTTGTGTAATCATTCACATGCACAAGTTCCGTTTTTAGGGTATGGAAAAAACTTTCTGCAATGGCATTATCCCAACAATTAGTCTTTCTGCTCATTGAACCAATCAGCTTGTTTTGCTTGATGATTTCCCTATATTTTTTCGAACAATATTGACTGCCCCGATCAGAGTGTATAATCACTTGCTTTGGATATTTTCGTTTGAATAACGCCATCAATAACGCATCACACACTAAATCTTGTTTCATGCTTTTATTCATTGACGAGCCAATAACCGAACGTGAATGCACATCGATAACCACCGCTAAATACAACCAACCTTCACGGGTTGGAATGTACGTCAGATCACTCACCCATTTTTGATTGATCGCCGTTGTCGTGAAATCTCTCTTTAAAATATTCTCAAAAATAGGCTTGTTGTGACCCGAGTCTGTGGTTATTTTAAATCTACGCTTGGCAAGTGCTTTTAAGCCCATGGAGCGCATACGCCGCTCAATACGCGTGTGACTGCAGGAAATCGATTCCGCTTGCAATGCACGAGTTATACGTGGTGAACCGTAACGTTGTTTGTTTCTCATATAAATTACCTTAATTTTTTCATCCGATGCGCGCCATGGAGAGCGAAGCGAAGGCGCGTATTCCGCGGTAGGCTCGGATTTTTTGCCGAGCGTAAGCGACTGCAAAAAATCTTTACGAGCCGTCAAGTCATTTGAGAGCCCGTGCGTAGTCGAGCCGTGAGGTCGCGGAGCGCGGGCGACGAGGACGTCCGCGGCTATTTAAGTTGTCGCGTATTGCGAGTCGATTATTGACAGGGATGGCAATAATCTATCACGAGCATCGCGACACGCTTGTAATTGTTGGTTTGCTTGCTCACGTGGGCTCATAGGTCGCGATAGCCAGTCATAATAACCACTACGACTGACACCCAGTACATCACATAGCAAGTTAATTCGGTAATCCCCCCACAAATTAGAGGTACTTAAAAGTAGAATTTTCTCGTAAACTAAACAGAGGAGATTCAAGATGAAAAAATCGAAGTACCCAGACAGCCAAATCATTTCGATACTGAAGCAAGCTGAAGGTGGAACACCCGTTCCCGATCTGTGCCGAGAGCATGGTATAAGCAATGCCACGTTCTATAAGTGGCGAGCCAAGTATGGTGGGATGGATGCATCCATGATGACGCGCTTAAAGGAGCTTGAAGAGGAAAATCGTCGCCTGAAAAAAATGTATGCTGAAGAACGCTTAAAAGCCGAGATCATTCAGGAGGCTATGCAAAAAAAGTGGTAAAGCCATCTCAGCGCAGAGAGATGGCAAGGAATTGCGTTAAGAATAAGAAAGTAAGCATCCGAGTTGCTTGCAAGGCATTTGCTATTAGTGAAACATGCTATCGTTATGAGCCGCTAGTATCGGATGAAAATACAGTGATTGCAGACTGGCTTATTCGGCTAACGAGCACATGGCTTAACTGGGGTTTTGGACTTTGCTTTTTATACTTACGTAACGTCAAAGGCTTTGCCTGGAACCACAAACGTGTTTACCGCATTTATCGAGAACTAGCGTTAAATCTAAGAATAAAGTCTAAAAAACGCTTCATGCGACGTAAACCAGAAGCGCTATGCACTCCAGACTCAGTAAACCAAGTATGGTCTATGGACTTTATGCATGATCAACTGGGCGACCAAAGATCCTACCGCTTGTTTAATGTTATTGATGACTACAATCGAGAAGGGCTTGGGATTGATGTTGACTTATCGCTTCCAGCTGATCGCGTGATACGAGCCCTTAATCAAATCATTGAGTGGCGAGGCAAACCGATTGCGCTGCGCTGCGATAATGGACCTGAATACATTAGCGGTAAGCTAATGGAATGGGCAGAAAAGAAAGGTATTGAGCTTTTTTATATTCAGCCTGGAAAACCCCAACAAAATGCGTACATTGAACGTTTTAATAGAACAGTGCGATATGACTGGCTTAACCAAGATATTTTTACAACGATAGAGGAGGTTCAACAAAAAGCCACCCGTTGGCTCTGGCATTATAATAACGAAAGACCTAATCGGGGTCTGTAAATAAGATTGTGTAAATGCGATAGTCAGGGAAAGGTCGTTAAAATTATACGGAGTCTTTGACTATGGCAATGAAAACCAATAAATTAGATCCACAGGTTGTGGAATATTTTCTCAAACATACCAAGACCGCATCTGATATTTTCGGTGATACTGGTTTGTTAAAGGAGTTAAAAAAGGCACTGACGGAGCGTATTCTGGAAGGGGAGCTGACGGACGCGCTGGGTTATGCAAAACACGAAGTGTCTGGCCACAATAGTGGTAATTCCCGCAATGGGCACAGCCAAAAAACGATCAAAACAACAGATGGCGAGATGACCATTGAGGTTCCTCGTGATCGTAACAATGAGTTTGTACCGCAATTGATTCCAAAACATCAAACCCGCTTTGATGATTTGGATGACAAAATTATGAGTCTTTATGCACGGGGTATGACTACCCGTGATATTCAAGATCAGTTGAAAGATTTGTATGGCACAACTATTTGTTCGAGTCTCATTTCTACAGTAACCAACGAAGTGATTGAAGAAGTGAAGGCTTGGCAAAGTCGTCCGTTGGACAAGGTGTATCCGATTGTGTATTTGGACGCTTTAGTGATTAAAGTGCAGCAAGATAAAAAGGTTATCAATAAGGCATTGTATTTGGCTTTAGGAATTAATATCGATGGGCAAAAAGAATTGCTAGGTATTTGGATTAGCCAAGAAGTGTGTCGCGATGCTCGTGATAGATTATTGGCATCCCTGTCAATAATCGACTCGCAATACGCGACAACCTAAATAGCCGCGGACGTCCCCGTCGACAGCGCTCCGCGACCTCGCGGCCGACTGCGCACTGTCTCCAGATGACTCGACGCCGCCTACAGATTTTTGCCACTCGCTACGCTGCCTACGGAACTCCGTTCCTTCGGCACTCCGCTCTGTCAAAAATCGGCGGCTGCCGCGGAATACTCGCCATCGGCTTCGCCTCTCCATGGCTCGCATCGAATGAGGGCGCTAAATTCTGGTTGAATGTATTAACGGAGTTAAAAAATCGAGGCCTAGAAGATATCCTGATTTGTTGCGTTGACGGGCTAACGGGCTTTCCTGATGCGATTGGCGCTGTGTATCCTAACACTCAAGTACAGCTTTGCATTGTACACATGGTGCGGAATTCATTGCGCTATGTGGGTTGGAAAAAGAAAAAAGAAGTGGCCGCTGACTTAAAAGCTATTTATTCGGCCAGTACGGTTGAAGAAGCAGAATTGGCGCTGACGAGTTTCTCTGAGAAATGGGATGCTGAATTTCCCTCGATTGCCAAAAGTTGGTTGACTCATTGGGAGCGCATTGTGCCATTTTTTGCTTATCCGGCAGAAATTCGGAGGGTGATTTATACCACTAACGCTATTGAATCACTGAACATGAGTATCCGAAAAGTTATTAAAAATAAACGAGTTTTTCCGTCGGACGATGCCGCTTTAAAACAACTCTATTTAGGGTTAAAAAATATAGCCAAAAAATGGACCATGCCGATTCGAGACTGGGGTGCCGCCATGAATCGTTTTGCCCTTATGTTTGAAGATCGCCTGGCGGATTTTGTATAAAACTTAAAATTCATAAGAGAGGAAATTAATTTGAACGCAATGTAGTTTTTGATAAAATTAAAAAATCAGTTAACACAATGGCTGATTCATAATTCTGACTGACGCGATTTACACAAACTAATAAACAGTCCCTTCAATCTCGCCGTGCGCTTCTTTTTCTCGTTTTGATTTTTCTAATGCTTGTCATTGTTCTTCCGTTAATAACATACCGTCTTGCGCCGATTTCGCTTCAAGCGCTTTTAGTCGCTTCTTAAAAGTCTCTAGATCATTACGTAGCTACACCGAACGAACTCCGCTGCTCGATACGATAATGCCTCGCGCCAGTAATTCATTGGCCGCACGTGCCTGACCTAACGCTGGGTTTTCAATAGCCAAAGCAATTACCGCTTCTTCTACATGTAACGGCACTCTATTTTTTTCATTCGGTTTCTTCTTACTCATATCATGGAGTGCTTCTTCGCCACCATTTTCATAAAGTGTTTTGAAACGGTAAAAACTGTCGCGTGAATAACCCATAACCTTGCAGGCTTGTGAAACATTTCCCAATTGTTTAGACAGCTCTAGTAAACCTAATTTGGGTTTGATAATCTTTTCGGATACACTGGTCATAATGACACTCCTCGTGTTGGTTGTTTAAGGTTGGTCAATTAAATTTTACTCTAACTGACCAGGAGTGTCAGATCAAGTCTGAAGGTTTACACCCGATGCTTTACTGCTAATATCATATAATTTTTTTGCATCCAGCCCTAATTTTTCAGCTAAAACGAAAGCTTCACTAACACCAATCATGGAAATGCCTAGAAGCATATTATTACAAATTTTTGCAGCGGCACCATTTCCATCACGACCTGCGTGAATAATATTTTTACCCATTACATTTAAAATAGACTTTGCTTTTTCAAAATGATGAGTTTCTCCGCCCACCATAAAAGTTAACGTTGCTGCCGTGGCTGCAGCCACACCACCGGATACAGGTGCATCCACCATTGCGATGTTTTGTGATTTTGCCTGTTCGTGTATTTTTCTAGATTCCATAACATCAATCGAGGAGCTATCAATAAATAATGCATCTGGCTTGTTTAAGTGTGCAAACACACCTTCATCACCCAAACAACATTGTGCAACTTGATTCCCTTTTTGCAGCATGGTAATGACCACATCAGAATCATTAGCAATGTCAGCGAGTGATTCGGCAACAACAGCACCTTCTTGGACTAAGGCTTGCATTGCCTCTTGATTGAGATCAAAAACTTTAACGTGGTACTTATTTTTAAGTAGATTTTTAACCATCGGATTACCCATATGGCCTAATCCAATAAAACCGATTGTTGTCATAAAATTCTCCTCTTGGAGACAACGTTATTCGTTGGTTGGCATATGATAACCCGTGCCCTTTCGATTTGTTTTGGGCCAACGCGACGTAATTGTTTTTGATTTTGTGTAAAAATGCACGCTTTCAGAGCCATGCATATGTGTGTCTCCGAATAAAGAACGTTTCCAACCGCCAAATGCATGATACGCCACAGGAACAGGAATCGGTACATTAATACCCACCATTCCTACCGTCACTTTATGTGCGAATTTATGCGCTGCTTCACCATCCCGTGTAAAAATAGCAACACCGTTGCCGTATTCATTGGCATTTACTAAATTTATAGCGCTATCAAGGTCTGGCACACGAACGATGGATAGCACAGGACCAAAGATTTCATCTTTATAAATTCGCATCTCTGGTTTAACTTTATCGAATAAACAGGCACCCATGAAAAAGCCATCTTTATGTCCAGGCATTTTGAAATCACGACCATCCACAACCAACTCTGCACCTTCTTTCACGCCGATATCAATATAAGATTTGACATGCTCGAGATGTTGTTCCGTCACTAGCGGGCCCATCTCTGCACCCGATGTTGTGCCTGGCGCAATTTTTAAATGGGGGATTTTTTCTTTTAATCGTGTCACTAATGCATCACCTACTTGATCAGTAATGGCAACGGCTACCGAAATCGCCATACAGCGTTCGCCGGCAGCACCGTAGGCAGCACCCAATATAGCTTCCGCAGCCTCATCGATGTCTGCATCCGGCATGATGAGACAATGATTTTTAGCACCACCAAATGTGTGTGATCGTTTTCCATGTGCGATAGCGGTTTTATAAATGTGTTCGGCGACCGGTGTGGAGCCGACACAACTCACAGCAGCAACATCTGGATGTGTAATCAAAATATCAACGACTTCTTTATTACCGTTAATGACGTTAAGAACCCCATCGGGCAATCCTGCTTCTTGTATTAATTCGGCTAACAACATAGCAGACGATGGATCTTTTTCTGATGGTTTTAATATAAATGTGTTACCACACGCAATCGCTGGGACCAGCATCCAATTGCCAATCATCACGGGGAAATTGAATGGCGTGATGCCAACACAAACACCTAACGGCTGTCGAATAGTATAGCAATCAACTTGAGTACCGACGTTTTCAGAGTAAGAACCTTCGATGCGCGCCATGGAGAGCGAAGCGAAGGCGCGTATTCCGCGGCAGGCTGGGATTTTTTGCCGAGCGTAAGCGACTGCAAAAAATCTTTACGAGGCGTCGAGTCAGTTGAGAGCCCGTGCGTAGTCGAGCCGTGAGGTCGCGGAGCGCGGGTGAGGAGGACGTCCGCGGTTATTTAAGTTGTCGCGTATTGCGAGTCGATTATTGACAGGGATGGCAATAATCTATCACGAGCATCGCGACACGCTTGTTAATAAATAGGGTATGCCACACATAAATTCTACTAATTCAATAGCGCGTAGCACTTCACCCTTTGCATCATCAAGAACTTTACCGTGTTCAGCAGAGAGTAGCTCTGCCAATTTGTCGATATTTTTTTCCAAGAGTATTTTATATTTAAAAATAAGGCGTGCCCGCTTAAGGGGTGTCACTGCGGACCAAGCAGGAAATGCTTTTTTAGCAGCCTCGATTGCCGCCTCGACTTCTTGGGGATTGGCAAAAGCAACTTCTGCGGTCACCTTACCCGTTGCGGGATTATAAATATCGTGCGTGCGATCATTTTTATCGACACCGAATTTACCATTGATAAAATGCCCGATGGTTTTAGTCATTTCCCCTCCGTTAGGATGAAGGCACTACTCGAAATTCATTGGCGAGATTATTCTATCACTTTTGCAACACTTCGCTCAAGAAATGAGGTGTCTCAAGGTGCTAGACGTTTAATTTTCCACTGCTCTCCTACTTTTTCATAGCAAAATCTATCATGTAAACGATGTTCAGCACCAAGCCAAAATTCCATTCGGTCTGGAACCAAGCGAAACCCACCCCAAAAATCAGGGCACGTCACCTCTTCACCTTCTGCAAATTTTTGTTGTCCTTCAATGTGACGTTCTAATAAATATTCCCGACTGGGAATTTCCTGACTTTGCTCTGAAACCCAAGCGCTAATTTTGCTTTCATAGGGACGAGTATTAAAATAATGCTGTGACTCTGCTTTTGTGATTTTTTTAACTTTACCTTCTATTCGCACCTGCCGATATAATTTTGGCCAATAAAAGACGAGCGCAGCGTGAGGGTTTTCTAACAGTTCTTTAGATTTACGACTATTATAATTAGTAAAGATTAAAAACCCTTCCTTGTCGATCCCTTTGTACAGCACAACTCGAGCTGAAGGACATCCTTTCGCATTTGCTGTTGCGAGCGTCATAGCATCGGGGGATTCTTCACCCGATTTTCTAGCTTCTTCATACCAGTGTTCAAACTGTTTTAATGGATCACTTAATAAGTCTTCTTTGTGCATTTAGATCCCCCATTTTTTTTATTCAAAATAAAATAATCAATATTTTCTTGCCATTTTCTTTTTCGAAATGGATTATCCGTACAAAACTGTGCTCTATCATAATCAATCGATGCGCGCCATGGAGAGCGAAGCGAAGGCGCGTATTCCGCGGTAGGCTCGGATTTTTTGCCGAGCGTAAGCGACTGCAAAAAATCTTTACGAGCCGTCAAGTCATTTGAGAGCCCGTGCGTAGTCGAGCCGTGAGGTCGCGGAGCGCGGGCGACGAGGACGTCCGCGGCTATTTAAGTTGTCGCGTATTGCGAGTCGATTATTGACAGGGATGGCAATAATCTATCACGAGCATCGCGACACGCTTGAAATCGATACGGTAAATGCTCATCGCGCCCTTCTGGAATCCCTAGCCGGCGAGTTTGAATGATTTTACTTGGCGCATACCCTATTTTTTCAATAAAAAATTTATCGGAGTCAAAGTTTTTCTGATCCCACTCTTTAACACGCAAACCCAGCGATTTACAGAGTAATGTTTGCCCTGCACATAGTAATGCAGGTTCACGACTAGCGAGTTTATTTTTCTTTGGATTTAATGTTTGCATCATTTTCAACATAGCTTCTGGATTAGCACCATTGGTATAGGGCAGGCCTGATTTGATTAACAGCGCGTTGCCTTTTCCCTTACAACTTATATTTAAAGAATCACCCCCGCGTGCATAGTACATATAAATCGTGCCTGCTGGCATAAATAGTGCTTTGCGTTTTTCAGTATACCCCAACGATCCATGACTGGCTTTATCTGTTAAATAATAAGCCTCAGTTTCAATAATACTAGCGGATAGCCATAAATCATTGTGTTTTACACGAATTACTTTCCCCAGTAAATCTTTAGCAACTGTTTCGGGATCACGATTGAAAAATTGATCACTTATCATGGAGGTTACCTCAATGCATGGATAAACCCAAACGCCGCAAAACCAATCAATATGATACCGCCCACTATATTAAAGTAATGCATTACTTTATCGGATATTCTATGGCGAGTAAAATGCAGGGCTGTATTCAAAGCAAGGATCCAGCTACTAGTTCCGAGTAGCACGCCAATGCCAACATAAATGGCCGATACAATACCATGATGAGAAAGTGAAGCAATTTGGGAGCTAACCGAAGCCCAAAATAATATTGTTATGGGATTCAATAGTGTCATAAAATAAGCCTGAAAATAATGATGCCAGGCTTTTGGATCTTTTTTTTTCTTAATATTTTCTCTGTCGGTCGATGCAGATTTTAAGCGTATTGCTGAAATGCCAAACCACAACAGTATCAACGCACCGATAATGCCGATAATGCGAAGAACTAATTCATGTTGCAACAGCACAAGTGCGCCCGCGAGCAACAGAATAAAATAAGTCATATCGGCACTACATGCACCCAAACCGAAGCTAATACCAAATCGGCTACCAAACTGTAAATTACGTCGAATTACTTCTAGATTGATAGGACCGATGGGAATCGCCGCTCCCCATCCTAGCAATAGGCCGAATATTATTTCATGAAACATAGAGGCTCTTAAATTTAATTTTCAAATATTAATTTCCATAATATTGCCCCGATAACGCTCCCAATAAGGGGTCCTGCAATCGGCACCCAAGCATAGCCCCAATCCGATTTTCCTTTACCGGCGATCGGTAAAATTGCATGGGCAATTCTCGGCCCTAAATCGCGCGCTGGATTAATTGCATAACCAGTAGGGCCGCCCAACGATAAACCAATGCCCCATACAATAACACCCACTAAATAAGGTCCAATGCCCAAAATGGGGTGTCCTAGCGTTGCCTGTCCAAATACGGCCGCAACACCAACGATCAGTATCACGCTTGCAATGATCTCGGTCATCAAATTACTGGGATACGAACGAATCGCAGGCACAGTGCTAAAAACCAGTAATTTATAAGTTTGATTTTCAGTTTCTCTCCAATGTGGAAAATAGGCTATCCAAACGAGAACAGCCCCTACGAATGCACCACACAATTGTGCAAGCCAAATAATGAGTAACTGCTGCAAGGTATAAAGATGCAATAAATATTTTGATAAAGAGACTGCGGGATTCACATCTGCATTAGTTGAGCCCGCTGATTGTGCTACGAATACAGCCATCACCACCGCCACAAACCAGCCTGTCGTTATCACAATCCAACCACCGCCCTCACCTTTTGAGCGTTTGAGTAACACGGTTGCAACGGCACCATCACCCAATAAAATAAGCACCATAGTTCCCAAAAATTCTCCCAATGCGTAATCAAACACTAGCGATGTACTCCTTCAAACGATTAATTTCTTCATCGGTTAACACTAAACCTAATTTGCTGCGTCGCCAAATTAAATCTTCGCAGGTTTGTGTCCATTCGTTTTTTATTAAATAGTCGACTTCAGCTTCGTATAAATCGGCACCGAAACATTGTCCTAAATCATTAAGTGATTTTGCATTTTTTAGTATGGTGCGTGTAATCGTGCCATAACTCTCTGCATAACGCGATAACATTTCAATCGGCACCCAAGGATATTCTTGCTTTAATGTTTCAAAAAATTGATTCACGTTATCTCCTTTTAAATCACTTCCTGGCAATGGAGAATGCGCCGTCCACGGTTTGCCCATGTTGGGAAAATATTTTTTTAATAGGGACATCACATGCTCTGACAAAGAACGATACGTTGTAATTTTTCCACCAAAAATAGAAATGATCGGCGAGCGACCGTTTTCCTCATTCACATCTAAATGATATTTTCTCGTAATTTGGGATGCTTTTTTAGCCTTATCATCGTAGAGTGAACGAACCCCAGCATAGCTCCAATTGATATCTCGTTCGGTGAGTTGCGTTGAAAAATAATAATTGACGGAATCTAGCAAATAGTTTATTTCTGCTTCAGATATGGTTACCACGTTTGGATCTGTATCAAAGGGAACATCAGTGGTACCTATCAATGTAAAATCACGTTTAAATGGAATGGCAAAAACAACACGTCCATCAGGATTTTGCAGTATATACGCATAATGGCCTTTATATAATTTTGGAACAGTAAAATGGCTGCCTTTGATTAATCGCACTTGTGCCGTTGTTTTAATATTTGCAATATCATGCAAAAACTCGGAAACCCATGGCCCTGTTGCATTGACTAATGCCTTTGCGTGCACAGTCATTTGTTCGTTGGTATTTTTACAATATAACTTTGCTACCCAATGCCCTGCTTCTCGAGTGACCGACTGGCAGTCTGTTCGTGTTAATATCATGGCGCCGTGTGATTGCGCATCGAGTGCATTGATGACAACTAAGCGTGCATCGTCTGTTTGACAGTCCGTGTAACGAAATCCAGTTTTAAATTTTTCTTTTAATGGTTTTCCTTCTAAAACTTTTCGCAGATTTAATTTTTTCGCGCCTTTTAACGACTCACGACGCGCTAAATAATCATATAAAAATAAACCGATACGAATCATCCAGGCGGGACGCAGATGTTTATCATGAGGCAACACGAATTCTAAGGGGCGCACCATATAAGGCGCTTTTTTCATTAAAATTTCACGCTCTTTTAGCGCTTCACGAACCAACTTAATTTCAATTTGCTCGAGGTATCGCAAACCACCGTGAATCAACTTGCTGCTATAAGATGAGGTGTGATTTGCTAAATCATCTTTTTCACAGAGTACAACCGATAAGCCTCGCCCAGCCGCATCCGCAGCTACGCCGACTCCGTTGATACCACCCCCAATAACTAATAAATCTGATTCTAGAACGTTCATGGCTTTGTCGCTTTCGTGAATAAATTTTTATAGTATAGAGTAAGAACTTCTGCTTGCAACCTGATAGGAATTATCTTCTGTGACACATTATATTTTATCCATTGATCAAGGAACAACCAGCTCGCGTGCGGTGGTCTTTGATCAAGATGGCCATCTTGTTTCCGAGCATCACATTGAAATCACTCAATATTACCCACGCGATGGATGGGTTGCTCACGACGCCGAGGAAATTTGGCAAACTACGCTGACATGTTGTCGGCAAGCACTGAAAAAAGCGAACCTTAGCGCTCAGAATGTCGCGACTATCGGCATTTCAAATCAACGCGAAACTACCGTGCTGTGGAATCGTAGAACGGGACAAATCGTTCGACGTGCCATCGTATGGCAAGATCGCCGTACTGCAAAAATCTGTGCAAATTTACGCACACGAACTGGCATCCCTGAAATGATTGCTGATAAAACGGGGCTGTTACTCGATCCTTATTTTTCCTCCACTAAAATCAAATGGTTATTGGATAATGTTACAGGAACACGTGAGCTTGCTGAGCGAGGCGAAATTGCCTTTGGGACCATCGATACTTTTTTATTATGGAAATTAACCGGCGGCCACGTCCATGCAACCGATGTCACGAATGCCTCACGCACCATGCTTTTCAATATTCATACGCTTAAATGGGATGACGAGTTGTTGGCGTTGTTCGATATTCCTAAGTCGCTGTTACCGGAAGTGTATGAAAACTGTTCAAAATTTGGTGAGACAACTGCGAACCTATTTGGAAGTCCTATTCCCATTACCGGCATGATCGGCGATCAACAGGCCGCAACCATTGGGCAAGCCTGCTTCCAACCCGGCATGGTCAAAAGCACTTATGGAACTGGCGCTTTTCTATTATTAAATACAGGCGAAAAAGTCATTCGTTCAAAAAATAAATTATTATCAACTATCGCTTATCAAATTGATGGCAAGGTGACCTATGGTCTGGAAGGCAGTATTTTTGCAGCAGGTTCCATCATCAAATGGTTACGCGATCAACTAAAGCTTATTCAATCTGCCCATGAAACAGAGCGGTTTGCTGAATCCATTGAGGATACAGGCGGAGTTTACTTGGTGCCCGCTTTTACAGGCTTGGGTGCACCCTATTGGGATTCTGATGCACGAGGCGCTTTATTTGGATTAACGCGTGATACATGCGTCGAACATATCGTGCGGGCTGCGTTAGAATCAATATGTTATCAAACACTCGATTTAATGCAGTGTATGTTGCAAGACGGCTCTGGCGAGTTCGAAACATTACGAGTCGATGGCGGCATGGTGACCAACAACTGGCTATTACAATTTTTATCAGATATTTTATCCGTTGAGGTGTCACGACCTTGCATCACAGAAACCACAGCATTAGGTGCTGCTTATATCGCTGGTTTAGGTGTGGGTATTTATCAATCGCTAGAAGATATCTCTACATTATGGAAAATGGATCGAGATTTTAGGCCACAAATGGGTTATCAACGCCGCAAACATTTATATGAGGGCTGGGAAACTGCCGTAAAACGCGTACTTAATTCGCCTCAACCTTGAGCTTGATTGCCTCTTTTTGCGGTTTGCAATACGTTTCTTTTATAAAAAATGATGAAATAATCAAAGAAATTAAAGACAGGAGTGGCATCATGCTAAATCCAATAATAAAATTGTCAGGCTTGAGATTAGTGATATCGGTTGCCGCCCCCGCTGATAAATAAATAAAATAACTCGCAATCGGTGGAATAATGGCTCCAAATATAATGATGGTTCCGTTATTCAAACCTAGCCCCGTCGCTCGAGTACTTAAATCCACGTGTTCTGAAATAGCAGCAAAACCGACATTTTGACCTGAAGCGGCAATACCGAGACAGAAAAATAATATACTGTAAATCCAATGCGCATGATTTAGTGGTAAATAAGTAATACCCGCTGTGCTTATAAGAGCGATAAGCGAACAAAATATCAATGTGGGTTTTCGACGTTTTGCAATATCGGATAATGCACCCAACAGCGGACACCCTATCGCATAGCCCAACCAAGCAAGCGAAACCATATCCGCTGCCCCACCTTGTGTTAAGCCACGTGCTTGTAAATATTCAGTACCCCAAATCGCGCCCAGCAGTGAAATCGATACATAAACGGTTGCTGAATAAAAAGCCACAAACCAGGCTTGCTTGTTTTTAACTAATCGCAATAATCGATCTTTCAAAGGCTCGGCTTGTTTTAAATAAATTAGCGTTTGCTCACCACCACGAGGTTTATTTCGCACGATAAAAATGATTAACACCGTTAAAACAATACCGAAGCTACCGATCTCCATCAAAGCAGTTCGCCAACTTTCATGCGTTGCCGTCATCAGCGCAATTAGTGGGCCACCTGCCAATAGCGGACCCATCGTTCCGATGCATTGAGAGGCTCCTGCAAAAAATCCAAAGTTTTTCCGTGGAAACCAAGTGACGGCAATAACTAATAAACAAACGAATGCAAATGAAGAGCCAAAACCCATTAATAAGCGGCTAATTAGTGCTGTGCTAAAGCTATTTGAATACGAAAACCAAAAAGTTGCACCCGCACAAAGTAAGGTTGCAAAAATCATGATGCGTTTAACGCCAAATTTATCCACCAAGATGCCGACAGGCACTTGCATCAGCGCATAGGCGATGTAATAAGCTGAGCCGATGATTGCAAATGTTTCAGCGTTTAATTTTAAATCGGGAATAATTTCATGGGCAACACTACCCACAAAAGTACGCAAGAAAAATTCATAAAGAAAAAATAAAGTGTAGAACTCTCGACTTGATCTGACAGTTGAGATTTATCGGACATATTTTCTGTCCGATAGATCGGATTCTAATTACTCCTCTACCAGTTGCGTGTCGTGATTACTGTGCGCCTTATTCAATTCATCTGGCGACACGCTTGGAATAGTTTTACATAGTTTATCTAATTCTTTTTCTTGTGCCAAATGCTTTGCATCAAGAAAAGTTTGCATGGGTGTTTTTCCATAACAACGCTCGCCGGAATGGGGCCTGACCTCATTATATGTTTTGATCCACATAAAATTCTTGTTTAATCGTTTTATGAAAACGTTCACAAATACCATTGGTCTGCGGAGAACGTGCGCGTGTTTTCGAATGGTCAATGTCTTCAACTGCTAAATAAAGTTGATAGGCGTGGTTCTCAATTTTTCCACAATATTCCGTCCCGCGATCCGTGAGCATACGCAGCAATCGGATACCTTGCTCATTAAACCATGGCAATACACGTTCATTTAATAAATGAGCTGCCGTCATCGCTGTTTTCTCCGTGTATAACTTCGCAAAAGCGATTCTGCTATAGGTATCGACAAAAGTCTGCTCATAAATACGGCCAACGCCCTTCATCGTGCCAACATAATACGTATCCTGAGAACCTAAATAACCTGGGTGTTCTGTTTCAATCTCGCCGTGCGCTTCTTTTTCTCGTTTTGATTTTTCTAATGCTTGTCATTGTTCTTCCGTTAATAACATACCGTCTTGCGCCGATTTCGCTTCAAGCGCTTTTAGTCGCTTCTTAAAAGTCTCTAGATCATTACGTAGCCACACCGAACGAACTCCGCTGCTCGATACGATAATGCCTCGCGCCAGTAATTCATTGGCCGCACGTGCCTGACCTAACGCTGGGTTTTCAATAGCCAAAGCAATTACCGCTTCTTCTACATGTAACGGCACTCTATTTTTTTCATTCGGTTTCTTCTTACTCATATCATGGAGTGCTTCTTCGCCACCATTTTCATAAAGTGTTTTGAAACGGTAAAAACTGTCGCGTGAATAACCCATAACCTTGCAGGCTTGTGAAACATTTCCCAATTGTTTAGACAGCTCTAGTAAACCTAATTTGGGTTTGATAATCTTTTCGGATACACTGGTCATAATGACACTCCTCGTGTTGGTTGTTTAAGGTTGGTCAATTAAATTTTACTCTAACTGACCAGGAGTGTCAGATCAAGTCTGAAGGTTTACAAATAATTTTCACATCAACACCGCGATTTTTTGCCCTTACCAACGCCTTTGCGATCGGATGTGATGTAAACGAATAGGCCTGCATAAAAATACTCTGCTTCGCATGATTAATTAATCTGACTATTTTTTTCGTGCAATTTTGATATGGTGTAAAACACACCTGTACCGTCGCAACTGGTTTCATTAAGTCAGCGCCAGCAATATTCGAATACATAGCGATAAAGAATACTAATAAAAAATAGGTAATTTTAATTATGTTATGGCCCTAGTCCTAAGTTATTTAAGTTTTCGTTAATAATTTCATGGCATTTTATCACTGATCCACAGCTTTAGTTAATCAAAACATTGTAAACAAGAATAGGAATCATTATTATTTCTGGGGTTCAATTTTAAGAAAGGATGAAAAACCATGCGAAAAACTGTTACCTCTTTTTTTGGCCTTTTTGTCGCAATCACTTCAACATTAATTTTCTACAACTCAGCAGTTGAAGCCCCACCAGAGGAAAAATTTAACTTTAATCTAGATACCAACGTCAAAGCAATGATGCTTGTATTTGCAATTTTTATCGGATTTAATGAATTTTTTGAAGTTATCGATCATATGGGAGGCCATGATCATAACCATCATAATGAAGAAGAAAGCCTTTCCAATCTTTTAGTAGCACCTACTACTGAAGAACAGGACTCATCTGAAATAATACAACAAGTTGCAGGCAATGAAGGGCAAATTCGTTGCTGTACAAAACAGTTCTTAGGTAAAACCGCTAAAACCGCTACCACCCTTGCTGTTTCACCATTACTTGTAGCAGCTTGCTACAGCTTTTTCACAGAAGCTCTCTCTTTAATGCAATCGCTCAGAATACCACCAGAAACGTTAACACAAAAATTACTAGCAATTATACCAACCGTATTCATGGGGAGCCGTTTTTTGGTTATTCCAGTTGCACACACACTCCGAAATATTTGGGGTGGACATGAAGAATTTACGGCAAGAGTTACCGGTAGCAATGAACCCGTTACCTTTTTACAAACGCATGGTATCAGAGCATGTGTTTTCATCATTTTTTGTGGGACACACCTAACAGAAGCTTTTTTATTATCCGAAGAAATACAACAAGATTGGATAAAAATTCTGAGTATTATTGGTTTAGCCGGAAGCCGAGCCATTGCACACCTCGATCATGTTGCTGCGCTACCCAATGCCTATCACGATTGGCGACAACGATCATCATGTGTTCGTTGCACGACTGGCATGTCAGGTATCTTCTCAGGTCTAGCACATGCATCTTCAGCTACCTTAAGTACTATCTATTTTTGGAAAAAAACAAACTACTGGGGAAAAATTGCAATGCCTTTAGCTATTCTGGTTGAAGGAGCTACAGGGGCTGTTGAACATCAACAACACGGTGGGCGTCACATTGCATCTGCAATGACACGCTCATAAGCAAAATGCAAATACCAGGGATGAAAAAAATTAGGTCATTTCGAGCAAACGCGATAAATCTCGAACGTGTAGCACTTGCTGTGGTCAGAAGAATTCAGATTAAATACGAAATAAAAATAGCGAGTGCTGCTAATGCAATGCCGCCGAAAACATCGACCAAATAATGGAACCCTAATAACACCGTGGCTATGATCAACAAGAAATTCATAATCAATAACGGAATAAATAACCATTTTTTAGGATACATGGCACAGGTTAAAATAACCGCCCATGCGACATGAAACGAAGGAAAAGCAATCAATCCCCCATCACCCGAGGCAACGGATTGCCCATGGTGGATTTTATAAAACTTAATAAACGTCGCATGTTCGCCCGGCATAAAATAAGCGCTGTGAAAAACCGATGCCGGTGCAGCGGTAGGGAAAAAATAATAAAATGTAGTGCCTATCAAAAAGGCTACTATCATTGTAATAAAAAAACGATCGACGATTTTATTCCCTTTAAAAAAAGGCAATAGTAGCGGCACCGCGACAATTTCAACGTACAAAAAATCATAGGCGGTTTCTAATAATTTGTGGATATAAACATGATGCGCCGTCCATGCCATTAACGCCGGCGTATTGATCCCGATCGCCTGATCGAGCGTTGCTAAAAAATTATCGATACGATGAAACGGTGTGAGCTGCACACCCGTCGTCAATATCGCAAAGCTCAGCACCAAGAAAAAAAACGTGCCATAGGCCTGGGTGAATTTCGCGAGTCTCGGCGCGCTTTGATGCGCCGCCATCGCTAACAGCGTCACGCCCAATATAAAAGGCGCCAAAATGACCCAACGAAGCGGCACATAGTTAAACCCAGGGTAATGCGTCGTGAGCGCATTGATTCCCATATACGCGAAGCCGACGAGCATGATCAACGCAATCAAACTATAAACTAGCCGCGTTTCCCGGCTAATATATTGATTATAAAATAATTTAACTACCACGGTAACACCGCGCTGCCCGACTGCAGTTCGCATGGATCAATAACCTCTAAGATTTTGAGCAGGCTCTAAGTGCTTCAGAAGTTGAGTATAACGGCAAAACCTTAAGGAAAGATTAAGAACTTCTCGCTTGCGTGAAAGCTAATTTAACTTTCACGCAGCGTCCTCAAACTGGCTGAAATCGATTTTCTTAAGCTTTGGATGTTTAGTCACCCATAAATCATACTGGGCTTGTAGTGCCAGCCAACTTTCGGGGCTTCTGCCTAAAGCAGCAGACAGCCGACAAGCCATTTCGGGTGAAACAGAGGCTTCTTCATTAATCAAACGATTAATAGTCGAGGGTGCTACTTTGAGATATTTCGCTAAAAATCGAACACTTAATCCAAAAGGATCAAGATAGGTTGCTTTAATAAAAGCACCGGGGTGTGGGGGGTTATGCATCGTCATCAGTGATAATCCTCGTAGTTAAGTATGTACACATCACCTTCAGAAAATTCAAACGTTAATCGCCTTGCGCAACATAGATCGAGAGTAAAAAAACTCTGGACCACAATCGCTAGGCTCAAGAGACACATACAAGAAAAGAAACACCCACCCTACCTCGGCGCTGGAAGCGCTGGCAAATCCTCCTGCGACAGACGTTGCGCTTGCGGTGCGTGTTCAGCAAACTGTGGTCGATTCCTGAGTATGGCAAACAAAATGCTATATTTATTTCTTGCACTCCAAGCATACCAACCATCGACATCTGCATCGCGCACAGCCCGCATCTCTGCCAAAATATAATTAATTTTATTTTGCCTTGAAAGCGGATAACGATAATTATAAAGCTCAATATACGCATAAATTTTCACATTCGGAAAATCTTTCAATTGCTTGCGCAAATCCACCAACGAATCATACACCGTTTGATACGGCCGCGTGGCATGATAACGAAACGGCTCATAATGAGATGGATACACCATCGGACAAATAGCATGAAGTTTATCCGCAAATAAAGGGGCATTTTGACCGATATAAAGCGCTTCACTGTGTGCAGCAACACCAAAAATATCGATTTGCAGTTTCACACCCTTCCCTTTCAACATATCGCTGACATGTTGAATGACCTTATCGATATTGCGTGCATTTTGTTTCGAAGGGGGTTGTGATTTTTTATAACGAATATAATCGAGCTGAATTTCATCCGCACCGATTGAAACCGCTTCCATAATTTGTTGATAGCGTTTGTTTAAATAGGTTTGCGATGTCACTTGGCTCGGCAGCGCTCCGTGCGGAAACATGACGATCCGCGCCACATAGTGAATATTATTTTGCTTAATCAGCGCAACATTCTTCTGTAATTTTCGTGACATGTGATAATAATCGATCACAAACGTATCGATGCCCGACGCCTTCGCCTGTTGAATATAATATTTAACCTTGCTGGTAACCATGGCGGTATACTGCGTGAGATAGATGCCGCGAACCAAAGCGCTCGCGCTGACAGGTGCCAGAACGGCAACAGCAACAACCAGATTGATCAAAAATCGAACGGTCCTCATGATCTAAGTTCATCCCTTATTATTCAGTTGCTAATGAAAGTATAAACCAGAATCCAGCACGCTGCTATTTTGCTCTAATGAGAAAAGCCGAAGGATCGCGAAAATCCTTCGGCTCTGTTTGTTCAGTTTTATTAATTATTGCCTGGTTAATCTTCCCCTAAATTACCGGACACTAATTTGTTAAAATCTATGAAGTAACAAAGAGGTGATCTCATGACAAAGAAGACTCGAAAATACACACCGGAATTTAAACAAGAAGCAATCCATCTAGCACTCAGTTCTCCTTCCGTGTTAAGCGCTGCAAAAGACTTAGGCATGCCCGAAGCGACCCTCCACACCTGGGTGGATAAAGCCAGGAAGAGTGGTGAAGTGATTCATCCCAGCGCAAAGCAACCGGTCAACATAGGGGAACTCATTGAATAAAATCAACAGCTTAAGAAGCGACTGGCACGACTGGAACAGGAGAAAGCCATTCTAAAAAAGGCGGCCACGTACTTCGCGAAAGAACTCGAGTGAAGTACAGCTTTATTCAAAAGCACGCCCAACTATTTGGAATTAACTTGCTATGTGATGTACTGGGTGTCAGTCGTAGTGGTTATTATGACTGGCTATCCCGACCTATGAGCCCACGTGAGCAAGCAAACCAACAATTAGATGAAAAAATTAAGGTAATTTATATGAGAAACAAACAACGTTACGGTTCACCACGTATAACTCGTGCATTGCAAGCGGAATCGATTTCCTGCAGTCACACGCGTATTGAGCGGCGTATGCGCTCCATGGGCTTAAAAGCACTTGCCAAGCGTAGATTTAAAATAACCACAGACTCGGGTCACAACAAGCCTATTTTTGAGAATATTTTAAAGAGAGATTTCACGACAACGGCGATCAATCAAAAATGGGTGAGTGATCTGACGTACATTCCAACCCGTGAAGGTTGGTTGTATTTAGCGGTGGTTATCGATGTGCATTCACGTTCGGTTATTGGCTCGTCAATGAATAAAAGCATGAAACAAGATTTAGTGTGTGATGCGTTATTGATGGCGTTATTCAAACGAAAATATCCAAAGCAAGTGATTATACACTCTGATCGGGGCAGTCAATATTGTTCGAAAAAATATAGGGAAATCATCAAGCAAAACAAGCTGATTGGTTCAATGAGCAGAAAGACTAATTGTTGGGATAATGCCATTGCAGAAAGTTTTTTCCATACCCTAAAAACGGAACTTGTGCATGTGAATGATTACACAACACGCGCTGAAGCAAGGCAAAGTCTTTTTCAGTATATTGAAGGCTATTACAATCACAGAAGAATGCATTCAGCTATTGACTACAAGACCCCTGTTGCGCTTGAATGTGCTGCGTAAAATCGAAAAAAAATGTGTCCGGTAAAGTGAGGGAAGATCACTCCAGAAGAGTTTAAAGTCCCAGGTACAGTCCAAACGCCTGTTAAATACGGATCGGTTTCTTGCTCCTGAGAGAAAGGAATATTGGGAGCTGTGTCTGTAGTATTAAATGCAATACTTTCTTCTGGATCTATATATTGTGATAGATCTTTCACATCTTTATCTTTTTTCTTAGTCTGTTTGTCATTTTGTATAGTATTATAGTTTGGATCATACTCCGCAGCACTTGAGTCTTGTCCATTAGGTAAAAGCCGCTTTGCTATGGATCGCCCCGTATCCGCGTCTTTGCTTTCTTGCGGTCCTAAATAGCTTCTAATAGAATTAAGATAGTCCTCCACTTGCCCAGCCAACTCGCTAGATATTTTATGATTTTGAGATAAGCATTTTAAGCAGGTGGACAGACCCTCAAGATCACCGCTTATTTTTATATGATAAGGTTCTTTCTCTACAGAAAATTTATCTCCTTTAAGAATTTCTTTTTTAAAGCTCTCGATAGCCTGAGGCTTGTAAGATCTAGGAAGATTAAATAGTAATTCCATTTTATTTGGATCAGTAGGTCCATCAAAACTAAAAGAAGATATCTCAATTTTGATTATCGGAAATGATTCAGAATTATTTTCATCTGTAAAAACTTCACTCATTATTAAATCTACTCTAATTGGAGAGCAATACAGCTCGTTATATAATCCTAATCTGAAGTTAGGCATTAATATCGTTAATATCCAGATCAAACCTGGTAGAACTTTACCAGTTAAATATTTTACTTGTCTAGATTATCATCAAGAATTTTAAAGAAATAATGTTGTTAGAGACAGAATTTATTAAAGAATCATTAAGGAAGGCCTTAAAAATTTTTAAGGCTGATGAAATACCATTTCTGCAGAATTTTTAAAAGATAATTCACGTGATGTTTTTTATTGCCGTTTATTACTTTAATCACTTGCCGTGACAAAAACAGCATCTGGGTTTTTGACTTTGCGGGGGCGTTTTAAAAAAGACAAAAATACGATGGCGAGCAGCAAATATGCCGGCAACATTAACAATGCTAAATGATAATCGTGTAAACTAAAATAATGCACGCCATTCACAACTTTGCCATCCCAAAACAAATCTAATACTTTTCCTGCCAAGGGTTCTGAAAAGGCGCCAAACACTGCATCACCGGTATTGATGAGTGCGATTACGGATGCAGCCAAACCAACGGCGTTCATTTCTTTCCCCATGGCAAAACCTAGCATGAATGCACCCGTGCCAAAGCCAAATAAAAATAACAAAAACCCTTCCAACCAAACGGAAATAGCAGGCAGATACACAGCAAGCGCTAAACTAAAAAATGATAGCAGCAAGCCAAACAACATGACGCCAAAACGTTTTCCTAAACGATCCGACAAAAATCCTAGCAATGGCGCACCAAGCGCTAAACCCATAAACGCGCACGTCACTAAACTGGCCGCTCCCGACTTTGTTAAATGAAAATCTTCTTGTAAAAAAGGATTTCCCCAGAGGCCGCCAAACACTGCCAGCGGAGAAAATGCTAATCCACTATAAAACATCAACAACCAATTATGTTTTTTCTTAAGCAAGGAAAGACAGTTTTTTAACGTCGGTGAATCAAGAGTTATTGTTTTTGTGGCTGGTATTGTTGGATCAGGCGTTTTGTTTCTTACAACGAGATAATATGAAGACGAAAGTGCTAAACCTAGCAAACCGCAATACAATAGCGCAGACTGCCAACCAACGCTTGAAACTAAGTAAGCGAGCGGGAGCTGCCCTGCCATCGAACCGATCATCGCGGCCGTCGCTAATAAGCCGCCGACAAAGGCAAACTGTCTTGGCTCAAACCACACCGCTGCCATTTTCATGTAACTCACTGTTGCGAATGCAGCACCCACACCGACTAACCCTCTGGCGATGGATGCCTCGAATAACGTTTGGGACTCTGCAAACCAAAAGGCCCCGACACCGCTAACCAACAACGCAAGCGCCGTCAACAAGCGAGGATTGTACTTATCGAGCAAAGGCCCCACAAATAGCTGCACGACCAAATAAGCACAAAAGAAGGTAGCGGCTAAATTACCAAGCCCCGTGCCGTTGATATGGAAATGCTGCATTAGATCATTGGTCATTACACTCGGCGAGACTTGCAGCACATACTTATAAAATAGAAATAAGGCTGCGAACGTGATAACGACCCAAGGGTAGCCGCGTAATAAGAGTTGTTTTCTACCAGTATTCATTGTTTCTTTCTTTGATTTAGCTTTACTCCCTACCCTAAAACAGGTTGCCAGCAACCGCCCTGCCTGTCAATATCCGGGCATAATTGCTATACCGGTATTTACTAAGCTGCTAGGCTTTTGCCATGGAACGTTGATAGGTTTCTTTAATGAATAAGGTTAATATCGCAGCCAAAAACAATCCGACGGGCAAAATGCTCAATGCCATCGTATAATGCGTACTACTATAAACGCGGATGCCGTGCTCCATTCGCCCATCCCACAGCCAATCCAGAATATCACCCACGACCGGCTGAAAAATAAATCCACCCATCATGATAACGAAATTGGCAAACGCCACAGCCGTACCCGAAATTTTATGCGCATTGTTTTCTTTACTCAGCGTAAAACACAATGGATGTGGCCCACAGGCAAGTCCAAACAAGAATAACAAAATATATAACGCTAGAAACGGTAACTGATGATCAAATAAGATGATAGTAGAAATAATGGTTGAACCAAAAGCAGCTATCACCAGTGGAATTTTGCGCGAACCAAACACATCTGAAATTGCGCAACTAAAAAAGCTCGAGCAAATCCAACCCATCAACATGACAGACACACCTAACGCTGCGTCTTCGGGTGACAGATGATGCACTTGCTCTAAATAAGGGATCGCCCAAACATCTAAAAAAACTGAAGATGGCATATAAAGCAAAGCACCCACAACGCCGATAAACCACATTTGTGGGTTTTTAATCATTATCATTAAATAATCTTTTAATTGTCTGAAATTCAATGCGTGCGCTTCTTCATCTGCAACTGCCGCTTTGGTCGTGGATTTAAAGGGCTTGTCACGGACAATCAGTATAATTAATAAAAATAATATAACGCCAACTGCCAACGGAAAATATAAGGCAAGTTTAAAACCCTGGAAGTGAACGACGTGAGTCAGGTAGATATCCGTAAAAATAGCGGCAACCATACCAAAACCCGTAACAAGCCCGGTGGCAGTTGCAAAATATTGACGAGGCAACCATACCGAAGCGAGTTTTAATGCCGTTACATAAGCAAATGCAGCACCAAATCCCACCATAAACCGACCGAGCAGTGCAAGGTGAAAGTTTTTAAAGGAGGCAAATATCACAACGCCGACTGTGCTGATCAAACAAGCAAAAATTAATGAACGACGCGGCCCAATGCGGTCGACGGACATGCCGACCGGCAGTTGCATGGGCGCATAAGCGAAATAATAAAAAGCCGTTAATAGCCCGAATCCACCCGCCGTAATATGAAAGTAGCCACGCAATTGCTCCTCCATCACGCTCGGATAGACCCGAAGTAAATAGGCAAAGCAGTAGTATAAAACGCCGGTAGCAAAAATCGTCCAGGCTAATAGACGAATGTTTTGACCCAGGAGCTTCCCTGGTTGGATTCCCTCGTCGGTCGTTAGCAATTGATCTTCTACATCCACGTTATGCACTCCTCGTCAAACTCTACACAATGACAGGGTATTTTTAGCGCCCAGATTACATAAAGAGCTGCGGTTTTACAACTATCTTTCTGTTTTTAATCAATTCGATTAAATTTTTACCAACCCAAAACCCGGTAAACCCTATCCATACAACCATACCGATGATCCTCAGCAGAACCTTGAACACCAGGATAAGTGGGTTTGAGTGTGAACATCCCCAAAAATGATAGTCTTGGAGTATGCTTTGCCTCGCTCAGGCTAGTTTCAACGAGGGTGGCTGTTGCTGGCTGATCTTTGAATCTCTTCTTAATCCTATCCACTGCTTCAGATTTTCGAACTGCAGTTTGCAGCTCTGGACCCACTTCTGAATTCACATGACGTTCTAAAAGTTGTTGGTGATCTGTTTCTGCGTTTTCTGCCTCTGACCGTGGTGTTTCTGTTGCGCCCGTCACTCTTAAAACCCAGTTAAAAAAATTATTAACGGGTTTTATACTTGGCAACACTGACCCACAAAAAGTAGCAACTGCGCAGCCATTAAGAATTGACCCCGCATAAAGCTGAAGCATTTTCGGATAAAAATTATTTAGGAAGGCTAAAATACCCCCCATCTCATCGTTTAAATCTATTCCCTCTGCTTCAAAGCTCATCGAAAGTCCTGACCACCAATCAATCATTCTCATAATAAAAAAAAGAGTAGCTGGAATGGACAGCATGCGAATAAAATTACGACAGCCACCTTGTTTAGGATTATAAAATGCAGACATCATAGGAAAAAACAAACCATCAAACGTCCTAGATAAAAATTGAGAACTTTGCTCTAAATAATACAAAATATGTGGAATCGCTGCAGGTTCTCGTAAATACCATCTGTCTCCCAGACCAGGGTGGATACGATTCCACCCTCTTCTTGCTGAGTCTCTCCAAAACGGTACGACACTTAACCCCCCTAACGTTAGAAGAAAACTAAGCGCTCCTCGTACCCGATTCCATAAGGTGTAAACCTTCAGACTTGATCTGACACTCCTGGTCAGTTAGAGTAAAATTTAATTGACCAACCTTAAACAACCAACACGAGGAGTGTCATTATGACCAGTGTATCCGAAAAGATTATCAAACCCAAATTAGGTTTACTAGAGCTGTCTAAACAATTGGGAAATGTTTCACAAGCCTGCAAGGTTATGGGTTATTCACGCGACAGTTTTTACCGTTTCAAAACACTTTATGAAAATGGTGGCGAAGAAGCACTCCATGATATGAGTAAGAAGAAACCGAATGAAAAAAATAGAGTGCCGTTACATGTAGAAGAAGCGGTAATTGCTTTGGCTATTGAAAACCCAGCGTTAGGTCAGGCACGTGCGGCCAATGAATTACTGGCGCGAGGCATTATCGTATCGAGCAGCGGAGTTCGTTCGGTGTGGCTACGTAATGATCTAGAGACTTTTAAGAAGCGACTAAAAGCGCTTGAAGCGAAATCGGCGCAAGACGGTATGTTATTAACGGAAGAACAATGACAAGCATTAGAAAAATCAAAACGAGAAAAAGAAGCGCACGGCGAGATTGAAACAGAACACCCAGGTTATTTAGGTTCTCAGGATACGTATTATGTTGGCACGATGAAGGGCGTTGGCCGTATTTATGAGCAGACTTTTGTCGATACCTATAGCAGAATCGCTTTTGCGAAGTTATACACGGAGAAAACAGCGATGACGGCAGCTCATTTATTAAATGAACGTGTATTGCCATGGTTTAATGAGCAAGGTATCCGATTGCTGCGTATGCTCACGGATCGCGGGACGGAATATTGTGGAAAAATTGAGAACCACGCCTATCAACTTTATTTAGCAGTTGAAGACATTGACCATTCGAAAACACGCGCACGTTCTCCGCAGACCAATGGTATTTGTGAACGTTTTCATAAAACGATTAAACAAGAATTTTATGATGTTGCTTTTCGAAAAAAAATATATCGTTCCCTAGAAGAATTACAACAAGACGTTGATGCGTGGATCAAAACATATAATGAGGTCAGGCCCCATTCCGGCGAGCGTTGTTATGGAAAAACACCCATGCAAACTTTTCTTGATGCAAAGCATTTGGCACAAGAAAAAGAATTAGATAAACTATGTAAAACTATTCCAAGCGTGTCGGCAGATGAATTGAATAAGGCGCACAGTAATCACGACACGCAACTGGTAGAGGAGTAATTAGAATCCGATCTATCGGACAGAAAATATGTCCGATAAATCTCAACTGTCAGATCAAGTCGAGAGTTCTACACATAAGGCATGTATCACTTGAGAAGGTGTTCTTTCCGTTGCAGTTACCTGTTCGATAATTAATTTCAACGAATCATCGCTTAAAGCATCTTTAGCATCATCTCTTAGAATGTTAATTGTGTTACTAGGATAACCTCAGTTCTGGATAACTGCGTATAAATTATTCTTTATATTGTTGGTTTTTATTCCTGGTTTGTTTGGTCGCCAAGAATAGGCAATTAGCGCTGCAAGGGTATTGACTAAAAAATTAATCGGACTACGATGACGCGAATGCTCAACATGATACAAGTTTTTCAACTGATCGATAATCGTTTCTACGATGCCACGTTGTTTTAGGAAAAACTTTTCAAATGCAGAAAGCATTTTGTTCTTCATATTTTTACGGACTTTTGTCACAAATTTTAAATCGTGTTTTGCCAAATCGTCCGCAAGATCTTTTCCAAGATACCCTTTATCGCCAGCGCCCAACCCCTTTAAATTAGCCATTAATTTTCTAACAACAGCGCGATCATCCACGTTCCCTTTCGTTAAACAAAAACGGATTAATTCCCCTTGATGATTAATCACAATATGTAGTTTAAAGCCGTAAACCCAGCCCATTGTGCTTTTACTGCGTTTAGCAATGCCTTTGAAAACCTTGTTTCGATAAATTCGTTTATTGTGGCATACGCGTAGTGTAGTTGAGTCAATATAATACAATCCCGTGTGTTTGCCCTTTCTCGAAAGCAAATAGGCGGCGAGCATCATTAGCGCTGCTGATTGGCAGGCGACAAAACGTGTGTAACTCAGCGCCGTAGGAAAATACTTCTTCATGTCTTGTAAAACACATCCACAATAAAAATCCTTAAATGTGCGATAGTGACTCATTTGAAACAACACAATGATGGTGCCAATTTCAGACAAGCTCATTTGCATCGCTCGATCTCGTTTTCTGTCTGGGTTCGGTAGCAAATACTTTGATTGACCTTTCAAATAATCCTTGCAAAAATCATCCATATCACAAAAAATCTCCGTGACCGGTGCCAACATGATTAACTCCTGTTACATTATTTAGCTGTAATTTTGGAGCTAAATTTTAGCGGTTCCGGTCTTTTTTTCAATTATTTCATTCACTTATTCCTTTTCTTATACAGAACTCAGGTTATAAATATAAAGATCAAGGGAAAATTATCAAGGATGGATGAGGACTCAGCCAGAGGCACCGCTATATTCGACGGCAAATTGAAATCACCCTGGGCATCTGGCGGAATGCCATCCTTCGCGAGTTGAGCATTTACGTATGAAGTAGCGAATGCATATAGAGCAATAGGAATACCCAGTGTAAATTGTGAATCGCTTTGCATAAAATCTCCTTATTTTTAATTAGTTTGCGCCGAAGCATAATCCGAAATCTCACAGAAATATACAGTACTACTTTAAAGTTCGATTAAAAAATGCCTTCTTCAGGGAATGTTAAGAATTTTACTTAAGGGTTTTCTTAGCGCTTGCTTAAGAACGTCACTAGGAATCTACTGTCAGCCAAAAATAGATTTCAATTTCGATACGTAAGCAATTGAAATTGTTTAATGAGAAGCCGTCTTGCCCAATGATCTGATTTTTAAACGCGGTAGGCACTCAGCACACAGAAATCCAATGAGGACCAATAACCCACCGATTTCGGTGTAATGGGTAATGCGTTCACCGTTGATATAGACTGCAAAAATAGAGGCAAATACAGGCTCAAAGGTATAGATCAATGCCGCTTTAGTCACCGTTGTATATTTTTGAAAGGCATTTTGAATATAAAATGTAAAACATGTTGCAAAAATAGAACAAAACAATACCGCAACTATTACAGATTCATTTAAAACAAAATGTGCATGTTTGTAAAACGACACAGCCAATGGGATTGGGACAGCGAATAAAATCTGATAAAACACCAATAAAAATAGATCCAATGACTTCTGTGTGATGCGTTGTAAGGTAATGATGAATAATGTATAGGTCAGCGCACAACCCAAAGTCCAATAATCACCAACCGTAAGGTGTGATAAACTTGCACCGGTTAAGATAAAAATACCCAGCAAAGTTATCAATGCAACGACAATATCGATAAAGCGCGGTCGTCCGGTTCCAAAGAGTGGTGATAAAAACGGGACAAGAATGACTGAAGATGCTGTAATAAAGGCGGAATTGGCCGAGCTGGTGGTTTCTAATCCTATAGATTGAGTGATATAGATAGCGCTGCTTAAGACTCCAACAACTAGCCCACCGAGCAACATAAAGACAGTGGTCTTGTGGAATCTGTGGATGACAAAGGGCAGCATTACCAGTGTTGCCATCAACATACGCAAGGCCACAAAGGCCGAAGGATCAATGTCTACGACCGCATTCTTAATGAGTGGAAACGTAAGGCCCCATATCACCGTAACGCCGATAAGCGCTATGATTGCGTTGTTCGATTTTTGCATCGGGCGATTATACTAAAAGTCACTACCCTAATAAAAGCCATTTTTTTGACAGGGAACGGTACGATTGATTACAATTTCCACCTGATTACAGGAAAGTAGTATGGCGACGGTCGAACTGCCTAACCCCTTATTTGACACCCTTCAGTATCATGCCGATCAACTGGCAGCGCTACAAAACCACCCTTTTGCCGATGATTATCGACACGCGGCTGAATTCATCTATAGCTATCGTGGCAGCAGCGCAACATTTAATGCCTATCGCCGTGAAATCGAACGTTTATTGCAATGGAGTGCTCATATTATCCATCAACCTCTAAAACAATTAAAACGACAGGATATCGAAAATTTCATTCAATTTTGTCAGCAGCCACCAAATACCTGGATTGCCCTTAAAAAATGCGATCGCTTTATTTTAAAAGATGGAAAACGTGTGCCAAATCCGGAGTGGCGACCGTTTGTGGTGACCGTCAGTAAAACGGCAAGACGCGCAGGACAACAACCCAATATCAATGAATATGCTTTATCGCAAAAAGCATTACAGGCTATTTTCTCGATACTCAGCAGCTTTTTTAATTATTTAATTCAGGAAGACTATGTTGAGTTTAATCCGGTTTCACAAATCCGACAAAAAAGTCGCTATTTTCGCAAACAACAACATCAAACACCGATTCGTCGTCTCTCGGAATTGCAATGGTCTTATGTCATCGAAACCGCAGAAAAAATGGCAACCGCCGACCCACTGCACGAACGAACCTTATTTATCATGAATGCCTTATTCGGCATGTATTTACGAATTTCGGAGTTAGCAGCTTCGCAACGTTGGACCCCGCAAATGGGAGATTTTTTTCGTGACCTCGATGGCAATTGGTGGTTTCGCACAGTGGGCAAAGGCAATAAAGAGCGACAAATTGCCGTCAGCGATGCCATGTTAACTTCACTAAAACGTTATCGCGAAAGTTTAGGGTTATCTCCCCTGCCCGATCTGGGTGAAAATAAACCACTATTAAATAGAACCAAAGGCAAAGGCCCCATTAGCAGCACCCGACACATTCGCGAAATTGTGCAATCGTGTTTTGATGCAGCCGTTGATCGCATGGTTCAAGATGGTTTCAGTGAGGATGCCCAACAACTCAACGCCGCCACCGTACATTGGCTACGCCATACGGGCATTTCTGAGGACGTGAAGATTCGCCCGCGCGAGCATGTGCGAGACGATGCCGGCCACGGCTCAAGCGCCATCACCGATCGCTATATCGACGTTGAGCTGCGAGAGCGCCACGCCTCTGGGAAAAAGAAACGCATCAAGCCCGATGATTTGGTATAATAACGGCATGAAGAAACACCCCGCTATTATCATCGGCACCGGACTTGCCGGTTACAATCTGGCCCGAGAATTTCGCAAAATCGACACGGAGACACGGTTGCAATTGTTTACCGTGGATAAGGGGCGGTATTATTCAAAGCCTGTTTTGTCCAATGCGCTCACGAACCAGAAAACAGCCGATGAGCTTGCATTGGCAGATGCTGGCAAGATGCAGCAGCAATTACAAGCGGATATTTTCACAGAAACTGCCGTTGAATCTATTGATACGCAAGATAAACACATCGTTGCCAATGGCCAGTTGTACCCCTATTCAAAACTCGTGTTCGCCTGTGGCGCTTCGCAAATTTCGCCATTAATTGCAGGCGATGCCGTTTCACACGTGTGCTCGATTAATAATTTAATGCAGTATGCTGAGTTTAGAAAACGGCTTGAACCCAAACAACACATCGCCATTATTGGTGCTGGTTTTATTGGGTGTGAGTTTGCTAACGATCTCAATAATGTCGGCTATAAAGTTTCCGTGATTGCGCATTCAGCCTATCCACTCGATCGACTCATACCCGAAAACGTCGGCAAATCATTGCAAGCAGCCTTATCAAAAGAAGGTGTTGAGTGGCATTTAGGAAAAAACGTGACGCAGATTAATAAAGTGAATAGCCGATTTCAAATCACGTTAAATGATGGCACCGTTTTAAATGCTGACAATGTTTTAATGTCTGTCGGATTGCGTGCCAATACAACACTTGCACAAGCCGCCGGCATTTCGGTGAATAAAGGCATTGTAGCGAATGCTTTTTTGGAAACGAGCGCAGATGATGTTTACGCATTAGGTGATTGTGCTGAAGTCGCGGGTGAAATACGACAGTTTGTTGCACCGATTAATTATTGTGTTAAAGGGCTTGCAAAAACACTCACTGGTGAGCCGACTGCAATTCAGTTTCCACACATGCCGATCGTTGTTAAAACACCGGCTTGTCCCATTACAATTGTAAATCCCTCAAAAAATAATGAAGGGCGTTGGCAAATAGAAGAAAATGATCTTGTCACCAAGGCATTATTTTACAACGACGATAATCAATTAACGGGCTTTGTGTTAACGGGAAAAGGCAAAGAACTCATGCTCGCTCGCCAGCAGTTGTTGCAGCAGTTATAAGGTAATCAAAATTCTCAAACCTAGACAACTGTAGCTCTACACGATAAGCTGTTTGAAAAGGATATGGAACGCAAACATGTCAGAAAAACACAACCTCATATTAAACACTGACTCATACAAAGCCTCGCACTACTTACAATACCCACCCAACACCTCACAAATTTCATGTTACATCGAATCGCGCGGTGGCAAATACCCACAAACACTTTTTTTTGGTTTGCAAATGTATCTCAAAGAATACCTTTCTAAACCCATCACCCGTGAAAACATCGATGAAGCCGAAGACTTCTTACGTGACCATGGATTGCCATTTAACCGCGAAGGTTGGGAGCATATCCTTAAAAAACACGGGGGTTATTTGCCGATTGCCATCGAGGCTGTTCCAGAAGGAACCGTGATGCCGCTTCACAATGTGATGGCACAAGTGGGCAACACAGACCCCGAATGTTTTTGGTTAACAACATATATTGAAACCTCCCTGCTACGCGCTGTTTGGTACCCTACCACAGTTGCCACTTCATCGTGGCACTGCAAAGAAATTATCCGCCGTTATCTTTTAGAAACAGCAGAAAGCCTAGATGGTTTGCCTTTCAAATTACATGATTTTGGCGCACGCGGTGTGAGCTCACAAGAATCTGCCGAAATTGGTGGCGCTGCGCATTTAGTCAACTTTGCTGGCACCGACACGTTAGCGGGCATCATTGCCGCACAACGATATTACAGCGAACCGATGGCCGCTTATTCCATTCCGGCTGCAGAACACTCCACTATTGTCACGTGGGGAAAAAACAATGAATCTGAAGCTTACAAGCATATTCTCAAGCAATTTAGTAAAAAAAATCAGATGATTTCAATCGTGAGTGACGCTTACGATATTTGGCATGCGCTCAACGATATTTGGGGTGATGAATTAAAACAGCAAGTCGTTGATAATCCAGGCGTGCTCGTGATTCGTCCTGACAGCGGCGATCCTGCAACAATTGTGACTAAAACCATCGAGATTTTAATGGCGAAATTTGGTTCAACAATAAATTCAAAAGGCTACCATGTCTTGCCAAATAATTTACGAATTATTCAAGGAGATGGCGTTAATATTAAAACCATCGCATCATGTTTAGACGCTATGAAGGCAAAAAAACAAAGTGCCGAAAATATTGCTTTTGGCATGGGTGGCGCCTTATTGCAAAAGCTCGATCGTGATACGCAAGAATTTGCGATGAAACCCAATGCCATTGAGCGAGATGGTCAATGGTTTGATGTGTATAAAACGCCTAAAACAGATATGAGCAAAGAATCAAAACCGGGACGCTTAGCCTTGATTCATGATGATCGGGAAGGATTTAAAACCATCCGGATCGAAGAACTAGGCAATCGTGAGAATATACTCATCCCGATTTTTAAAGACGGCAAACTTCTCAAGGAGTGGTCTTTCAAAGAAATCCGCGATCGTTCTGAAACTTTTTTGTAACTGACAGGTAACTCATATGGCCATTTGGAAAGAAAAAATTGATATCGAAGAAGCCACAAAGCGCAGCAAAGGCACAATGGTGGAATATTTGGGTATTGAATTTATTGAGATTGGAGATGATTACGTCAAGGCGAGAATGCCTGTTGATCATCGTACCCATCAACCGATTGGCATCATGCATGGTGGTGCTTCTTGCGTGCTCGCTGAAACCGCTGGCAGTATCGCCGCGAATTATTGTGTCGAACATGCCAAGCAGTATTGCGTGGGCCTTGCTATCAATACCAACCACATTCGCTCTATTCGTGAGGGTTATGTTATCGGCACTGCCACACCCTATCACCTGGGTCGAAGCACGCAGGTTTGGGGAATACAGATCGTGGATGAAAATGATCGTTTAATTTCTGTTAATCGACTCACGATGGCGGTACTCGATCGTAAGTGATCTTAAACCCAATTACTTAAACTTAAACCCACGCCAACACTGTTGGTGTAATGATCGTACTCAATCAAGCTTTGACCATATCCGCTAAAAAATTGAATATAGCCGTGCAGAAAACCGTGAATCGGAAACGCATAATCGAGTTCAATAGCACCACGACTAAAGCCACTCTCAAAGGTATTACGCAACATTAATGAAACTTCTTGATTATAAAATTTGTAGGCGATGACAATTCGTTCGTATCCTAAATAATGCGCGATATTGGGGTTATGCAAATCACTCGATTCGTTTTTGAAAATTAAAATCCAGGGACGCAGGCTGATGATAAAGTTATCCTTAGTGTACATCATATCAACGAACAAACGATTCCAACTGCGCTCTAACTGTCCGCCTTGACCGTTAGATTGATGCACGACGCCAAACCAGCCTAACCACGTAGGCTTAAAGCGATAACTAAAATACAAAGCAGGCTCGTAATCGGTTTCACGAAACCATTGTGATTTCGCATAAAACTGCCAATACGATAGCTGCGTGTAATACATGTTCAAAGAAAGCTTGCTATTGAACATGTGAAGCCAAAGCGGGAATTTGAAACTTAACTGGGCCTTAAATTCTTCGTTGAGAATACGCTGATTGTCTGGTGTCGTTCCTGCATACACAGAATTATAGGCCCTACCCGTATAATAGAACGGTAGAATGTAGGTGGGTTGATAAAACGAAATACCATAATGGTCTTCTTGAAATGATTTTTCTTGTTCGAGTTGTGTACGCAAAGCAGCCCGCTCTTGCGGGGTTAACGAATTCAAAAACTGATCGACCTTCTGTTCAGTGGTTTCATCGACAGGACATTCGTAGGTATAAATATACCGTTTATGACTCTTACTATATTTCTTTGTGTAATGACAGTTTTCATATTGCGTTGCATCTGATGGCGTTGGTATACCATCTGGATAGATGGGAACGCCTGCAATAGCAGTACATGAAAGAAAGGTTAAAGCTACTATAAATATTATTTTATTCAAAGAATTAAGCATTATTATTTTTCTTCTTAAGTTTTAAAAATAGATGATTTTCAAGGCCATAAGGAAATGACTGTGGCGATAATGCGCACAGTTTACGCTAAAAATGTTACCTAATGCAACTTTAACTTGGGTTTTACTCGATGAGTTACGAGTTTTGCAAAATTAATGATCAGCACACGCCACCAGCCGTGCAGTTTGTTTTGATGCATTTTATATATTGGACTTTGGATAAATTTATAAAAATAATTAAAAATTGCTTGACATAGAAACCGAAAAAAAATTTTACGTTGTAAACAACGTTTGTTCGAAAAAATAAAATAAGGAACAAACGATGTTAGCGACAGAAAAACTAAAACAATTCCGTACATTCCTCTACAACATCTTCCCCGCGCGACGCGATGCCAATATGAATTTACTCGATGCCCTTTCAAGCCATGGCCATCGCTGCAAAACACCCATAGAATTATGTGAATCGCCATACTTTGAACGTGAATACAGTAGTATTACCGATGCGATTAGCGATGGTTTGTCGGTAGCAAATTGTTGGGATAGCATGATGAAAATACAATAACCTCAGTTCTGGATAACTGCGTATAAATTATTCTTTATATTGTTGGTTTTTATTCCTGGTTTGTTTGGTCGCCAAGAATAGGCAATTAGCGCTGCAAGGGTATTGACTAAAAAATTAATCGGACTACGATGACGCGAATGCTCAACATGATACAAGTTTTTCAACTGATCGATAATCGTTTCTACGATGCCACGTTGTTTTAGGAAAAACTTTTCAAATGCAGAAAGCATTTTGTTCTTCATATTTTTACGGACTTTTGTCACAAATTTTAAATCGTGTTTTGCCAAATCGTCCGCAAGATCTTTTCCAAGATACCCTTTATCGCCAGCGCCCAACCCCTTTAAATTAGCCATTAATTTTCTAACAACAGCGCGATCATCCACGTTCCCTTTCGTTAAACAAAAACGGATTAATTCCCCTTGATGATTAATCACAATATGTAGTTTAAAGCCGTAAACCCAGCCCATTGTGCTTTTACTGCGTTTAGCAATGCCTTTGAAAACCTTGTTTCGATAAATTCGTTTATTGTGGCATACGCGTAGTGTAGTTGAGTCAATATAATACAATCCCGTGTGTTTGCCCTTTCTCGAAAGCAAATAGGCGGCGAGCATCATTAGCGCTGCTGATTGGCAGGCGACAAAACGTGTGTAACTCAGCGCCGTAGGAAAATACTTCTTCATGTCTTGTAAAACACATCCACAATAAAAATCCTTAAATGTGCGATAGTGACTCATTTGAAACAACACAATGATGGTGCCAATTTCAGACAAGCTCATTTGCATCGCTCGATCTCGTTTTCTGTCTGGGTTCGGTAGCAAATACTTTGATTGACCTTTCAAATAATCCTTGCAAAAATCATCCATATCACAAAAAATCTCCGTGACCGGTGCCAACATGATTAACTCCTGTTACATTATTTAGCTGTAATTTTGGAGCTAAATTTTAGCGGTTCCGGTCTTTTTTTCAATTATTTCATTCACTCGATGCGCGCCATGGAGAGCGAAGCGAAGGCGCGTATTCCGCGGTAGGCTCGGATTTTTTGCCGAGCGTAAGCGACTGCAAAAAATCTTTACGAGCCGTCAAGTCATTTGAGAGCCCGTGCGTAGTCGAGCCGTGAGGTCGCGGAGCGCGGGCGACCAGGACGTCCGCGGCTATTTAAGTTGTCGCGTATTGCGAGTCGATTATTGACAGGGATGGCAATAATCTATCACGAGCATCGCGACACGCTTGAAATTCTTGTTTAATCGTTTTATGAAAACGTTCACAAATACCATTGGTCTGCGGAGAACGTGCGCGTGTTTTCGAATGGTCAATGTCTTCAACTGCTAAATAAAGTTGATAGGCGTGGTTCTCAATTTTTCCACAATATTCCGCCCCGCGATCCGTGAGCATACGCAGCAATCGGATACCTTGCTCATTAAACCATGGCAATACACGTTCATTTAATAAATGAGCTGCCGTCATCGCTGTTTTCTCCGTGTATAACTTGGCAAAAGCGATTCTGCTATAGGTATCGACAAAAGTCTGCTCATAAATACGGCCAACACCCTCGATGCGCGCCATGGAGAGCGAAGCGAAGGGGCGTATTCCGCGGCAGGCTGGGATTTTTTGCCGAGCGTAAGCGACTGCAAAAAATCTTTACGAGCCGTCGAGTCAGTTTAGAGCCCGTGGGTAGTCGAGCCGTGAGGTCGCGGAGCGCGGGTGAGGAGGACGTCCGCGGTTATTTAAGTTGTCGCGTATTGCGAGTCGATTATTGACAGGGATGGCAATAATCTATCACGAGCATCGCGACACGCTTGCCAGGAATAAAAACCAACAATATAAAGAATAATTTATACGCAGTTATCCAGAACTGAGGTTACAATATGAACATGTGAGTCATAGCGATGACCGTGTGATCATTATTGCGGATACGACACCACAGTCGCGTCAAAGTGCACACTGTGTTGAAGATCGCCATGTGGTTTACAGCCCTAATCCAGCACCGGGTAACAAACCGATTACCATTGGACATGAATATTCAACGGTATCACTATTGCCCAATGATGGTGCAGCTCAAGAAAAGCATTGGTTAGTTCCACTGGATACGAGGCGCGTTAAAAGCGATGAAAAAGGCAATGTAGTTGGGATGCAGCAAATTAACCGTTGTATTGCAGACTTAGCGCTTACTCATAAATTGGTGGTTAGCGTGGCTGATTCAAAATATGGTACAGAAGCTTGCCGTAAACTGGTTAGCGAAAATCCCAATTGGGTACATCTTTTCCGTTTTAACAGTACCCGTAATGTTTTCGCGCCCGCATCAATAGAAGATAATACCTCAGGAAGTATAAAACGCTATGGTGATGCGATGAAACTAAACGACAGCACGACTCACCGTGAATCCGATGAGATTGTGCAGCAACCCATTACAACCCGCAGTGGCAAAACTTACCAATTGGAGATTAAAATATGGCGTGACCAATTACTGCGTGGTTCAAAGCAATTTAAAGGATATGAGCATCCTGTTACTGTTGTGCAATTGGTTGCGGTTGATGCTAACGGTAAATCTTTATATAAAAATCCACTCTGGTTAGGACTCGCTGGTGAACGACGTAATGAAATCACAGCATTAGAAGCGTATCACTATTACGATAGACGCTATGACATTGAACACTACTTTCGTTTTGGTAAAGACAAACTGTTATTTGACCGATACCAAACACCGGATGTTAAGCACGAAGAAGATTGGTGGCGGATGACAGCATTAGCGTATACGCAACTTTATCTAGCGAGGAATCTTGCCCCGATTTTACCGAAAAAATGGGAGCGGTATTTGCCGAGCTTCCAAGTGGATAACGAAAAACCATCAATAACTGCGACCCCTTCACAAACGCAACGGGGTTTTTCTACGGTGCTTGATACCGTTGGCACGCCTGCTAATCTCTGCAAACCACGCGGTAATCCGCAAGGCAGAACCAAAGGTGATACGCAGGGGAAACGCACGCGACATCCTGCTATTTTCAAAAATAGCAACTCAAAAATTAAAACGATTCAGAGGACTGAAGAAAAGACGCAAAACTCAGACCCTGAAAAAATAGAGGATTTGATTGGGATAGTAAAATCATGGTTGGATAAAATAAATTTTACACCTGAGAAATTCTACGAATTGCTGCAAAAAACAGGTTAAGATTTAGAAACTCACATTTTTTGATTATTGTCCTAACTGGCAAGGGATTTTATTTATCCAAAGTCCAATATATAGAGAAATATAGAATAAACGAGCGAGAAATCCCTCGATCAAGACGTTTTTTAACATTTTACCCATGAGATCGCCAATCGTCCCCTTCCGGCTCAATGAAATTAACGAGCCATAATCACGATATTTATATTCTAACGATGCCTTACCCGCCATTACATTTATAATGGATTTAACAAGTAACGAAGCTTGTTGATGAGCAGCCTGTGCGCGAGCCGGAACCATTTTACCATTTGGCATAGGACACGCAGCGCTATCACCAAACACAAAAATTTTATCATCCAATGTTGTTTGTAAGGTTGGTTTCACCAGCAATTGACGACTAGCGTTTGTTTCAAGGCCATCGAGTTCGGCTAAAATTTTAGGACCTCGAATTCCCGCCGCCCATATTTTTAATGCAGCAGGAATGAACTTTCCGCTCGCGGTGTAAACACCCTCTTCTGTCACTTTGGTCACCCGTTCGTCTGTAGCGACCTCGATGTGACGGCGCTTTAATTCTAGCATTGTTAAATTACTAATGCGTTCAGGTAAAGCAGGTAAAATTCGATCGGCCGCTTCGATGATTGTAATTTTAATTTCATCTTCACCATCTAAATGTTTTAAGCCGTATTCGGCTGCTTGTTGTATCGCATAATGCAATTCAGCAGACAATTCAACACCTGTTGCGCCACCACCTACAATTACAGTATCTAACCTTTGCTTACCAATAATTTGATTCAGGAAAAACTGCTGAAAATCTTTCGCTTCTTCACTTGAATCTAAATAATAACAATATTTATCGGTGCCTGGGATATCATAATTATTTGATATGCTACCAATAGCAATGACAAGTATATCGTAATGTAACGTTTGCTCTGAAGCAGGTTGGTTATTGTCATGACTGGGCTGAAATTTGATAGTAATCGTTTGCTCTTTTCGATTTAATCCCGTCAATTCTCCCACTTGAAATTGATAATAATGTGAATGGGCATGTGTAATATAATTCACTTCATTTTCATTCGTATCGAGTGTTCCCGCCGCTACTTCATGCAACAAGGGTTTCCAAACGTGAGTCAATGAACGATCCACCAATGTGATGTTCACTTTATGATGTTTACCAAGTCGATGGCCCAGCATGGTCGCTAATTCTAGACCGCCAGCACCACCACCTACGATGACAATATGAGGTAATTGATTCATGTTACTACTATAACATGCTAGCTAGACTTCGTGGACAGCGACCCAGTATACTAGGACTCTAATAAATCCAGCATCGAAAGAAGCTAAAAGGAGCTAGCATCCATGAGTACGAAAAAATCAGGGGGCCTCGCTGGTATTGTGGCAGGAAAGTCAGGTATTTGTACCGTTGGTCAAGAAGGTGTAGGGCTGCATTATCGTGGCTATGCCATTGAGGATCTCGCAAGAAACGCTACGTTCGAAGAAGTTGCTTATTTATTAATCTACAGTAAACTCCCCAGTCAAAAAGAGCTCAATGCCTATCGTGACACTTTAGTAAAACTTCGCCGACTGCCACAACCACTCAAAACCGTTTTAGAACAAATTCCCGGTAACGCACACCCTATGGATGTTTTGCGAACGGGTTGCTCTATTTTAGGCTCGCTAGAACCAGAAACTCACTCGCATGGTGCCATTGCTATTGCCGATCGTTTGATTGCAAGTTTTCCTGCGATGCTATTGTATTGGTATCACTTTCAAAAAAGTGGAAAACGCATCGATACTGAATTAAAAGATGACAGTCAAGCAGCTTATTTTTTACATTTATTACACGGAAAAAAACCCGACCCCGAACAAGCACGCATGCTAGATGTCTCCATGATTTTATATGCCGAGCACGAATTTAATGCCTCTACTTTTGCGGCCCGAGTGACGGCTGCAACCCTATCCGATTTTTATTCAGCCATTTGTAGTGCTATTGGCACATTACGTGGCCCTTTACACGGTGGTGCCAATGAAGAAGCTTATAAACTCATTAGCCGGTTTAACTCACCAGATGAGGCTGAAGCTGGCGTGAACAAAATGCTTGCTAAAAAAGAATTAATTATGGGTTTTGGTCATCGTGTTTATACGATATCGGATCCACGTTCGGATATTATTAAAGCCTGGTCTGAAAAATTAGCCAAACATATCGGCGACAAAACTTTCTTTCCTATATCAGAACGCATTGAAAAAATAATGTGGTATCAAAAAAAATTATTTCCTAATCTCGATTTTTATAGTGCTTCTGCTTATGCATTTTGCGATATTCCTACCGATATGTTCACTCCATTATTTGTGATGTCACGCGTGAGCGGCTGGTCAGCACACATTATCGAGCAGCGTGCCGATAATAAATTAATACGGCCTATTTCCGAATATATCGGCCCTGCTCCACGTGAATTTATAGCGATTGAAGATAGATAGATAATTATGAAAAATGATAAGCCTGAGTTTGATAAGGAAATTCGCGACGTTGCGGATTATGTTTTAAATTACAACATCGACAGCGAATTGGCTGTCAATACCGCACGGTATTGTTTGCTGGATACCCTGGCGTGCGGCTTTTTAGCCTTAGCAAACCCTCATTGCACTAAATTATTAGGTCCGGTTGTGCCTGGTGCGACTTTAAAAAAAGGCGCGCGAGTACCCGGCACACGTTACGAATTGGAACCCGTGCAAGCAGCTTTTAATATTGGCGCGCTCGTTAGATGGTTAGATTTTAACGACACATGGTTGGCCGCCGAATGGGGACACCCTTCTGATAATCTCGGCGGCATTTTAGCCGTTGCGGATTATTTGAATCGACAAAAAAAACAATCACTCACAATCCGTGATGTTTTACATGCAATGATTAAGGCACACGAGATTCAAGGTGTGATTGCGCTAGAAAATAGTTTTAACCGTGTGGGACTCGATCACGTTGTTTTAGTAAAAGTCGCAACCACTGCTGTCACTACAAAAATGTTTGGCGGAGATTATGAAAAAATTTGTAACGCTTTATCTCTTGCATGGGTCGATGGGCAAAGCTTACGAACGTATCGCCATGCACCCAATACCGGTTCACGTAAATCTTGGGCAGCAGGTGATGCAACCAGTCGCGGTGTGCGTTTGGCATTAATTGCGATGGCTGGAGAAATGGGATATCCCAGTGTTTTAACAGCGCCGACATGGGGTTTTTACGATGCCACATTTCGTGGTAATCATTTCAAGTTTCAACGGCCATATGGCACATATGTCATGGAAAATATTTTATTTAAAATTTCTTTTCCGGCTGAATTTCATGCTCAAACAGCAGTAGAGTGTGCTTTTGCATTGCATGATCAAGTCAAAAATCGTCTCGACGATATAGCAAAAATCATCGTAAAAACGCAGGAATCTGCCGTTCGAATCATCGATAAAAAAGGTCCGCTACATAACCCAGCGGATCGTGACCACTGTCTTCAATACATGATTGCTATCGGATTAATTTACGGTGAACTAACTGCAGCTTATTATGAAGATGATGTGGCCGAAGACCCTCGTATCGATCAGTTACGAGAAAAAATGGAAGTGATCGAAGAACCGCGCTTTACGCAAGAATACCTTGATCCCGATAAACGATCGATCGGCAATGCAATTCAAATCTTTTTTACGGATGGGTCAAACACGGAAGAAATTTCGATTGACTATCCCGTCGGTCACCGTCGCCGCCGCGATGAAGGAATTCCACTTTTAATGGAAAAGTTCCAAAAAAGTGTTAATAGCCATTTTGACAAAAAACAAGCCGAAAAAATCACTGCCTTGTGCAATGATGCTCGAAAATTGGATGCAATGCCGGTAGATAAGTTCATGCAAATTCTGGCCAAATAAATGCAATATAGACTCAATACCAAAAAACCACATTTGCTTTCTTTGATCTTATTGATCAGCTTTCCATCTGTGGCCACTGTTTTAATAAGTCCTGCACTTCCAGCCATCGGTGATTTTTTTGTTGTTTCCAATGGAAAAGCGCAACAACTCATCACTTTATTTATCATTGGTTATGCAATCGGACAACTGATTTACTCGCCCTTTGCAAATCGATATGGACGAAAAATAGCCGTTTATTTGGGCATTGCCGTCTACATACTTAGTTGTATCGTTTGTTTAGTGGGTATTTATATTCATAGTTTTGATGTACTTTTGATAGGGCGTTTCTTAATGGCACTCGGCTCTGCTGTTGGGATGATTATCAGTTTCACTATTATTAATGATTTTTATTTTCCAGAACAAGCACGCCCCGTTGTTAGTTATACTGTTTTAGCTTATGCCTTTATGCCAGCGCTAGCTGTATTTTTAGGCGGTATTATCACCTCTCACATTTCCTGGATTGCTTGTTTTTATTTTTATTTAATCTACGGCGGCATCATTTTACTCACTAGCGCTCCCTTGCCAGAAACATTACAGAGAAAAAGTCTGGATGCTTTACAACTTAAACCATTACTTCATTCTTATTCAAAAGCCTTTAAAAATTTGCGCCTTATCATCTTTTCACTCATTTACGGTTTAATGGCATCTTTTGTTTATATCGTTAGCAGCGGCGCACCTTTTATTGCTATCGATGAAATTGGCTTAACTCCCGGTGTTTATGGTGCCCTGTTATTAATTCCCTATTGCGGACAATTGATTGGAGCATTGACGTCTGGGAGAATCAGCAAGCATTTATCTTCTTATAAAGTAATCACCATCGGCTATAGTAGTACGATATTGGGTACTTTATTTATGTTTATTTGTTTCGTTCTCGGCTGGATCAATACATTCAGCTTAATGGCACCCATCTTTTTTATCATGATGGGATTGCCCATGGTTTATAGCAGTGTCACGGTAATGGCTTTAGTTGGTTACGAAGATAAAGCGACCGGCTCTGCCGTGATGAGTTTTACTACGATGACAGTAACTTTTATTACAACGGTCATTTTGACACTCTTGCCTACCCGACATGCACTAGTAATGCCTTCACTTTTTGTTTTCGTTTTAATTTTAGCTGTTATAGTGGTTTGGCAGGCGTGGATTCGATTCAAAGATTAGGCTTTAAGAGCTGCTCTTAAAGCCATTACCCGTTAATCAAATAGCTTTCAATAACTCTAAACTCGCGAGTCAAGCAATTGAAATGGATAAAATGTTTTTAAGATTTTTTCCCTAATAACTCGATCTTATAACCATCAGGATCTTCAATAAACGCTAACACCGTCGTGCCGTGCTTCATGGGACCAGGCTCGCGGATCACTTTGCCACCTTGCTCACGAATGTCATCACACATTTTATAAATATCATCAACTTCTATCGCAATGTGTCCGTAGGCATTACCCAAATCATATTCGTGAGTCTCCCAATTATAAGTGAGCTCAAGAACGGTTGAGTTGAATTCATCTCCATAACCGACAAATGCCAAGGTAAATTTTCCTTCTGGAAAATCTTTTTTGCGCAGTAATCGCATGCCTAAAATACGAACATAAAAATCAAGTGATTTCTCGAGGTCGGTGACACGCAGCATCGTGTGCAGAATTCTCATGCGTGTTACTCCTCTGACTCCTTCACCCATTTCGATAACGTTTCGATAATTTTTTCAGCTTGATCTTTCCTTGAAATATTAAAACGGGAGCGCTGTTGGTATTCACCACTGCGTTTTTGATAACGACGAATGGTGTAACTCACCGGATTATATTCTTGTTTTGCGCGATTCCAATTTTGGATTTTATAAATGATGGTGCACCATGCACCCTTAGTCAGAACTACTTTATCCAGTTCTTGAATGGTTTTAACACCATCCTCGATATATTCGACTGTTAAGTCATCAATTGATTCAGCCATGTAATTCTCCAGTTTGTTGACTCTGTAAGTTTAGCAAATTATCAATAAGTATGAATACAATACCTAGCATTTATCGAAGCGGAACGTTTTCAGTGGAATATACTCACTGCCCTGCTCGGTCGGCTTGCTGTGAAACAGTACCAACTCTTCTGCGTGAAGTGTAAATTTTTCAAACAATACAGGATCAAAACGACGCTTACGACGACCAAACTTTGCCATCGTGATATGCGGTCGATAAGCCCGAGCTTCGCCGGGAAGCCCTGCTGTTTTGGCAGCCGCATCCAATGAATTAAATAAAAGTTCCAAGGATTTATGGAGATCAAGATGTGCCGCGATTATCCTAGAATGCAATGAAGGAAATTCAGATATTTTATTGATATTTATAATAAATCGCTTAGTATGGCAGGAAATTTTTTCGGCAGCTTGTAAAAGATATTCAATCGTATGATCCTCTACGTTGCCTAAAAAACACACCGTTACATGCCACTTTTTTTCAGGGATCCATTGCACTGTATCACCCAATTGTTGGACGATCGGCTTCATCGCTTTTTGCAACAAGCGATGTTCTTTCGAGATCACGGGTATGGCAAAAAAAGTACGCTTCATCCGATGAGTTTAACAAATCAAAACGAAAAAGGGCTAATGAATTTCCTCAGATAGAGTCGCCTGGTACCGACAAGATCATTTCGGTATGATAATAATCAACTTAACTCGCTCAAGGAATCTTGAATCAATGCATGGACCCTACACCATTCTCATCGTTTTGGCCATTACCATGGCCTTATTTATCTGGGGATATTGGCGCTATGATGTTGTGGCTATGATCGCCTTACTCATTTCTACTGCAGTGGGCGCGGTTCCTTATGACCGTGTTTTTACAGGCTTCAGTAACCCCGCTGTGATTACGGTAGCCTGTGTCATGATTATTTCACAAGCCATCACACGCTCTGGAATAATGAGTTCACTGGTAAGAAAAATTATTCATTTTACAAAAAATCCTACTCTACACATCGGTGGTTTGACATTACTTACCGCTATTTTTTCTGCATTTATGAATAACGTTGGTGCCTTAGCGCTCATGATGCCGATTGCCATTCAAACTGCTATTAAAAATAACCGCTCCCCATCCACGATATTAATGCCCATTGCGTTAGGCTCTGCCATGGGTGGTTTAACCACATTAATCGGCACACCACCGAACTTATTAATATCATCTTATCGCGAACAAATCACAGGGCAGCCCTTTACGATATTTGCCTTTGCTCACGTCGGATTTTTTGTGGCTGTGGCTGGTGTGCTTTTTATAGCACTCATTGGATGGCGACTGTTGCCCAAAAAACGCAAGGCACCCAAACAGGCTGATGATATGTTTCAAATGCAAGATTATATCACGGAGATTAAAATACCTGAAAATTCACCGACGGTCGGAATTACCGTACGTGAACTTGAGAAAATGGTGGAAGGTGATTTTGTTATTACTGGTTTGATCCGCAACAAAAAGAAAAAATTAATAATACCGCCTGATCATGTATTAGAAGCCGATGATATTTTAATTATAGAATCATCAACCACAGACTTAGAAGAATTATTACAAACAGCCAAGTTAGAATTAGTCGGCGGAGAGAAAATTTCATCCGATATTTTAAAATCAAAAGATGTTTCATTAATTGAAGCCGTGGTCCCACCCGGTTCTCGTATTGAAAATCGGTCGTCACAAAATATTCATCTGCGCTCACGTTATCGCATAAATTTATTGGCAATATCTCGAGAAGGAAACCCATTTAAAGAGCGCTTACATCAAGTTAATTTACGCGCCGGAGATGTCGTTCTTTTACAAGGTCCCGTAGACATTCTACAAGAAAACGTTGCAAACTTAGGCTTTTTACCGTTGATTGAGCGACGTCTAGACGTTGGAAAGCGTCGTGCGTTTGTGCCATTGTTTATTTTTGTTCTGGCCATTATTCTGACTGCCCTACAACTGATCCCTGTTGAAATTGCATTTGGCGGTGCTGTGCTAGCAATGATTTTATTTCGTTCGATACCATTACGATTTGTATACGACAGCATTGAATGGCCTGTTATTATCTTGTTGGCAGCGATGATTCCGATCGGTGAAGCGCTGCAAAGCACCGGTGGAACGGCACTAATCGCACACGATATTATTGGTCTCACCCAACATCTTCCGCCAGTTTATATTTTAGGATTGTTATTGATTGTCACCATGACCATTTCGGATTTTATGAATAATGCCGCGACGGCTGTCGTGATGGCACCCATCGCAGGAACTATTGCGCACACCATGCATGCCAGCATTGATCCTTTTTTAATGGTCGTTGCTATCGGTGCATCTTGTTCCTTCTTAACACCAATCGGGCATCAAAATAATACGCTTGTGATGGGGCCTGGCGGCTATAAGTTTATCGATTACATACGACTGGGCTTGCCGCTTGAAATTATTGTCATCGTGGTAGCGCTGCCTTTAATTCAATGGGCTTGGCCACTTTAATAAGTAGGATGTATTATGAATAGGAAGTGGATTTCATTTAAAAATGACGTGATCGCTAGTGTTATTGTTTTCTTAGTGGCTATACCACTATGCTTGGGCATAGCGCTTGCCTCTGGTGCTTCCTTTTTTTCAGGTATTATTACAGGAATCATTGGTGGAATTGTCGTTGGCTTTTTTAGCGATTCTCAGGTTAGCGTTAGTGGACCAGCAGCAGGCATGATTGCCATTGTACTTTCAAGCACGGCAGTCTTAGGCAATTTCCAAACATTTTTACTCGCACTCGTTTTTGCGGGTTTATTGCAAATCTTAATCGGCTCATTACGCGCAGGATTTATTGCAGACTACGTTCCTTCCAATGTCATTCAAGGATTATTAGCAGCGATTGGGATTTTAATTATAATAAAAAAATTACCGCTTGCCTTTGGTTTTAGCAGCAATGCTAAACAAGTTGCTGCATCTATTGTCACTGCCCAAGGTAATTTTTCTCTCACACCCTTACTACATTTAATCCATAAAATTAGCATTCCTGCTACTTTTATTAGTATTATCACACTTATAATTTTACTTTTTTGGAATAAAATTCCTAGTAAATTTTTTCAAAAAATACCAGCAGCAATAATGGCCGTCATTATATCTGTCCTCGTCAATTTTTTATTTTCAAAATTTTTACCGAGTCTAGCACTCTTGAACTCGCACTTAGTCAATATCCCTGTTACCGAAGGTCTGAATGGTTTGTTTGCGCAGCTACTGCATCCAAATTTTTCTGCATGGACTCACGTTAATATATATGTATATGGATTTATCATAGCGATTGTAGCTTCTTTGGAAACGCTATTAAATTTGGAAGCTGCAGAAAAATTAGACCCTCATCATCGTTATTGTTCACGTAATAAGGAACTTATTGCCCAAGGAGTTGGCAATACGCTCTCTGGTTTAATTGGTGGTTTGCCTATCACTTCTGTTATTGTTCGCACGAGTGTAAATATTCATGCAGGTAATCGCACAAAACTATCTGCTATTCTACATGGAGGGTTACTGCTTATTTCAATAGTTTTTATTCCTGCCTGGCTCAATCAGATTCCACTGGCGACTCTAGCTACAATATTAATTGCAACCGGTTACAAGCTTGCTAGTTTTGCACTCTTCAAGCGAATGTATAGCATTGGCAAAATGTACTTTACTGCCTTTATTATCACAGTTGTTGCTATCGTTTTTACAAATTTATTATTAGGCGTTCTCATTGGACTTGGGGTAGGATTATTTTTTATTTTGTATCAAAACAGCCGTTATCAGTTTTTACACGTTAAAGAAAAACACACTAGCGGAGATGTGTTACGTTTGGTATTACCGCAACAGCTAAGCTTCTTAAACAAGGCAGCCATCGTCAATGCCCTCAAAAAAATCCCCAAAAATAGCAAGGTTCTTCTTGATGCAAATCATACCAATTACATCGACCAAGACATCTTGGAAATTATAAAGGAGTTTAGAGATTATCAAGCTCCTGATAAAAATATTGCATTGAATATTCTAGGACTAGAACCACAGTATGATCTATCAAACCAAATAAATTTCATTACTGCTACTACTTTAGACGTGCAAAGCCGCCTAACACCTACGGAAATATTGCAAGTGTTAAAAGAAGGTAACCAACGTTTCATAAATAATACCCCCATACATAAAGATTTCAAAAGACAGATTAAAGCTACTTCAGATGCCCAACACCCCATAGCTGTCGTTCTGAGCTGCATAGACTCGCGTGTACCCGTAGAAAATGTTTTTGACTTAAATTTAGGTGATGTATTCGTTGCGCGCATTGCCGGAAACATTATCAATACCGATATATTAGCAAGCATCGAATTTGCCTGTGAGATCGCTGGTGCAAAACTTATCGTTGTGCTTGGGCATAAACGTTGTGGGGCGATCACGGCGGCCTGCGAAGATATTCAATTAGGCCATTTATCCTTTTTGTTATCGAAGATAAAACCAGCCATTGCGGTGAGTCGAGAATCTAGCGGGCTATTGCTTCATCAGGATATCATTAATTTTGTTGATCACGTGGCCTGTACTCATGTCGATCTCGTACAAAAGCAGCTCTTTAAAGATAGTAAGATTTTGCACGACCTGCTCGTATCACAGAAAATAGGCTTAGTCGGCGCCATATACGATATCACAACTGGTAAGGTGACATTCGATGTGAGCGAGGCGACTCATGACGCAATCCAAAGTCCAACTCCAGTAAACTATTGAAAAATATGAATATAAATTAATGTCTTGACACTTTTGATAGAAAAAATGCTATCATGTATTTTTATATTGGTTAATAAATAGACAATGCGAAGAACCAAAGTCCTAATCACCCTTTATGGTCTAGGTGCTGTTGCCTCGATGACGTTTGGCACAATGACGTTGGCAGACAGCAATCTTGCACCCATCGCCATCACTCAAGGGACGACCTATTTAAGTTCTAGCCTCGGTTACGGCGGCAACACTAAAAATCCCTACACCAACAGCAATCAGAGCCTGGGTTTGGTCTCTGGAGTCAACGGCGGTTACCAAATCAACCCCTATTTTGCCTTAGAAGGTGGTTATACAGCCCTACCCAATGTCACCTTGGGCGATAGCCCGCTCACCAAGAATAATTCCATGACCAAAGCCGCAGGTAAAGGCACCATCCACTTAAATCGAGAACTTAACCTATATGGAAAGCTAGGAGTTGCCAGCATATCCACCGAATATAATGCTGTCGATACACTCAACACCAATCATGCTACCAACTTTGAAAACCGGATCACTCCCTACTATGGCGGAGGCCTCGGCATCAATACGTCTCGTTATAGCGAACTCACATTCGAATACGATATGACCTCTGAAAATGGACCCGTTCAGGCAACGCAAGCGCTATTAACGAGTTTTCAACTTAAATTTTAATCTTTATCATCATGCGCTTCAATGCCCATCGCTGCCCCAGTTGGCCGACTATTGTCAGCAGCTCCATACAAAATACCTGTTTTAGGATCGATTAAAACAGCAGCCGCTTGCCCCCAAATTGTTTCATTATAAAAGCCAAGCTTCGTTTTATAGCCCATACCGTGCAATATTTTTAGTGTATCTTGTGAAAATACAAACGGTTCCATATATACAACATCTGGCAACCACTGCATATGATAACGTGGCATATTCACTGCTACATTAACATTCATATCAAAATCTAAAACATTTTCGATAATTTGAACGACGGTGGTGATGATAGTCGGCCCACCTGCTGCTCCTAATGCCATATATAATTTATGATTCTTCATGACAAATGTTGGACTCATGGCACTCAATGGTCTTTTATTAGGCTTGATTAAATTTGATTTACCCTGAGTGAGTTTATATATATTTGGCACACCGAAGCTTAACGTAAAATCATTCAATTCATCATTGAGAAAAAATCCCGTATTGCCGGCAATCACACCGGATCCAAAAAATCGATTGAGCGTGTAAGTTAATGAAACTGCATTACCCTTTTTATCAATAACGACAAAATGGGTCGTATTATGCGGCCTCATCAATTCACCTGGTGGACGGGAATTACCTGCTTTAAGACGATTAATTTTCTTGCGTATTTTATCAGCATAGATAGAGGACAATAATTTTCTTACAGGATTTTTAACAAAATCCGGATCACCTAAATATCGATTACGATCCGCAAAAGCATACCGCATAGCCTCCACATTGTAATGTGTGGTCATTGCAGAATGAAATCCCAGTGCACCAATAGGATAGCCACTGACTATATTTAATATTTCACACACGGTTACACCCGAACCCGGGGGTGGGGCCGAAATAATTTGATAACCACGATATTCGCATTGAATGGGGTGCGTGACGACCACGGAATAATCCGCTAAATCTTTTAGCGTTATCGTTCCTCCATAGGCTTTACTCGCAGTCGCAATTTCCCGGGCAATTCGCCCATGATAAAATGCATCAGTGCCACCCTTACTGATTTCTTCTAACGTTTTCCCTAAATCCATCTGAATTAAACGATCACCCGGTTGATACGGTTTTCCATTTTTTAGAAAAATCAAAGATGCATTGGGAGATTGTTTAAACGTTTCGGCACCGTAATCTAAATAGTTTATATCGGCTTTCGTTAAAATAAACCCTTTTTCTGCTAAATCAATGGCTGGTGCTATGACCTGTTTTAATGGCATGGTGCCGTATAGTTTTAAAGCCGTATCTAATCCCATTACTGTGCCTGGCACACCCACAGTTGAATAGCCATGCGAAATACCAGGTTTTAATTTTTTAGAAATTTTTGCAGGTGCTTTTTCACGAAAATCGAGGAATACATTTTTGCCTTTAGACAAGTGGATTAACATAAATCCACCACCACCAATATTCCCACAACAGGGCTGCACAACACTTAACGCATAACCCACCGCAACGGCTGCATCGATGGCGTTACCCCCTTTTTTTAAAATATTCACACCAACTTCTGTCGCTAAGCGTTGCGCGGTGACCACCATATCATTGTTACCACTAGCTGGTGGTAGGTATGCCGAGTAGCTGTTCGCCATGGGTAGGATTGTAAGTAGAAGAAAAAGTAATCTTTTCATATCGCTCCTTTTCAATTGCTTGCCAAAGTTGCTTAGTGCCATCCTGGCACTAACGCCCGAAAACACAACCCCCCTCTCTTTGCCGCAATTGAACGCTATTTTTTCTGAAAATAGATTTCTAGAGACACCCTCTTAATTTTTTAATCAATAATTTCTAACCCTTTAAAATCCCACAACTCATGATCCATTGACTGGCTGGGTTTTACATTACTGATCGCGCGTAAAATATTACTCGGTATTTTTGGATTAGTTTTTGCCAATTCAGCAATAAGATTTTTCACACGTTGTCGTGTTAAGTTTTCTTGTGAGCCACATAAGTTACAAGGAATAATGGGAAAGTTTTGTTCTTTGGCGTATTCAATAATATCGCTTTCTTGACAATAGGATAAAGGACGAATAACGATATGCTTTTTATTATCGGTTAATAATTTTGGTGGCATCGATCGAATTTGGCCCGTGTATAAAATCGACATTAATAACGTTTCAATTAGGTCATCACGATGATGCCCTAATGCCACTTTATTAAAATTATTTTCTTCAGCATATCGATAAATGATGCCGCGTCGCAAACGGGAACATAATGAACAATAGGTTTTCCCTTCCGGAATTTTGTCTTTCACGATGGTATAAGTATCACGCGTTAAAATCTCGTAGGGAATTTGATTGGCCTCTAGCCAAGCACGCATGTGGCCATCGCTCCAGCCGGGCTGGCTTTGGTCCAATGTAAAGGCGAAGATTTCAAAGGTGTAGTGAGCCTCGATCCGAATCATGTTCAAAAGATTGAGCATGGTGTAGGAATCTTTGCCCCCAGAGAGGCAAACCAGAACCCGGTCACCCTTTTCTACCATCCGGTAGTCATTCATAGCCTTCTTGGTATAGTGGATGAGCTTCTTCTCAAACCGCGAGGATGGCCGGTCTGTGATCACGTTGTTCAGTAATTGTTCCACGTAGAACCTCTATTCTAACCCATTGGCCACCCAATATATCGAGTAACTCTGGGTGAGTAAAGGCTCAGCCCCTAATCAACAGATTTCCGGCGGGTAAACGCATAATCGCCAGCACCAAATGCCAGGATGTATAACAACGCGCCCAAAATCGATAGGTTTTTCAAAAAGTGATGGACCTGATTTACCATTCCCGCACCTTCAAAATTCCAAAATGAGTGGAATAAAAAGGTGGCTACAACGACAAAAATAAATAGAAGTATAGCTCCAAAACGCGCAAACCACCCAAAAAACACGAGCAAACCACCGCCTAATTCAAAAATAATAGCCAGTATCAATAACCATTGTGAGGACGGCAGCCCCATTTGCGCCAACATCCCCGCCATAGCGTGATATTGAACAATTTTTTGTATACCAGCGATAATGAAGATTAATGAAACAAAGATTCGTCCAATAAGTGCGCCCCAGTTTTGCAAGGCGTGACATCCCCTAGCCATGATTTTTCCTCCTTAAAATATCCATTGAATAATGCTTATAAATTAACAGGATATATTTCATAAGTCTATGTTTTTCGTTACTGCATACCAGGAGAGGCTAAACGACTAGAAGCTTCTCTATCCTCGTCGACGAGTTGTGCTATGTCTGAAGTGCTCCCTCTTGAACACAATCCAAAGAAATTCAAACAATGTAAGCCCCATCGACGTGAGCCCGAACTAGGGTTGGGATCGGGGTTAGAGACACTTTGTTCAACCTCAGCTACATCAGTTGTGCTATCATTGCTTAAGTTATCAAGGGCTAACAACAGAGAATAAAAATCTTCTAACCGTTTAGCTAATAAAGGTATTTCCCTTTCAATACCCGCTCTCTTAAAGCCAAATTTATAAGCAAGTGCCATTCCCACAATCCAAGCGGGCTCTGCTAAAAAACAAAAATTATCGACGAAACTACCCGGCACACCAGCAGCTTCAAGATATGGAGACTTTTCCTCTTTAGTTGCCATCGTCCAATAGGGAATAATAGGAATGCATGCAACCGCTGTTGCTAAAAAAATAAGACTGAGTTCTATCGGGCGTTGAGTAATCAATAAAAGAGGATTCCCTAGGTTTTTCAATGAGGCTAGCATCTTAGTGATCATCACCGACATAGCGCTACCAAATAACCCATCGACACCTATTGAAATAAACGCTCTTAGTCTAGAGAAATTTTTATCCTTAATTCCTGCCTCATATATAGGGAAATTTGCAAAAGTATATGATGTACACAAACTCATTATTGAAACCAACTTAGCTACCAGTGGAAAATTTATAAATGATCCATGCTCTGATCCAAGTTTGTTAGCTCTGGAGATAAATTCAAGTGAAAATTTATAGAATTTTTTTTCGTCTTCTCTTAGAGATTTCAAAAATTCTTTTGGATTTTCTTGTTCATCAATAATTTTGTTTAATAACGTTCTTTTTAAAGAAGAAAACTTACTAGAGTCGTGCTTTTCGACAAGAGGATAAATAAATGTTCTCTTAATCTGCTCAATCTGACCTCGTTGAATGTAGATTGATGACACTGTAAAAAATATACGATTGAATAAGGTATTTAATGGGATAAATAATTTCGCAACAGAAAGGGATAGTGTCATTGAAGAAAATGCAATAAGTAGCTGAAGTATTTCAAGTACCAAACTACGTATGCTGCTAAGCTGAAAACTTTCTTCACTGCCTCTACATATAACCTTACCAAATTTTAACAAAGTAGTCAGATAATACTTGACTACTTCTCGACCGGTCTCGATTCCTTGTGTTAATACAATAAATGTATTGATAACTTGAAAAAAAACTTGTACCGGCTTTGAAAAATAATCATTAGCTGACTGTGCATATGCCACCCAAGCAGCGGCTGAAGAAAGAAAGATAGAAATGAGATAAGAACTTATGTCAGTAACAGAAATAGCTTTTTCCTCACGGGATATAGAAGTTTCTAGGATAGAAGCAATTTGATCCTCATCCATCCTCATCTGCCTGCTAGGCTCCAACTCTTCCAATATTCGTGAGATACAATCTGCAATCTGCAATTCGATATTTACTTCCTGATCGCTCGCCATCAAAGATTGAGACTCTAACTCTGTTTCGTCCTTTTCTTCCATAGATATAACGAGTTCCGGTTGCGGAGCTGTATTCATGGCTTGCTCAGGGAGAGCATCATAATATTCGCCCTCTCCTTCCTGATCGATCGCCACCGAAGGCTGTGACTCAGGCTCTAATTCTGGTTTGTCAGATGGAGCAGCATAAGATTTCTCGGGAGAAACTACGATAACCTCTGGTTCTAAATGAGCAGGAGTTTGAGTGCTAATTTCATCATCTACTTCTACTCTGCCTGACCCCAGCTCTTCTGGGTCTGCTATCGGGATAGCTATAGGTTGACTCGCATTGGAGTGAGAAGTATTTTGTGTTTGGGTCTCTATGGGCTTATCCATAGGTTTATCTCCGTCTAATAAAACTTAATAATTTAACGAGTGGGTTCGATAGCCCAAACGATATGAAGATTTATGACATTTAAGACAATGTGTGACTTTGTTGGTTTGAGGCTTGAGACGGAGCCTAGCACATCAGGTTCACAGCAATAGTGAGTTAATTCAAAAAAGCTCTTAATTGAGTAGTTTTACCTGACAAACCGACCCCACTAGCCCAGTAGTAAGAGCTGTAGTAAACTTAACGCCTATGAAACGAAGCATATTTACAGTCATCATTGCCACCGCACTGAGCAGCCTACTGCTAACAAGCCTTCCAGCCAATGCCGATATCGCCAAGGCTTATCAGGTGGAGCTCATTGTTTTTTCACACATGTCGACAAAATCGCTGGACACCGAGCAGTGGCCTCTTTCGACCGGCGATGCGAACCAGTATTTGAAGGGCATTCGATTGGCACCCGTAACGAGCAATCTTCGTTATTATCGATTGCTGGCTCCTCAAGACTTTACGTTAGCTAAACAACAAGCACGTTTAAATAAATATATTTCAACTTATCACACCATCATGCATATTGCGTGGCGCCAACAAGTATTCGAACCGCGCTATGCCCGTACCGTGCATATTTTGGGCGGCGAAACCTATAACAATGCTGGAACAACAACGTCTCAGGTACATGGAACTATCCGCGTTAGCGTAGAACGTTATTTAAATGTGAATTTGAATTTAACCTTTGCAGCACCGGCAAGTGCTATTTCAAAATTAGCTCGAAATGATTATTTTAATAATATGTCAAATAACTTGGTATATTTTAATCTACGACAAACGCGTCGCATGCGCAGCGATGAATTAAATTATATTGATTTTCCACTGTACGGCGTGTTAATTAAAATCACACCCATCCAACAAACGTAAACAAGCCTACTCGTGTTCGGGAGCGACCATATAAATACCAGGGGCATTTCGCAAGTAGCCTTTATAGTCCATGCCGTATCCGAACACATAATGATTGCCAACTTCTAGTCCGCTAAAATCAGCTTTCTGGTGTCCATTCGGTAACCGCACATGACACTTATCAACCAATACAGCCGTATAAACCTTTGCAGCACCCTTTTCTTTACAAAATTCAATGATACTACTCAAGGTTATGCCACCATCTAAAATATCATCGACAATGACAACTGTTCGCCCTTTCATATTGCAACTGGGCTTGGCTTTCCACTGTAAATCCTTACCGGTTAAATCGTTGCGATAACGCGTGGCATGAACATAATCCACTTCTAACGGAAAAGCCAAACGCGGTAACAAATTACCTAAAGGTACAATACCACCCACAACGACACAGATAAAAATAGGATTAGATTCTGATAATGCATCATGAATATCTAAGGCCATTCGGTCTAACGCTGCCTCTACTTCGGATTTTGGATATAGGCAGGTTGCCTTTGCTAAAACGTCACTAATGTGTTCGGGTAACATCATTGGCCTATCTTCCATTGTTATCGTTTGATCCATATTAGTCATGCACCACCTCTTTGATTGCATCCTTTACATTTATATTGATTCCTTCTGGCATCTGAATAGTACTTGTTGGAAATGCACATTCTGCACCATGGTTCGCTACGATGTCCATGATTTTAAGCAAGACATCTTGCTGTATGGCTTGAAACTTGACCCATTCCGTCGTTTTCGTAAAGGTATAGACGAGTATGTTCAGTGAAGATGGGCCAAATTCACATAAATACACAAATAAGGTTTGATTCGTATCGATGTCAGGATGTTTACGCAGCATTTCTTCTATGCTTTTGGCAATCGGTACAATTTGATTGGCATCACTATAACGTACACCCACACTGCATTTAATCCGACGATTGGTCATTCGCGATGGGTTTTCGACACTGACATTAGACAAAATGCCGTTTGGCACATAAAGCGGGCGTTTATCAAAAGTCCGAATACGCGTTAAACGCCAACCGATATTCTCAACGGTTCCTTCAATTTGACGATCCGGTGAACGAATCCAATCACCCACCGAAAACGGACGATCCCAATAAATCATCATGCCGCCGATAAAATTAGCTAAACTATCTTTAGCCGCCAAACCAATAACCAAAGCACCCACACCACCGAAGGCTAATAACGCAGATATCTTGATGCCGGCAGTTTGCAGGATAATCAATAAAATAATGACGATGATAATAACGCGCGATAGTTGTGATAACGCATGAATACTCATTTCGTCATTGACTTTGCCAATGCCTTGTTGCGCGCGTTTAGCTAACCCATTTTCAACGCGTCGAATAAAACGCATCGCAAACCAAAACACAAAAGTCACCGTCATAATTCTGCGGATGGTGGCAATCGCATCGGCAAAACCACCATCAAAAGAAAAATGATTGGCGGTAATCGTTATGATGAAGCTGATAGCGAGTAACCAAATATAAATTTGGATAGGCCGGTGCTCGGCCTCCAAAAATGCAGTGCGCCACACGTGATGTTTACGTTTGAAGAGCGGTAATAATCGACGATGGATAAGCCATTCCAAAACACTAAAAATGGCTCCCGCTAAAACTAAGAGACCTATCTTTATTAACCAATCATGAACGTTTGTATTGCCCACCTTTTAGCCTCTGGATGCATTAAGTTATCGTATTTTTCGAATAAACGCTGCAATTCGTTGTTCTGATGACGGATCGCGGTAATTCCGCAGAGCCTCCAAAACCGCTATCGCTCCCTGACGATTATTGCACACTGAAAGGAGATCGCAACCAGCCATCAATGCTTTTTTGGCGCGGGTTGGGTAGTCACCCATTGCCGCTGCGCCTTGCATGGTTAAGTCATCACTAATCACCATTCCATTGAATTTTAACCGTTTTCTCAATATTTCCTGTATCCAGTACGGAGAAAAACTCGCCGGATCAGGATCAAATTCTTTATAAATCACATGGGCAGGCATCACCGCATCCAGTTTAGAGCTGAGCTTGACGAAGGGGATTAAATCGCAATCATCGATCATCTGACGCCCACGCTGATCGATAGGTAAATTTTTGTGGGAGTCGGCCGCCACACCACCGTGACCAGGAAAATGCTTACCGGTAGTTGGCATGCCTGCTGCATGCATCGTATCGATAACCACTTCTGCAAGCTCAACTACTTCCTTCGGGCTCGAACCAAAACTGCGTTCTCCGATGATCTTACTGAGGCCTTGGTCAACATCAAGCACCGGAAGTAGACTCACCTGAACACCCACATCTTGAAGCTCCCTAACCATAATTTGAGTCGTATTTTTAAGTTCCGCTTTGGTTTGTTCAGGATTTTTTTTATAGCGCTCACCCCAATATGACATGCTGGGCAGCCGAGTAAATCCGTCAATAAATCGTTGAACGCGACCACCCTCTTGATCGACAGCGATAAATAAAGAGTCGCGTGTTTTTGAGATATCGGCAGTTAAAGCGCGCAGTTGTTCTCGATTTTGATAATTTCGTGCAAATAGAATAATACCCGCAACACCTGGGTGTTGCATCAATTCACGATCTTCATGAGTTAACGAAGTGCCTTCAACATCAATGACGGCAAACCCTACCACCGAGTTATTCCTTTTCTTTAACCGGTTGTTTTCTGAATGAGCCTGGCAAGTGTCGAATATTATCGCGCTGTGTTGAAGGTTCTTTAATTTTTGCAGGCCCTCGTTTTTCCATTTCATCGATGCGTAAAATCATGTGCATCGGAATGTAACTGCGTTTTACGCCATTAAACTCCGTTTTGAGTTTTTCTTCGCTTGGATCCACAACAACAGAATTTGCCTCATTAAAAACTAATTCTTCAATTTCAATAAATCCCATCAAGTTTTCTTCAGAAATATAATGAGCATACACTTCATACACTTTATCTTCTTGTGTAAAAATAATGCGGTAAATCGGTTGCGGTTCTTTTTGCATGGCTTTTGACCTCAGTATCGTTCAGATTCTTTAATGTATTTAATTTCTTCATCCGTTGATTCACGTCCTAAAATGGCATTACGCTGCGGGAAGCGGCCAAATCGACGCACAATACCGTAATGGTGATTGGCAAATTTAAAAAAACTTTCATAGATGACTTGTGTTTCTGGGAATGCAAGCTCAACTAGCATTTGATACGCACGAATCGATTTTTCTTGAAAGTCGATTTCTTCTGAATGTAATAACGGAAAATAATAAAAAACTCGCTCAATTAAACTTAATGAGTGGTCATCTTGTTTCTCCATACCTTTTGAGCAAATACCCAGCGCATAATTATCCTGCGCAAAGGCTTGTGGTGTATCGCGGTGAATGTGTCGCGAAAACTGATCGAGAACGATGATGAGTGCTAGCTGACCTCGTGGATCAGTTTCCCAGTCAGTGCATTTTCCATCGACAGCCCTTTCTAGATCATCACTAAATTTTTCTTTGATTTCAGCATCTACATCCGGGCTTTCACCAAACCAAATTCGGGCTCGGTTTTCAGAGGGTACGATGGTTTCCTCCACACGACCAAACCAAAATTTTAGTATTTCATCAATGCGTTCCATATGCTACTTCCGCTCATCGATAAAGATTTGATCACCTATGTTAATCAAGTCGAACAACTCTATCACATCAGGATTATGCATGCGAATACAACCCCTTGAGCCCGGTTTTCCCATCACCGCCTCATCGGGGCTTCCATGGATATAGACATAGCGACGCATAGTGTCTACCGGCCCTAAGCGATTCTTGCCCACTTCCAAACCGCTCAACCATAGTATGCGAGTGAGTATCCAGTCCCGATGAGGGAATTTGAGTTTTAGGTCTGGGCTAAAGATTTCACCTGTAGGACGACGCTCGACGAATACGGTATTTTCAGGGCAGCCTCCACCGATTTTGGCACGAATCACGTGCAGACCTCGCGGTGTTTTTTCGCTGTTGATGAGCTCACCAACACCATTGAGCCCCGTGGAGACGAGGTAGCGGCGGACTATCCGATCATTGTCATAGACCGTCATGGTTTGTGCAGGGATGTTGACCGTGATATGCATAGAAAAATTATACGTTATTTTAAAAGCTGCGACGATAAGGAATTAGCAACATGCTCCAATAGGGTTGGATCTTCGCTTGCAAACCATGTGGCATTTTTCCAACGTCGTAACCAGGTGTACTGACGCTTTGCTAATTGGCGCGTTGCAACGATGGCACGCTCTCGTAGGGTGTCGTAATCACAGTCGCCCGACAAATAAGACCATGCTTGACGATAGCCAACGGTTCGCATGGAAGGAAGATCCGGATTTAAGTCACCTCGCTCATAAAGTTGTTTGACCTCATCAATAAATCCATTTTTAAGCATTTGATCAAATCGCTTTGCAATTTTTTGATGAAGTTCCACACGGTTTTCATAGGCAACTATTAAATTAATGACATCAAACGGTAACGATTTTAGAGATTCGGCATCTTGTATTTCAGAGATGGTTTGACCCGTCATGTAATAAACTTCTAGTGCGCGCTGAATGCGTTGAGAGTCATTCGCATGAATCGTGGCGGCGGCTTTCGGATCAATTTCTTGCAGTTGTGCGTGCATTGCAGGCCATCCTTTTTCATTTGCGTTTTGAGTAATTTTGTCACGCGTATTTTGATCAGCCGTTGGCAAATCCGCCACACCATGCTGCAGCAAATAAAAGTAAAGCATCGTACCGCCCACTAATAAAGGTGTGTAATTTTGCGCATGAATTAATTTTATTTCGCGCAACGCATCTTCGCAAAATTGACCAGCAGAGTAAGGCGTGGCCGGGTCACAAATATCAATGAGTCGATGTGGTGCTTTTTTGAGTTCTTCTTTTGAAGGTTTTGCAGTTCCGATGTCCATACCGCGATAGACCATTGCTGAATCGACACTGATTATTTCAAGAGGAAATTGTTGCACGAGTTCGATGGCAAGTTTAGTTTTACCACAGGCTGTCGGACCCATTAGGCATATTATTTTTTTTTTGTTCTTTGAAATAGTCACCTGCCTCTCAAAAAAAACTTATCCAAATCGGCTATTGTAAATTGCTTCCACGTCGGTCGACCATGATTACACAAACCACCATGCTCTGTATGCTCCATATCACGCAACAAAGCATTCATCTCTGGAATCGTTAATTGATGATTAGCGCGGACAGCACTATGGCAAGCCATCGATGCCAACACGGCATCGTATTTTTCTTGCAAACGTGACGCTGAATCATTCACCAACAAATCAGCGATGACATCTCTAATTAATTGTTCGATGCTCGCCTCTTTAATCATCGAAGGGACTTCACGAACCACAATCGCTTGAGGGCCCGCTGCTTCTGTTTTTAACCCAACTTGAGTAAAGATTTCCTGGTTTTCTTGCCAGCACTGCATTTCGTTTTTATTTAACGAGAGCGTTTTGGGCACTAACAACACTTGCGTCACGAGATCAGGCTTTGACTGATGTTTCAATGCTTCATACAAGATGCGTTCGTGAGCGGCATGCATATCGACCATCACCAAGCCCTTTTCATTTTGAGCCAGGATATAAATGCCGTGCAGTTGAGCAATGGCATGACCTAAAGGATATTCTTGAATTACATTTTTACTGACTGTTTCAAAATGATTTTTTTCAGGGTCCTCATGTGTTGACTTAAGGACTTCATAGGCCGCTAATTGCTGCTCCACCTGGAGTGCTATGGCCTGCTGTTGCGGCTCATATCGAACATCAACTTTTGGTGTCGCTTGAGTTGCAGCGCCTGGTTTGAGTTGCGCTAAGGCATCGTGGACGCCTCTCACAACAAAATCATGCACGGTGCGTCCGTCTCGAAAACGAACCTCATGTTTCGTCGGATGCACATTGACATCCACTGAAGCCGGATCAATTTCCAAGTAAATACTATAAGCAGGATATCGTCCATGAAACAAAACATCGCGATAAGCCTCTCGCATCGCATGACTCAATAGTTTGTCGCGAACAAAGCGGCCGTTAATATAAAAGTATTGCATATCGGCTTGGCTACGTGTGTACCTCGGCTCCGCAATCCATCCTGATAAAGCAAGCCCACCCGCTAAAAATTCAATCTTAAACGCGTGTTCAATAAATGTTGCCCCAAGTATGGTAGCCACACGGTGATCTTTTGCATTACCTGACGAAGCAATCGGACAGTTAAAAATCACGCGCTGATTGTGTTTCAATGACATTGCGACATCAAAGTGGCTAAGTGCTAAACGTTGCACCACGGTTTCAATATGTTGAAATTCTGTTTTATCCGCGCGCAAAAATTTCCGACGCGCTGGTGTATTAAAAAATAAATCGCTTACTTCAACGGTTGCGCCTTTGGGATGCGCTTTGGGTTGCAGATCTCCTAAATTTCCACCATCACACTGAATACAATAACCTGAATCAGCATCATGATGACAAGCCGTTATCGTCATGCGAGAAACCGCAGCGATGCTGGGTAGCGCTTCACCTCGAAAGCCTAAACTCGCTACGCGTTCCAGATCATGAAAGTGTTGAATTTTACTCGTGGCATGGCGACTCAGTGCCAACTTCAGATCATCTGAAATGATACCATCACCATCATCACGAACACGGATGAGTTTCTTGCCGCCCTCGATGATGTCAACATTAATGTGGGTAGCATTCGCATCAAAGCTATTTTCTACTAATTCTTTGACTACAGAGGCTGGGCGCTCAATGACCTCGCCCGCTGCAATCTGATTAGCGAGGTGCTCATCTAAAACTTGAATGCGCATAAAAAGTCCTAATAATACCAGATGTGCGCACTATCATAGCTAAGATATGACTTGACGTCCACGCAAGATGGGAGGACCTGAATGTAGCCGCCCTGACCATCGCTTGAGAATGGCTATAAGATCGTCACGCATAATAGGTTTTGCAATGACTTCATCCATACCAACATCAAAACAACGCTGACGATCATGAGCAAAGACATGTGCGGTCATCGCAACAATGGGAATGTGCTTAACAGGCCCTTCTTGCCGGCGTATTTGCTCAACGGCCTTGAAGCCGTCCATATCCGGAAGCCCAATGTCCATAAAAATCATATCGTAATGATTTCTCATTTTTTGAAAAGCGGCTCTCGCACAGTCTGCAATATCCACCTTACAGCCGACCTGTTCGAGTAAAATTTTTGAAATTTTTTGATTAATTAAATTATCTTCTACGACCAATATGTCCATTTTATAAGATGTATTGTTCATTTTTTCGACCATAGTTGGATAGCTGTGTTTGACAATTTCGACTGGATTTTGCTGCACATCCATGGTGGTCTGTTGCAAGTGGAACGGGATAATGCAACTAAATTGCGAACCAACTCCGACTTCACTGGTAACAGCCGTGCTGCCACCCATTTTTTCCACCAATTCTTTCACAATCGACAAACCCAAACCAACACCATCGTGTTTTCGCTGATAAACTGAATTGATTTGTTGAAAGCGATTAAAAATCGTATCCAATTTCGATTTTTCAATCCCAATGCCTGTATCTTCAACCGTAAAACAAAGAGTAGCTTCTTTATAATTCTTCTGCAAACAACTCACGGTTACTTGCACATACCCATTGGTCGTAAATTTAATCGCATTCGAAATGAGATTAACTAATATCTGTCGGATACGTTTTTCATCTCCGATAATCATCGGGGGGATATTATAGGCATAGTTTAATCGTAATTCGAGCTCTTTTTCATGAGCCTGTGAAAGCATGTCGTTGATGAGCTTCTCGACTAATTCACGTATGTTGATTGCCTCTTCTGTAAAAGATAATTTCCCAACCTCCAGCTTAGCAAAATCCAGTAAGTCATTTAATAATGACAATAAATTTTGACCCGATTGCGTAATAACTTCAATTTGATCAGATTGCTCATCGTTGAGTTCGGAGGTTTTTAAAATTTGCGCCATGCCTAAAATAGCATTAAGTGGTGTACGCAGTTCATGGCTCATCATCGCTAGAAAATCGGATTTTGCACGATTGGCTTTCTCAGCATTTTCTTTTGCTTCTCGTAACTCTTTCTCACGGAGTACATCTTCGGTGATATCTTCTGCAACACCAGCAAATCCGATTAATTTTTGCTCATCTTTGATGGGAAAATGAGTATCTTTAATCCAACGGATACCACCATCTGGGCGGCGTATTCTGAAACGATAGCGCGAGGGTCGTTTGACATTCTCACTATTTTTTTCAAAACACCTCAAGTCAATTTTGCCATTTTCGATGTCCTCGGGTAGAACAGCATCGAACCAAGATTTAGGGTCTTCATATAAGCTTTCACACGTTCGACCCCATATTTTTTCATACCCGGGGCTAATATATATTTGCTTTTTTCCTCCCGGGTCCTTTACCCAAAACACACCTCGAATTTTTTTGATAAAGAATTTAAAAAATCGGCTCGCATCATTGAGTTCTTTAACGTGCAGAACCTCTTGCGTGATATCTTGCGCAACACCTGCGTAACCAATACAACGACTTCCTTCGTAGATAGGTACACCTATATCTTTTATCCAACGCAGGCTGCCATCTTTATCGGTGATGCGATAGTTTGCAATATTCACATCACCAATTTTTGCATTTGCTTGAAATTCCATCCATTGTTGTCGCAGACGATCGCGATCTTCTAAAACAACACTGTTAATCCAATCGCTTGGGGTATCGTAGAGTGTTTGACAGTCATGCCCCCAAATTTTTTCATAGGCCGGACTGACATAAAGTTGATGTTGAAAGCAAGCTGATCTAATCCAAAAGACATCTTGACTTTTTTCAGCTAACTTATAGAAGTAAGGTCCCAGTTTATTTGTTATTCTTTTTAATGTAGCTGACATTTTATAACTTCCCTGAATGTCATGTCTTTTTAGTATATACTATCGGTACTTTATTTATAATATCATTTTTCTTAGAAATAATGTCAAACCTATTTGAAAAATAATATTATTCATGAATAATATTTTAGTGCATAAAATATTGTCGATCAAGATTCTTAAGGAAACATTAACATATTTCTGGAAAATATATTTAGAAGATTAAATATTTTTGGGAATTAATAAAGTTTGTCCCGCTTTTAACTGAGTACTTCTTAACCGATTTAATTGACGCAATGATGACAAGCTCACGTTAAATCGTTCCGCAATATCCGTTAAAGTATCGCCTCTGACAACAACATACCGATTATGGTGGGCACGTTGATTAAATTTATGAGCAGCCAACCACGTGTTTCGTGGCGGACTATGAATAAAATAAGAACGAATACCTTGCATTAATGCAGATGCAATACTCTTCTGATAGGCCGGATTTTTCAATTTCCTTTCTTCACTCGGATTTGAAATAAAACCGGTTTCAACTAACAACGATGGAATGTCGGGTGACTTCAAGACCACAAAGGCAGCTTGCTCCACACGACGATGATGCAACCGAGCAAAATTACCCAATGCATGAATAATTCTTTGCCCAATCCACAAGCTCGCACGAATTGTCGCTGTTTGTGATAAATTAATGAGTACAGACTTGAGCAGATTGGTCTTATCGGCTAAATCCACACCACCCATTAATTCAGATTCGTTTTCATGTGTTGCCAACCAATGCGCCGCCTCACTCGTAGCCCCTCGTTGTGATAGTGCAAATACCGAAGCTCCATGCGCATAATGATCTCGATACGCATCCGCATGAATAGCAATAAACATATCGGCTTTATAACGTCGCGCAATCGCCAAGCGCTGCCGCAACGTTAAATAGTAATCCCCCTTTCGTGTTAAATACGCGACAAAACCCGGCTGATGATTAATATCGCGTTGCAAATCTTTGGAAATTTTTAAAACGATGGTTTTCTCGTGTGTCCCTCCAGCGCCTGTAGCCCCAGGATCTTTTCCACCATGTCCCGGATCGATAACTATAATGATGCTACGTGATCGCTGTGGCACAGGTTCTACTTGAATAGGCTTCGGATTTTTAACCGCGGAAACCTTATAAACTTTATAAGAGGGTCGATAAGCCGTTTTATACATGGGCCTCGAATTCTTCCATGATAAATCCAAAACAAGTCGATAATGAGGCTGGGCTTTAGTGGGGCGCAACGTGAACGTGTGAATATTAACCTTGTCTTTTAAATCAAGTACAACTCTTATTCTATTGTTTTTATGCGATCCACTACGAATATCTTTAACGGGTGTATTCGTCAGTAAAGAGCGGTGAAAGACTCTTATAAAATGGGTATGGTCAATATCGAGAACGATTCGGTTTGGATGCGCAAGTGTGAATTGATGATAATGAATTGGACTCGTAGTATCAAAAATAAGTCGACAATGCTGATGGGATTTTTGAACGCGAAGATCCGTAATTTGATTCACACCAGCCACAAGCACAATTGGCCAAATCAAGCATAAGAGCACAATAAAAATTTTTCTTTTTTTCATATGCTCACAACTTTAGCAACGCTGAAGCGTATTTTTCAATAGGCTTATGCTGTAAATTTTTGCAGAATTGTAACCCCTGTTTCGTCCTCAGCAGTCAAGTCGACTTTACGTCCACCTGAAACCAGGTCGATGCTGCATCGCACATTGGGCTTTGGCAGCAAGCTTTCAGCCTTTTCCGGCCATTCAATCAAGCAAATAGAATCTAAAGTTAAATAATCACTTAAACCAATATGCTCTAGTGCGTCGGGTTGTTCAAGCCGATATAAATCAACATGATAAACATGAAGACCGCCCTCAAACTCATACGATTCAATTAATGTGTACGTAGGGCTTTTGACAATCCCCTTGTAACCGAGCGCACGTAAAAATCCACGCACTAGCGTGGTTTTCCCTGCACCTAACTCGCCTTGAAGAAAAATGATGCTACCCGGCACACAATCACGTGCCAAAGCAGCTCCTAGCACCTGCATTTCCTTTTCAGTCGTGATAAATTTTGTGAGTTTCATAACGAAGAACGATTTGGATTTACGAGAGAACGTAAATAGGGGAGCAGATCCGTCGCTAACAGGCCACGCTCACCGCCCTCTTCTGCAGCTCGATCAGCCGCCACTGAGTGAATAAAAACACCAGCCTCAGCAGCATCTTGCAATTTTAGCCCTTGAGCAAGAAGACCACCAATAATACCACTCAACACATCACCCATGCCCGCGCTGGCCATCCCAGGATTTCCGGCGGGACAAATTTCAATCATTTTACCAAGCCCTTTTATTAAAGTACCGGCACCTTTTAACGCAACGACACCGCCATAACGCTGTTGAATCTCATCGATCGCTTTAAATCGATCAGACTGTACTTCTTTGCAGTGAATGTCGAGCAATCGCCCTGCCTCACCAGGATGAGGTGTTAGAATCCAATCGTTAGCTTGACGTGGCGAGTGACTCAATAAATTCAAACTATCAGCATCAAGTACTTTGGGAAGATTTGACTCTAATAATCTATTTAATAAAGAAATTGCCCAAGATGTTTTACCTAAACCCGGGCCCACAACAATAACACTTGCTCGCTCCAACAAGGGCTCTAAATCCGCAGCCTCGGCCACTTGATGGCAAATTAATTCCGGTCGTGAACCACTAACGACAGGCACATGTTCTGGCCGTGTTGCCACCGTCACTAATCCAGCACCAACGCGTGCGGCGGATTCCGCAGCCAGACGGACTGCGCCACCCATTCCATAATCACCACCGACAACCAAAACGTGGCCATAACTCCCTTTGTGGGTATCACGGGTGCGTTTAGGTAACATCGGACGAATACGATTCCAGTTTAAAAGTTCTGCTGAATGTTCAACTTTTCGAAATAAATGATCGGAAACACCAATCGAATCACAAACGATTTCACCACAACAGGCAGGAGCTTGAGCTGTATATAATCCGCGCTTCAAAGCGATGAAAGTGATAGTCACATCAGCCTTCACAGCACATCCCAAAATCGAGCCGGTATCCACATCAATGCCCGAAGGTACATCGATGGCTAACACAGGACACTCCGCAGCATTAATAGCAGCGATTGCAGATCGATAAGGTTCACCCACTTCACCCGATAACCCGCTGCCTAATAGTGCATCCACAATGAGGTCGTCCTGCAGTTGAGTATCCGTATCGAATTGATTTAGTGAGAGCCCTGCCTTTTGGCAAGCGGTTGCAGCCTTAGCAGCCGCATTTTTTAGCTGAGAGAGCTCACCCATTAACAAGACGGAAACCTCTAAACCATATTCGTGTGCCAAGAGGGCAACAACGAGGCCATCACCACCGTTATTACCTTTCCCGCAACAAATGCTGATTCGTTTGGCTTCTGGCCAATGCGCGATAAGTGTGTTAAATGCTGCATTCCCGGCAGCGAGCATCAGTTGATACTCTTCAATACCTTCGTCAATCGCAAACTTTTCAAGCTCCCGAATCTGACGATTCTGGTACAGTGCTGTCATCATTACCCCATAACGAGTTTGAGGCCACTGATTTTACTCCTCTTTAGCCCAACATAGAAGATGCCAAATAAATTATTATTTATCAGATTCTTGCGTCTTTTTTCGAGGCGAGAGTTCCCCCGCCAGCTCAAAATCGATCTTCCGTTGATCGAGGTCGACTTTAGAAACAAGCACTCGAATGGGATCACCCAAACGATAAATTTTGCCACTCCGTTTTCCACGCAATAAATGGTGGGTAGGATCATGATGGTAATAATCATTTTGCAGGGAAGTTATGTGCAATAATCCCTGCACATAAATTTGATCTAACTCAACGAACACCCCAAAGCCAGTCACTTCTACAATCCGTCCATTAAATTCTTGTCCGATTTTATCGAGCATGAACTCGCACTTTAACCAGTCATCGGCATCTCGAGTGGCACGATCAGCTCGCCGTTCGGTCATGGAACAGTGCTCACCGAGTTCTATCATCATTTTTTCATCGTAATGAAATTTTTTCACAGCCCTGCGATGCAAGATGTGTTTCAACGCACGATGCACTAATAAATCCGGATAACGCCGAATGGGTGAAGTAAAGTGACAATAGCCTTCATACGACAAACCAAAGTGTCCGACGTTTTCAGGAAAATACATCGCTTGACGCAATGAGCGCAGCATCACCGTCTGCAACAAGTGTGCATCCGGACGTTTCTCAACTCGCGTTAAGAGTTTTGCATAATCCATCGAAGTTGGCTTATTGCCACCTGTCAAACGTAACCCGAACGCTTTTAGAAAATCACGCAAGGCTAACAATTTTTGTTCTTCGGGTCCTTCATGAATGCGGTATAAAATGGGAATATTTTCTTTTTCTAGCCATTGGGCTGTACTGACGTTGGCGGCCAACATCGCTTCTTCAATCATGCGATGCGCCACATTACGCACGGAAGGAACAATTCGTTTAATTTTCCCTTTTTTATCAAATTCAATTCGCGTTTCTAAGGTTTCAAATTCAATGGCACCGCGAACAACACGTTGCTTTTGTAATTTTTTATAAAGCCGATGAAATTCTTTCATGTGTGGCAATAGTTTTTGATGTTTGGTTTGTTTACCATCTAACATCGCCGCCACTTCGGAATACGTTAATCGCGCATGCGAGTGAATAATAGATTCAGTAAAACGATGACTTCTCACATGACCTTCCTCATCAATGCGCATTCGACAAGTAATGGCTAAGCGATCCACGTTGGGCTTCAATGAACATAAATTATTGGATAATGTTTCCGGCAACATGGGAATGACTTTTGCCGGAAAATAAACGGAATTACCACGTTCACGCGCTTCGCTATCAAGCGCACTATCAATTCTCACATAGTGCGACACATCCGCAATAGCTACGTAGAGATTCCAGCCACCTGTTTTTACAGGTTCACAAAAAACAGCATCGTCAAAGTCTTTTGCGTCTTCACCATCAATCGTCACAAAAGGCAATTGACGTAAGTCTTCACGATCTTTTTTATCGGTGACAAGTAATTCAGCAGGAAATTTTTTAGCTTCACCCAAGACATCATCTGGCCATTTAAAAGGAATCTCATAAGATCGAATAGCAAGCTGCACTTCCATGCCCGGCGTCAAGTGATCGCCGAGTACTTCAATCACACGCCCCATGGCATGACGACGTTTTGTGGGTTGCGAGGTAATTTCAATGACAACGAATTGCCCATGTTTCGCATTAGCTTGTTGGTCTTTCGGCACAACAATATCTTGTGAAATTGATTTATTATCGGGGTCCACAAATGCAATACCTTCTTCCTCATAATAGCGGCCGACAATTTGATGCGTATTGTGTTCCAGCACTTCAACGATGCTACCTTCTGGGCGTCTGTCTTTCGGATTAATAATGCGCACAAGCACAACATCATCAGAAAATACGGAACGCATTTCGCGCGCCGGTAAAAAGATATCGCTGTTGCCATCATCGGGTATTAAAAATCCAAACCCATCACGATGTCCTTGGACGACGCCACTCACTAAATCCATTTTTTTAACCAGCGCATAACTGCCACGGCGATTACTCATGCATTGACCATCACGCTCCATCGCATTGAGTCGTCGACGCAACCCTTCTTTTTCTTCAGGTTTTTGTAAATCAAACGCATCCAGCAAGTGCCGAAATGTAACGGGTCGAGCAACTTCTTCGAGGTATTGAAGAATAAATTCACGGCTGGGCACAGGGTGCTCGTATAGGCCTGCTTCCCTAGTGAGGTGAGGATCTTTTTTACGGTAACTTTTAACCACGAAGCATCCTTTTTGTTTTATTTTTGATCAATTTCATGAGTGATTTCAGTGCCATCTGCTATAGTTTAATTATGGTCTAAGAGCATCAAGAATACCTTATTTGGAGAGCGCAATCATGTATTACAAGCTAATAACCGTCTGTGTTGTGATGCTGGGGTTATGCAGTTGTGCGAAACATGGACAACAAGAGGCTAATCAAAGCGGACCGTGTACTCAAATTAAACAGGAAATGTCTCGTTCCTATGCCCCACAAATTCAACGCCCAACCGCAATCTATAGAGCAAAGTTGTTGCGAGATTATGAGCACTATGACTGCGATCAACAGTAAAAAGTACGTGCCCTCTGGATGTGGAGCGCCATTTGCGGGCGATTTCCCGCGAAAAACGAGCCTCACCATGCTCATGTATCATCACTCGGAAAGACGTGGCATCGTGATCCCGCGCTTTTTGATTTTATCTTGAATTTTTATGATATCTCCATCTTCCGCCACCCAAAAAGTCCCATTCATCATGGGATTATTAATTTTAATGGATAAATATCGGCATACTGTTAACATTTTTTCACAATTCACGCTCGATTGGATAGCATCACTTTTCTTTATCGGTGTACAACTAATAGCAAATTTAGGCCGATTTACTATAAAAGCAGACCATTTCTTAGCATGCAGCATCGAATCCCAACCCGCACTCGCACCACGAGGTGGATGCGGATGACCCAATACCAAGCGCTGTCCACTTTTATTATAAAATAAATAGAGCTCGGGTTTTGTTGTGTTAACCGTATGCAGAATTAATAAGTTGGATTTGAACTTAAACCCATCCGGTTTGCAGTGAGATGGCATAGGGTTTGAGCCTGCAACACAGAGTGAATAAGCCGTTATTAAAGTAAATAACAAACTAAACTGTAAGTAGCGCATATTTTTTCCTTATTGCTAGTGAAAACTCATTTAATAATCCACTCTGGCATATAATGATCTGCATGACGCAACTCTTTTTTTAAACGTGCATAATCTGGCTCATACTGTTCGACCAAAGCCCAAAATCTTCTCGAATGATCCAGATGAACAATATGACATAACTCATGGGCCAACACATACCTCACCAAACGTGCAGGTAAAAATAATAACTTATAATTTAAATTAATGTTTTTTTTACTAGAGCAACTACCCCATACTGTTTTTTGGCCACGGAAAGTTAAATTTTTATAGATTAATTGATAATCATGACTCAATTTTTGCAGCCAGGGCTCTAAATAACGTCGCGATTGCTGCTTCAACCATTGATTAAATGAGGGGCGACAATCATCCCAGGTTTTAATAGGGCCTACAAAAGTGAGAGCACGATCCGATTGATTAAGCGCGATAACCGCATTATTAGGCAGAGGTTCATAGCGCAACTGCCAACTTAAAGCTACTGCGTGTAAATCTATTTTTTCTGGCCAAAAAGTCTTTTTTATCGTCATATTATATGTGCCATTAGATTTTTTCGAGGGTAGCCCAAATCCCGATAGTTAAGCAATTGAAACTCCACAAATAAACACCTATGCCAGCTCAACAAGCCAACTGAAATTTCTTATAATTTCTTTAATACAAAACTCAATATTAAAGCCAAAATTGACAAAAGCAACAACACCAAAACACCCAAACGAAACCCATGTATAAAAGAATTTGACGCAACCTGAGTTAACTCAGACAACAGTGGATGCAAGCGTGTCGCGATGCTCGTGATAGATTATTGCCATCCCTGTCAATAATCGACTCGCAATACGCGACAACTTAAATAGCCGCGGACGTCCTCGTCGCCCGCGCTCCGCGACCTCACGGCTCGACTACGCACGGGCTCTCAAATGACTTGACGGCTCGTAAAGATTTTTTGCAGTCGCTTACGCTCGGCAAAAAATCCGAGCCTACCGCGGAATACGCGCCTTCGCTTCGCTCTCCATGGCGCGCATCGGGCGATAAAATTTTTTAATTCCGACAGCGGAGAAACACCACGCGCAACGCGAATCAACTCATCAGCCTGCGCTGTAGTTAAAGAAATCCCTTTTTGTGCAATCTCACTTAGCAACATAACCTTACTGCTTAAGGCTAAAATCGCACCCATCAAAGAAACCCCAATTGCACAACTTACCCAAACAATCGTCATAAAAACACCCGTTGCCATGCCCATTTTTTCCATCGACACAGGAGATAGTGCACCCGCGGTCGTGCTGACAAAGGAAATAGCCGTACCCACACCAATACAGGCCAGCCCAGCCGCTAAAAAACCGATGCTCGTATCGGGCGAAATTTTATAAATTAAAATACAACCGATAATAAATCCCAACATGGAAATAGCGTTTGGAATTCTCACACCCACCCTATCCACAATTTTACCGGCAAAGGGTGACAACAACCCTACGATGACAGTTAAATACAACATAAATAGCCCTGAAACTAAGGGTGTATCGCCACGAATATTTTGCAAATAAATGGGGACAAAAAAGAGTATGGGTATAAACACTAATTGCGCGACTATCCGAATAAGGGAATTAATAAGAAAATTTCGCTCTACAAATAAATCAAAGCGCATAATAGGATGTTGTTTTCGCTTTGTAATGTAGTACAAAACAACAAAAGACAAGAGCCCAGCAATGAGCGTTACTAGAAAAGCAACAGAATCAAAACCCCACTCTTGCGACTGATTCAATGCAAGTACGACACCAAACAATCCCAACATTAAAAATGAAGCACCTAAATAATCGAGTGACTGACGTTCTTTCACACCTTTTGCCGGAGGGCAAAAAATATAAGCTAGCAGTATCGTGATAATTCCAATCGGCACGTTGACATAAAAAATCCATCGCCAACCAACATAATGAATAATAATACCACCGAGCGTAGGACCAATACCCAGCCAAATGCCCATGGTTCCCATAATAAACCCCATTGCAATGCCATGCTGCTCCTTCGGAAATGCATCGTAAGTAAGTGCAATCGACACAGGATACGCAAGGCCTAAAGCTAACCCTTGTCCCACGCGTGCAATAATTAAAACTAACTCCGAATCTGTAATACCTGCAAGCATCGATGCAATGATAAAAATGACCGTACCGATCACAAACATTTTACGATGCCCGTAGAGGTCACCAATGCGCCCTCCTAAAATTTGAAACATCGCGCTTAGCAATATAAATGCATTAATGACCCATTGCATGCTAGCCAAGCTTGCATGGAATTCAGTCGCGATACGCGGAATCGCTAAACTAACAGCGGTGGCATCAAAATTCAGCATTGCTGTCAAAAGACACATAGTGAATAAAACCCACCATTTACGGCTGGTTTCAGAGACCATCTTTAGGCTTCCTCAGGGGTTCATGTTTTTTTGCAAAGAAGGTATACATCGTTGGAACTACAAATAGAGTAAAAAGTGTACCGATGAGCATACCTATCGCAATGACGAGTCCAATATCAAAACGACTGGCTGCACCTGCACCCACCGCTATTAATAAAGGAACCACCCCTAATACCATGGCTGCTGTTGTCATTAAAATAGGACGCAGACGAATGGCCGCAGCTTTTTCGATAGCCTCACGAATTGATAGCCCTTCTGTTGCTTGCAATTGATTAGCGAACTGCACCATCAAAATACCGTGTTTACTAATAAGGCCGATCAATGTGATTAATCCAATTTGTGTATAAATATTAATGCTTGCGAAGCCTAAATTAAGCGGAATTAACGCACCACAAATCGACATTGGCACACTAATTAATATGATGAATGGATCACGAAAACTTTCAAACTGTGCAGCCAAAACTAAATAAATAATAATAATCGCTAGAAAAAAAGTATAAATTAATACCTGCCCTTCCTGCACATATTGTCGAGACTGGCCTCCCCAATCATAACTCATCCCATGTGGCAATATTTTCTTGGCAGCATTTTCAAAAAAGTTAATCGCATCTCCCATCGTTTTTGATGGCGCCAAAAGTGCATCGATATTTGCAGAATTGAGCTGTTGAAAATGAGATAATATATTCGGTTGTGTCGTTAACTTCATCGAGACGATTGATGACAATGGGACTAATTTCCCAGAAGCAGTATCGATATGAATTTGACCGATATCATTTGGATTTAAACGCCAAAATCGACTTAACTCCGGAATCACTTCATAGCTCTGGCCAAACATCGCAAAACGGTTGATATAATTACCACCCAAAGAATAGGCCAAAACAGAGCCCAAATCTTGCATATTAATTCCTAAATCACCTGCCTTATTTCGATTAATCGTGACATTGAGCTGCGGTTTATTATATTTTAATTCGCTCACAACAAACAAAAAGAGTCCACTCTTTTGGGCAGCCTCGACTAAACGTGTTGCAACGGGATAAATGTCTTCAAAAGGCTGGATGGACGTAATGACAAATTGAATCGGCAAGCCTTTGCCACCACCTGGCAAAGAAGGCAATGGAAAAACAACCGTCTGTAATCCTGCAACTGAATTCAACTCAGGTTGCAAAACTTTCTGCACTTCTTTTTGCGACTGTTTTCTCTCATTCCAAGGTTTCATGATCATCGCAGCAAGCACAGTGTTTACAGTACCAAACCCATTGATCACAAAATAATTTGCCATGGAAGGCAGCGCCTTAAAAAATTTGGAATACTCATTGCTATAAGCCTTAACATAATCGATGTTGGCATACTGTGGTGCTTGCGCTTGAACAAATAAAGCACCTTGATCTTCTTCAGGTGCTAATTCTGATTTCGTATGTGAATAAAGATAAAAACAACTCATCAAAACGACGATAGCAACGAGCACTGTTACAGGGCGATAATTAAGCATATTATGCAAACGTCGCTGATAAAAGTTTTTCAACTTCTCAAACATGGTATCGATGATTTTTACAAATCGTTTATTTTCAAGTTCAGGGGTTAATAATTTTGAACACATCATCGGTGACAACGTTAACGCTATAATACCCGATATAATCACCGCACCCGCTAATGTAAATGCAAATTCAGAAAACAAAGCACCCGTCAAACCTGTCATGAAGCCGATGGGCGCGTAAACAGCGACTAATGTAATGGTCATCGAAATAATCGGCATTGCGATTTCACGTGTACCCTTAATCGCCGCATGAAATCCATCTAAACCATCCTCGATATGGCGATATATATTTTCGACAACAACAATAGCGTCGTCTACCACCAAACCAATTGCCAGCACCATCGCAAGTAATGTTAATAAATTAATAGAATAATTTAGCATCCACATTAAAAAACAAGCACCAATCAACGAAAGTGGAATCGTAATGACAGGGATAGTGACAGTGCGAATCGAGCCCAAAAAGAGAAAGATAATAACAATGACAATGATAGTCGCCTCTATAATGGTTCTCGTCACCTCATCAATGGATGCCTGAATATATTTAGTGGCATCATAAACGACTCTTGACTCTAAGGTCGGTGGATAAAGCGCCTTAAGTTGTGGCAATATTTTTTTTACATCACTAATAACATTGAGCGGATTGGCTGTCGGCGTCGAACTAATACCCATAAAAATAGCGGGCTTGCCATTCATGTAAACGCTAGAATCGTAAGTTTCAGCGCCCAATTTCACATGCCCAATATCACGTATGCGAATTAACGTCCCTTTTACCTTTTTGACAACTAGGTTTTCAAAGGCCTGCTCATTTTGAATATCGGTTTCGGCCTTAATGTACAATGAAATATAATCCCCTTTTGTTTGGCCAGCGGCTGATTGGAAGTTATTTTCCTGCAACGCCTGCACAACATCTTTCGCGGTTACACCTAAGGCAGCCATACGAATGGTATTCAACCAAATGCGCATAGCAAATGTTTTATCTCCTAAAATTTGCGCCTGAGAGACACCATTTACTGTTTCAAGCTTTGGTTGAACTGCACGTGAAATATAATCCGTAATTTGCTCGGAACTCATTTGATCGCTGTTAAAGCCAATATACATTAACGCAGTTTGCGATCCGGTTTCTTTTTGAATGACGGGTAATTGAGATTCTCGCGGCAAGTCATTTTGAACCTGCGCGACTTTACTCATTACATCGGTAAATGCAACGTTTGGATCAAAATTTAATTTGATATAGGCATTAATAGTGCTAGTGCCTTCCGGGCTCGTTGAAGTCATATAATCTATGCCTTCTGCACTTGCAATCGATTTTTCGATGCGGCTGGTAATAAAGCCCTCCACCAAAGATGCAGGAGCACCAGGATAATAAGTGGAAACCGTGATTAAGGTATTGTCCATTTTAGGATACTGACGTACTTGCATTTCACTTATGGCACGCAAGCCTAAAATGAAAATCAACAGGCTTACTACGGTGGCAAGCACGGGTCTGGTGATAAAAATGTCGGTAAATTTAGCCATTAGGGTCCGGTTAACGTTTCAGGGTTCGCGGGTGGTAGTTTCACACTATTATTAATGACAACGGTTGCGCCACTCTCTAATTTATTTTGGCCAGAGGTAACTACCATCTCTCCAGCCTTAAGTCCCTTTTCACTCACGACACGATTATTTTTCATCCCAGCAACCGTCACATAACGTTGATAGGCTTTTAAAATCGGCTTATCTTTTTTGTCCTTACCCTTTTGTTCAACCACATAAACCATGTTCCCATAAAGTGAATACGTAACAGCAGTTTGAGGAATGGTAACAACCGACTTTTGCTCTGGTAAATACACCTCCACATCTGCAAAACTGCCTGGATAAAGTTGCAATTTAGGGTTTGGCAAGGTGCCCTGCACATCAATACTACGCGTTGCTACCGTCACTAACGCATTAACGGCTGTTATTTTTCCATAAAATTTTTCATTCGGGTATGCATCGACGGTGATAGAGACCTTTTGACTTAAGTAGATATCTTTTAGATATTGTTCTGGTAATGAAAAATTCACATACAGAGGATCCAGTGATTGTAAACTCACCAGCGTGTCACCCGGATTAACGTACTGACCAATATTGACTTGGCGAATACCAATTTTACCCGCAAAAGGTGCACGAATATTTTTCTTGCTGATCGCGACTAGCGATTTATTAACTGCTGCCTGTGACTGACGCAGCGTTGCCAATGCTTGATCATAATCACTTTTTGAAATAGCACCCGTTTTCCAAAGTGATGCTTTTCGCGCATATTCAAGTTTTGCTAAATCGAGCTCAGCTTGATTATTTTTCAAATCTTCAATGTCGGTTGAATCATCGAGCTGTATTAATGATTGGCCTTCTTTCACCATTTGCCCTGATTTGAAATAAATGGCTATAACAGAGCCATTAACTTCAGAACTCACATTGACGCCATTAATCGCCGCCAAGCTTCCAACGGCTGTTAACGTAGGCTGCCACGACTGTGTGATTGCTTTGGTGGCAGAAATAGTCGCGGGTGGGGGAACATAGTTTTTTTCAAATTGTTTGATTAAATGCGTGCGAAAAACATTGAAGCCGAAAATTCCACCAAAAATAATAATAAGCGCAATTATTACGATCGTCATGCGCTTGCCCATGAAGCGACCTCCCACAAATGGTAAACGTAGTTAGTGCATATATTAAACCAACAACGGTGAAAATACTAATTCAGAGTATCGATCTGATTAAAATTTAAACAGATCTATCTAAGGATTGGAATGTGACAACTCAGATTCATCCGCCAAGATTTGTTTGGGGATAAATTGAGTTGTGTCGATGGTACCTTTTAGAAAGGCACAATGATATGCAAGATAATAAATGCAAACACTAAACAAAAATATTACTAAGAAATCGATACCGAAAGGAATCACCCCTTTTCCACCACCAAAGGTACCAAAATAAGAAACTATCGCTAAACCAATAAGGTAAGGAATCAACCACAATCCGGCTTTGGCATTCACGGATTGCAATGCCCCATTTTTCTTTACCAGTTTATAAATCCCCAACGCAGCTAAACCCGCGGTTAAGAAGATTAACAATTTCGATACAGTATTCCATCCGGTCCAAAATAAAATTAAATTACCAATATAAAATGAGATTAGCGTCAGCACATTGGCAAATGGTAAGCGGAATGGTCGAGGATGCTCGGGCAACTTTTTGCGTAACACCATCAACGCTAAAGGACCAACACCGTAAGTGAACACGAAACCCGATACCAAAAAGGCAACCATACTTTGCCATCCTGGAAAGGGCAAGAACACTAACGCACCAAAAATAAAATTAGCCAATATGGCAACAGCAGGAACACCTTTGCGATTTAATTTTTGCATAAACTTTGGCATCAATCCATTTTTAGATAACGCATAATTGATACGCGCAGCCGAGGCTGTATACACAACGGCAACGCCAAGCGGCGAAATAAATGCATCGGCATACAGCACATAGACCAACCACACCAAGCCAATGCCTGCCGCAATACCCGCAAACGGCCCACTATCTCCTGCATAAGATAGATGTTGCCAACCATGCGTTAAATGCACTGGATTCACGGCGCCAATAAAGGCGATTTGGATAAGCGTATATAAAACCGCACAGATAATCATTGAGCTTAGTAACGCCCAAAAAATCACGCGTTTTGGATTTTTAGATTCACCTGCTAATTGAATAGCAGCCGTAAAGCCTAAAAATGAAAATACAATACCCGCGTTGGGAATGGCATATAACATATTCTTCAAATTTGTTGAGTGGACATCACTCATCGCAACGCTAAAATTATGGGGATGAAATGCCGTTAAGATCAATGCTGCTACCGTCGTTAACGGAATGACAATTTTAATCGCAACAATGAAATAATTTGTTTTTGAGACGGTGCGCGCACTCAGCGTATTAAAGACGGCAAGGACGGCCAGTAAACCAACGGCTGCCAACATACCCTCACCAGTCAACACCGGTGTGCCACCCACTTCATGCATTAACCCAGGAATATAGTTAGCTGCGTATTCAATCAAGGCTAACGTTTCTATGGGGCTGACGATGGCCGCTGCATACCAGGCCGCTAGCCCCATTGCGAGGGCAACTAAAGGACCATGGCTAAACTGGACAAATCGCACCAGCCCGCCTGTAATGGGAAACATGGAGCCTAACTCAGCAAACGGCAGTGCCATCACGAATATTAAAGCCCCTCCCAATAACCAAGCAAGGATTGAACTTGGGCCAGCCATCTTAGCCGCATATAGTGGCCCGAACAACCAACCAGATCCTAGCATTGCAGTGACAGCTACTAACATTAATCCGATCAAACTAATAGATCGTTGTAATTTCATCGCGTCGAATTAGGCTCATTTTTAAAGGTTAGTTGGGGGCTACTGCGTTGGAAAAGCAGTGGTCATGTATCTAAATAATATACAGTTATTACAAAATAGTGTCAATGCGTGCCCCACAACTCGAGTAACTTTTCTTAGCTTAAGGGCACCTCTTGAAATCTATTTTCAGCTAAATAGCGTTCAATTGCGGCATAGGGATTGGGGTTACTGTTTTGCGGACCTAAGTACCATGGATGTACTTAGCAGCTAGGGATAGCGATTCCCGAAAAACAGTAACCCCAATCACGATACGTAAGCAATTGAAATTCTTTTGTTCAGCCATGAATGAAAAAAACTCTAAAGTAGCGTCTGGGGTCATCAATTTTGATCAACTTTATGATATGATTTTTCGTTGGAGCCAGGATGACAAACACGGACTGTTTAGCACATGCGAAATTCGATCGCTTTTATTTTTATTCTAACCGCCAGTCTGACGCTAGTCGGCTGTGAAGTTGGGCCAGATTTTCACTCACCCGCACCACCAAAAACCACCTCGTACACCAAGCTTCCCTTACCTAAAATTACAGCAAGCGTTCCCGAGGCCGGTAATCCGGGAAAGGCACAATATCTGAAATTGGGGCAAGATATTCCTGCACAATGGTGGCATCTATTCCATTCACCTGCAATTAATGCGCTCATTAGAACAGGCTTGGCAAATAGTCCTACGTTGGCATCCGCTTTAGCAACTTTACATCAATCGCAACAGTTGCTGCGAGCCACGATCGGTAATTTATTATTCCCCTCCATTGACCTCGAAGCATTAGCAGAACGAACGCGCACATCGAGCCTTGGTTTTGGTGTAAGCAGCGGATCTTCCGCATTAGGAAATGCTGCCAACACGAATACTGTGGGTGGAAATACACCCAGTGTATTTAGTCTTTATTACACCGCAGCTACCGTTTCTTACACACTCGATATCTGGGGTGGCTTGCGCCGCCAAGTAGAAGCCATGCGTGCACAAGTCGATCTGGCACGTTATCAACTAATTGCGGCATATTTATCGTTAACTTCGAATATCGTTACCACAGCCATTACGGTTGCTACCCTACAAGAAGAAATACACGCCACCCGCGAATTAATCAAAGAAACTGCACAACAATTACAGATTGTCAAAGAACAGTTAAAATTAGGTGGCGCCTCAGCGGAAGATGTCCTGATACAAGAAACACAACTATCACAAACAGAAGCGTTATTGCCACCGCTTCAAGTTCAATTAGCGCAAGCACGACATGCGTTGGCGGTGTTAGTGGGACAACTTCCGAGTCAAAGTCATTTACCTGTGCTTCAGTTAAATTTAGTTAATTTACCAGCAAAAATACCGATTAGTGTTCCTTCAAAGTTAATAAACCATCGACCGGATGTACAACAAGCAGAAGCCCTACTCCACGAAGCAAGCGCGAATATAGGTGTAGCAACCGCTAACTTATTACCACAAATTAATTTATCGGCAGGCTACGGTTATTTATCAACCTCTTTAAATACCTTGTTTACGCCCACTAATAACCTTTGGAGTCTTGCGGCCGATTTGTTACAGCCTATTTTTCACGGTACAGCGTTAATCGCACAGCGTCGTGCTGCTATCGATGCTTTTGAAGCTGCTTGTCAGCAATATCAAGAAACAGTATTAACCGCATTTCAAAACGTTGCCGATGCACTGCGTGCTTTAGAAATCGATGCACGTGAATACAAAGCGCAACAAAAAGCAGAAATTTCTGCACGAAGTACTTATATCGTTACTAAAAATCGCTTTAAACTGGGTGGAAAAAACTATTTAGATGTATTAATTGCTGAACAGGCTTATCAAAAAACCAGAATCAATCGGATTAAAGCTGAAGGCCAACGTTTTAATGATACGGCCGCACTATTTCAAGCGCTGGGTGGTGGCTGGTGGAATGTAAAGGAATATTATGGGAAGCAAAAGTAAATTAATCACACGCATGATCATCATGCTCATTGGAGTGGGCATACTATTTGGCATTGTATTTTTTATTAAATATAAAGAAAAACAAGCCGATAAAAAATATCGCGAAGCACACAGGGTGCCGATTTTTGTAGTCTCTGCAATGAAAGTACCCTATGTGTCGTGGGCACAGTTATTAAAAGGTAGCGGCAGTCTGCGAACGGTGAAGGGTGTTAATGTAACAACCCAGCTTGCGGGCATGGTTCGTAATATTTATTTCTCTGCAGGATCCTATGTACACAAAGGTCAATTGCTTGTTTTATTAAATATCGACCCCGATGTCGCCAAACTACACTCACTTGAGGCAGAAGCAGAATATGCAAAAATTACCTATTTTCGCAATAAACGCCAATATGCTATCGGCGCTGTCAGTAAAGAGCAGCTTGATTCCGATGAGGCAAATTATAAAAATACCGCTGCTCAGGTTGCTGAACAAAAAGCTATTATTGAGGAAAAAACTATTCGCGCACCCTTCTCGGGACGCTTGGGTATTTCTCTAGTTAATCCTGGGCAATATCTAGTTCCAGGTGATGCTATTTCAAATTTACAAACGATCGATCCCATTTACGCTGATTTTAATTTTCCTCAAGAAAATATTCCAAACATTAAAGTCGGACAAAGTGTCAGCGTCAATCTCAATAATTTTCCTGATAAAACGTTTACAGGCAATATCACCACCATTAATCCTGCGGTCGATGAAAATACAAGAAATGTAATTGTTGAAGTAACACTCTCTAACCCTGAACACATTTTATCGCCTGGCATGTTTGTATCTGGCGCTATTACAATAGGGGCTCCGAAAAAATATCTAACGCTCCCTATCGCAGCAATAGCTTACAACCCTTATGGTGACTATGTTTATGTGTTAACAAAAACAAAGCAAACAGAAAAAGGTTATCCCGTTTGGAAAGCAACACAAAAAGTCGTCACTACAGGAGAAGTACGCGGCAATCAAACCGCAATTCTAACAGGCATTAAAGAAGGTGAGATGATCGTAACGAGCGGCCAATTAAAATTACAAAATAACAGTTTGGTGGTAATCAACAACAAAGTGCAACCATCCGACAATCCTAACCCGGATATTACCAATGAATAGGTGTATTTAATTATGCGAGCTCTCGATATCTTTGTTAGAAGACCCGTTCTCTCATTGGTTATTAGCATATTTCTTTTCGTGTTAGGAGTACGTTCTATCGGGATGCTTCCTATTCAGCAATATCCAACCATCGAATCTGCTATTATTACAATTTCCACACTATTTACAGGTGGTGATCCGGCTACCATTGCATCGTTTATCACGACACCCATAGAAACTGCTGTAGCACAAGCCAACGGAATTGATTACATGACCTCAAACAGCAGTCAAAATACCAGCACCATCATTGCTAATTTACTCTTAAATTACGATGCTGATAAAGCATTAACGGAAATTAATACACAAGTTAACAGCGTTCTAAATCAATTACCGGCAGGAACATTAGTGCCTAGTCTCAGCATTTCTGTCGCGCAAAGTATTGCCTCGATGTATATTGGTTTTTACAGCAATATCTTGCCAAGCAATAAAGTAACAGACTATGTCTTACGCGTCGCTCAACCTTTATTGCAAAGTATTAATGGAGTACAGCAAGCTCAAATATTAGGGGGCAGGCAGTTTGCAATGCGCGTTTGGTTAGACCCTGACAAAATGGCAGGCTTTCATGTTACACCACAAGAAGTTGCAACTGTGTTAAATGATAATGATTTTGTCGCAGCGGCCGGCAGAACAGACGGACCTGTTTTCACACTTAATTTAACGGCCAGCACAGCATTGAATACAGTTGAACAGTTCAAAAATTTAATTATACGCTCTGATAACAATACGATTATTCGTCTAAAAGACATTGGTAAAATCACACTGGGTGCTCAAAATTATAATACCGATGTAAAATTCAATGGAAAAACGGCTGTATATATCGGCATTACAGTTTCGCCCGATGCAAATTTGTTGTCCGTCATCGACAAAGTAAAACAAGTATTTGGAACCATACAAAAACAGCTTCCTGTTGGCATCAATGCAAACGTTGTTTATGACGCCAGCAAATTTGTCGACAGCTCTATTCGAGAAGTTCTTTCATCGCTACTGGAAGCATTCATAATCGTAACGATTGTCGTTTTCATTTTTTTAGCGTCATTTCGTTCTCTTTTCATTCCCGTGATTGCCATTCCTTTATCGATCATCGGTACTTTTTTTGTCATGTATGTATTAGGCTATTCTATTAATTTATTAACGCTGCTCGCATTAGTTTTAGCAATTGGTCTTGTTGTCGACGATGCAATCATCGTCGTTGAAAATGTACACCGACATATTGAAAATGGACACTCCCCTTTTGAATCTGCAATTTTAAGTGTAAGAGAACTAACAAAACCAATTATTGCTATCACTATTGTGCTGGTTGCTGTTTATTTACCTATTGGTTTTATGACAGGACTCACCGGTGCCCTCTTCACCGAATTTGCATTTACACTGGCTGGTGCTGTAACGGTATCGGCGGTCATTGCGCTCACACTCTCACCCATGATGTGTTCTCGCATGTTAAAATCGAAAGAAGCAATGGGCAAACAGCGCCTGGTGGAATTTGTCGATCGACACTTTGATCGTATTCGCGATGGTTATTCGCGTATTTTAAAAAATTATTTAAACTATCTTCCCGTCGTGATTGTCTTTGCTATTATTATTTTAGCAAGCAATTATTTTCTTTTTATCTCTTCAAAATCAGAACTATCACCGCAAGAAGATCAAGGCGTCATCATGTCACAATTAACAGCAGCAGCGAATTCTTCACTGTATCAAACGGGCATTTACTCCGACGTAGTGAATAACATATTCGAAACGTATCCTGAAACAGAAGATATTTTTCAAATTGATGGCAGCAGTGGTTCCAATCAACCCAACGCATTCAACGCCAGTATCGACGGCATGGTATTAAAACCTTGGGATGAACGCAAACTCACATCAAACCAATTACAACCCGAAGTTCAACAGAAACTTAACCTCGTAGCCGGTGCAAAAATAGCAGCATTCCAACCCCCTTCTTTACCGGGTGGCGGCAGTGGCTTGCCCATACAATTTGTGATTCAGACAACGCAAGATTTCGACCAATTAAACATAATCGTGAAAGAAATCATTCAAAAAGCAGTAGCAACAGGCGCCTTTGCATACATCGATCCCGATTTAAAAATTGATAAGACCCAAACAACAGTCCAATTAAATCGTGATAAAATATCTGAATTCGGACTGAGCATGAAAGATGTCGGTGACACGCTAAGCGCGTCATTGAGCGAGGCCTATATTAACTATTTCAACTATATGGGTAGATCGTATCAGGTCATTCCACAAATGCTACGGAAAAATCGCATCAATAATTATCAATTACTGAATTACTATATTAATACTGCCGATGGACGCACCATTCCTTTATCAACCGTGGCGTATTTAAAAAATGAAGTTGTGCCTGAATCCATAAACCATTTTCAGCAACTCAACTCCGCAACGATTTCGGCTGTTGCTGGACGTGGCGTGACCTTGGGCCAAGCATTAGCCATTTTCAAAAACATTGGAGAACAAATTTTGCCAAAAGGTTATGCATATACTTATGCGGGTCAATCGCGTCAATATATCCAGGAAGGTTCTTCGCTGATTCTGACTTTCTTTTTGGCATTGATCATTATCTTTTTGTCACTCGCTGTTTTATTTAATAGTTTTCGCGATCCATTGATCGTATTAATCAGCGTACCCATGTCCATTTGTGGCGCCATGATTTTTATTAGTTTGGGTGTGGGTGGTGCTAATTTAAATATTTACACAGAAGTTGGGTTAGTTACTTTAATTGGACTAATTTCAAAACACGGCATTCTTATCGCACAATTTGCGAATGATCGACAAGCGGAAGGTAAAAGCAAGCGTGAAGCTATTGAAGAAGCGGCGGCAGTTCGTTTCCGTCCCATCTTAATGACAACGGCAGCGATGGTTTTTGGTGTCATCCCATTAATTTTAGCAACCGGTGCTGGTGCGGTGAGTCGTTTTAATATTGGTTTAGTGATTGCTACAGGTATTGCTATTGGCACGATATTCACCCTCTTTGTCGTGCCAGCAATGTATTTGTGGTTAGCCGTGGATTACAAAAAAATAAAACAAAACAGAAATAGGGTTGAATAACTCAACCCTATTTCTTATTCATCCCTGATGATTTTCTACAGCTCGTGATAAATCCTTTTATCTGTAGAACTCTCGACTTGATCTGACAGTTGAGATTTATCGGACATATTTTCTGTCCGATAGATCGGATTCTAATTACTCCTCTACCAGTTGCGTGTCGTGATTACTGTGCGCCTTATTCAATTCATCTGCCGACACGCTTGGAATAGTTTTACATAGTTTATCTAATTCTTTTTCTTGTGCCAAATGCTTTGCATCAAGAAAAGTTTGCATGGGTGTTTTTCCATAACAACGCTCGCCGGAATGGGGCCTGACCTCATTATATGTTTTGATCCACGCATCAACGTCTTGTTGTAATTCTTCTAGGGAACGATATATTTTTTTTCGAAAAGCAACATCATAAAATTCTTGTTTAATCGTTTTATGAAAACGTTCACAAATACCATTGGTCTGCGGAGAACGTGCGCGTGTTTTCGAATGGTCAATGTCTTCAACTGCTAAATAAAGTTGATAGGCGTGGTTCTCAATTTTTCCACAATATTCCGTCCCGCGATCCGTGAGCATACGCAGCAATCGGATACCTTGCTCATTAAACCATGGCAATACACGTTCATTTAATAAATGAGCTGCCGTCATCGCTGTTTTCTCCGTGTATAACTTCGCAAAAGCGATTCTGCTATAGGTATCGACAAAAGTCTGCTCATAAATACGGCCAACGCCCTTCATCGTGCCAACATAATACGTATCCTGAGAACCTAAATAACCTGGGTGTTCTGTTTCAATCTCGCCGTGCGCTTCTTTTTCTCGTTTTGATTTTTCTAATGCTTGTCATTGTTCTTCCGTTAATAACATACCGTCTTGCGCCGATTTCGCTTCAAGCGCTTTTAGTCGCTTCTTAAAAGTCTCTAGATCATTACGTAGCCACACCGAACGAACTCCGCTGCTCGATACGATAATGCCTCGCGCCAGTAATTCATTGGCCGCACGTGCCTGACCTAACGCTGGGTTTTCAATAGCCAAAGCAATTACCGCTTCTTCTACATGTAACGGCACTCTATTTTTTTCATTCGGTTTCTTCTTACTCATATCATGGAGTGCTTCTTCGCCACCATTTTCATAAAGTGTTTTGAAACGGTAAAAACTGTCGCGTGAATAACCCATAACCTTGCAGGCTTGTGAAACATTTCCCAATTGTTTAGACAGCTCTAGTAAACCTAATTTGGGTTTGATAATCTTTTCGGATACACTGGTCATAATGACACTCCTCGTGTTGGTTGTTTAAGGTTGGTCAATTAAATTTTACTCTAACTGACCAGGAGTGTCAGATCAAGTCTGAAGGTTTACATTTCATCGATTTGATGGATTTTCAATTGTTCATCTTGAGATATTCGTGGTTTTGATATTAACACTTTTCGCTCACGCGTTAATTTTCGAATATATTGAAAGGTTGCCTTCATGTCTACCTGTAGTTGTTCGATAGCCTTTTGCAAGTGTGCAATGGCACGCCGAAAATCATTTAATCGTGCAACTTTGTTAACACGACGGTGGCCGCCGAATAATATTATGTTGTTATTTACACTCAAAAATTTGTTCCTTTTAGAAGAAGCTCCCTAATAATATTTTCACTATCTAACTGACAAAGAATGAGTAGTAGTAGTAGCTTCTGATATTGGCGGCGGCGTCGGCTCTTCAAAGTTAGGCTCTTTACCCTCATCCTGCCAAATCAAGTTTTTTTGACAATTACCAAATAACGCTTTAGCTACCCTAACATCATTAAGGCTACCATCTAAATTTTTCGCAACGGTTGCTGTCGTAGAACTTATAGCTGAATTATGATTTTTATTGCTAAGCTCTATATTCACAGAATTTAAAACAGAACTAGAGCTCCCAGCGTGCTCCTCACTTGCAATTTCGTTTTCAGCGCGACGTAATTTATTCCGACACCAAGTAAACAACCTATCCAATGCAAAACCTATTGTTGTCATTGCACCTGCTAAAAAACGTCCCGCATGCTGCTGTTCACAAGTGGCGCTCGTCGAAACACCCACTTTTTCAACAACCCACTTGAACGCTTTAGCGAATGGCTCTACGGCCTTCTTAAAAAATCGACCCACCGCAACAGTAGTGCGAGAATTGGCAACCCAATGGCTAACCGATGTAATAACCGTCGGGGCATGCGTCATAACAGCCTTAATTCCCAAAGGAAAAATGACAATGTAGCACGCAAGCGTGATCGTTAAACTCAAACCCGCTAGCAAACCGCCAACAATGTTACCTTTAGTTCCACCAATTTCATTACCAGTACGCCAAGCAAGGCGAGCACTTCGATAAGGCGATGTGATGGACGCCCCTAGCACTCGCCATGTCTTAAATACATAGTGAAGTAATAATGAAAAGCCCATACCAATGGCTGGAAGAATTTTTAGCAATCCTTCCGATTCATCCTGCGCTCGTCGACATTTTGCGTAGCAAGCAAAAGAAAGCTCTTCTAAACACCGAGGCAGAAATTCTGTAAATACTTTTACGAGATTCCATGCAGTTTTTCTAAAAATACCAATTGTATTCCAGATTGCATTCCAAGCATTTTTTAAAAGTGGCCACAAAAAAAATGTGTTTGAATTTTCGTCATGCGAGCCAATAAAGTTTCTAATAAGTACCCGTTTAGACAAACCTGCAGCATGTTGGCTAGGTACAATATGGTTTGGGATACCAAAAAATGTAATAAGATAGGCAAGAGGCGTCTTAAACAAATAACAAACTACATCTTCGCTTCGTTTATGACTTTTTATTCGAATTCCATCATATTTACGATTGACAGGATCGTAACCGTCGGCACCAAATACCTTCCAAAATGTCGCTCGAAAATGATAAAAAATACTCGGTCTCTGAGAAAAGTTCTCCGCTACGATCGGTGTTTCTGCAGCCTGTTTTAAAGCCTCTGAATCTAGAAAAGGGAAGAGCCATTGTCTGAAGCTTCTTGCTGGTAATAGCTTAGTGCGTGAAGTATTTCGTGAAAGATCAGGATTGCTTCCATTTAAACCAGATCCCACCCGAGAGTGAGTCTGTCTAGACATTTAATTGTTACTCTCTTGTTATTTTAAGGTTAAATAGCTTTACGAAAAATTCCTTCGCTAAGCCAAGTTTGAAGTGTATTCGCCACCCACTGTACCACCTCTTCTTCATCAAAATATTTGAGCATGGTTTCACACAAATCGCCAAAACTTTCATTTTTGGCAATGGCGTGGACTAAATAACTTTGCTCTGCCGTTAATACACAAAAATAGGCTTCGCAGTCATGACGCCAGATGAGTTGACAGCGCAATTCAGGCAGTTGCTCTGAGGGAATATCACCCTCACCATGATTATTAGACTGCCAACGCTCCATCGTATTGAATCGACACGTGAGCAATTTCACAGAGGGATGCAACGACAATTTCATATCAGCCCACTCTTCGGGCGGAAGTTGTGACAAATCCTCAAGTGTTAATACTTCGGCATCTTCAGCGTATAATGCTTCATGAATAGCCCATTCAAATTCGGCCAACTCACTATAGCTTGAATCAATATGATCGGTATTCTTTAAAAATTTCGCTAAATGTTTTCCGACGTGTTGGATTGAAAAATGATGCGAAGGAAAGGCATCTAAATAATCACAAGCCATCGCATCAAAAGCTTCTTTGCCCATAAGGTGATACAAAACCGTATAATCGCCTTCTAAAATCTCAATCAAGCGCAAATAATAGGCATTGCGATAAACTTGGAGCCGTGCTACAGAATCCATGTTCTCAGGTTTGATAATATCCTCAGCAACGTCTGTATTCTTTTCGAGAACAAAAGCCTGCATACCTTCTTGTAATTCTTTTAATGTTTTCATGCCACCTGCTCACTGTGAATTCGGTGATAAATTTGTTTGGCATAGTCAACTTCTTTTAATAATTCTGGAATATCGGGAATATTAGCATCACGCTCAATTAGGGTTGCCACATCGCTAAACCGCACAACAGCTTCCTCATATAACTTCCATACATCATCGATAATAGTATGATCATGTGTATCAATGATGTGAGTTTCACAATTATCATGACCCGCGATATGAAATTGTTGCACACGCTTAGCAGGAACACCGTCCAAATAGTCGAGCACGTTGAACCCGTGATTAAACGCATTCACGAAAATATTATTAATATCGAGCAAAATAAGACAGTCAGCCTTTTTTGCCACTTCACTTAAGAATTCCCACTCGGTCATTTCAGACGCACGGTAATCCACATAGCTGGACACATTCTCCAGTAAAATTTGTCGGCCCAAAAAATCCTGGACTTTCTTAACGCGAGCAGCCACATGTGCAATGGTCTCTTCTGTGTGAGGCAATGGCATTAAATCATGCATGTTCACACCGTTCACACCGGTCCAACACAGATGATCTGAAATCCACAAAGGATCCACCCGCTCTGCCAGTCGTTTGAGTCGTGCAAGATAATCACTATCCAATGGATCGCAACTACCAATCGACAAGGAAACACCATGCATCGCCACGGGATACTGTTCACGTATTTGATCTAAGTAGTGCAATGGATGACCGCCATCAATCATGAAATCTTCGCTCATGATTTCAAACCAATCAACGTTAGGCCGTGTATCAATAATACTTTGGTAATGCTGTGAACGCAGTCCTATACCAAAACCACTGTACGAAAGATCTTGCATTCGATATCCCATTTTTAGAAGTCACATAAAAAAGTAAAGCCAGGCACATGATGCTACCTGGCTTTGTCATAACTTTTAGTTACATTTTTAATAGCCGCTTTCGGTTTTGCCACTGCATGAATGGCTTTTACGATGTGCTCTGCAGCTCGCATGTGATCTGCAGCTCGCATGTGATCTGCAGCTCGCATGTGATCTGCAGCTTGTGCCCATCTTACCTAATTTAGTGCTTGGACCAGCTTGACCTGCCATTGGCCCTTGAGGCATTTGTTGAGGGTGTGAACAAGCACTTAAAGCAAATGTTGCAGCAACGGCAGCGGCGATAAGAGCGCCTTTTTTATTCATAATACTCATAGCAAAATTCCTTCTATCGAAGTTAGTTAGTTAATACGTTTAAAAATGGTAGAGTTTCTAACAATAAAATGCAAGTTAGAAATGATTGATTAATTTTTGATCACATTGCAACTTCGTTAAGATACCAACTTCTGAGTTCTTTACAAAAAATATCCGGCATGGATTCTTGTGCAAAATGCAAAGCATCTTGCAGCTCAACGAGAGTCAAATTTTGGATGTGACTTTTTGCCCATTGAACAGTTGCCATGGTAGTAATAAAGCCCGGAATGGCATACATCATCAATTTGGGTTGCGGGGCATGTTGCAACCATTGCGAATATTTATCAATGAGTGCAACTACACCATTTCCGTTACCCAACGGCAGATCTTGGATATATTGCCATAAAGGTTTGCGACTTTGCGCATCTGGAAACGGTTTACGATATTGTTCAAGCTCTTCTTCCGAAAGTTTGCGTAATACGCCGTTAGGTAATAATTTATTGATTAAATAATTCTGCTCGACGATCGCATGGTAACTCGCCCCCGGACGCTTCAACAAAGTTGCTAACTGTTGTACCGGCAACGAGAACATATCCCAATCTGTGGTTGGGCGGACATGTGATTCGTAAAAAGCCAACGCTTTAATTTTATCTTCATGACGACGCGCATAATCAAAACCCACGACAGAACCCCAACCATGTAACACAAAAGTAATGTTCTCAAGCCCCAAGGTTTCGATAAATCCCTCAATGTATTTAATATGGTCGAAGATCGTATAATCGATAGGGGGTTTGTCTGATCGACCCATACCAATTAAATCAGGAGCAATGCAATGAGCTTTATCTGCGAGAGATGGAATAATATTTCGCCACAGGTAGGATGAGGTTGGCATGCCATGCAAAAAAATGACCGGATCACCCGTGCCATCTTCAATATAATGAATATTAGATCCTTCGATTGACACGTAATTGGAGGGATATTTACACTCCGCTGATACGCTCCCTTGCGTGGTCATGTTACTTTCCTCACAGGTCAAATGCTTATCGGTGCCCTCATGTCTCTGGATGCTCCCCGATCGTCCCTGTTTCGGTTAAATCTAACAGATCCCTGATTGCTACAAAAAGTATAGCAAACTCTTTTGTGTCTGCACTGCGCATATCAGTTAAAATTGACTGCCAACGTTGAATTAAATTCTCATGCCTAGAAAGCCACTCATTAATTTTTCCAGGAATACTGCGAGCCTTCGTGTCTAAAAGAACTTTGACGGTCAATTCGCGTTGGATCCAATCCAAGTCACCCTTGTAAGCAGCGCGTGCCAAAACAGCCCATCGATTATCGATAGGGTATTCATTAATTCGCTCCCTGAACCAGAATAAATTGAGGCGATCTGCCAACATAAAATAAATTTTAGCCACTCGGAAAACTTCAACATCCTGTGACATAGCCGCTTCCACAATGTTCAACGCATGATATATGGCCGAGGTGCTTGCAACTTTTAAAGCAATATCGGCAGGGACTTTTTGTTCCATCAGCTTTTGTTGCCGGGCATCCAAAACATTTTTGTCATCACCCAATAATAATTTTGGCAATCGTTTGCTGATATCAGCAATGTGGGCGGCGTACTGATCAATAGTTGCTGTGATATTGATTTTTCCTCGCGAATTCCTGAGTAACCAACGCGCTGCGCGGCGCACCAAACGTGTGACATCGACAAACATTTCATTTTGCACTGCAACGTCGACCCTATAATCCAAAGATTCGATATCCCTTAACATCGTACCCATGTCGAAAAGCCTGGTCGCAGCCGCATAGGCCCGAACAATAGCATTAATCGACGCCCCTGTTTCCTCCATCATCTGATAAGCAAAAGTAATCCCCATCTCAGAAACCATGCGATTCGTTAACTGTGTCGCAATAATCTGGTTAGCAAGGTAATGGTTCCTCATTTCTTTTTCATATTTTTTATGCAGCGGCGTAGGAAAAGCATTGCAAACGAACTCACAAAGATAGGGATCACGCACTAAGTCGGAACCTTTAATTGCATCCTCAAGAATAATTTTTGAGTAGGCAAACACAATGCACAACTCTGGACGCGTTAGTCCAATCCCAGCATTGCGCCTTTCTAAGAGGATTTTATCATCGGGTAAAAACTCTAAGCCACGATTAATTAGGTTTCGTTCTTCCAGATTTCGTAGATAATTTATATATAAAGACACTTCTTGACCCGATAAAAATGAAGCCAAGCTGATCGCCTGATTCTGGTGATAATTATCTTTCAGAACGAGTTGCCCGACTTCATCTTCCATGCTAGCGAGAAGTTCGTTACGCTGCTTTTCGGTCATATCCCCAGCGGTCACAATGCTATTCAACAAAATTTTGATATTAACTTCGTGATCGGAACAATCCACACCAGCAGAATTATCAATAAAATCGGTATTAATTTTTCCACCACTTAAATCGTATTCAATACGGCCTAATTGGGTGAGACCCAAATTACCCCCTTCACACACAACACGTGCACGCAACGATTTTCCATTCACACGAACGGAATCATTACTACGATCACCCACATCATCGTTTGTTTCTGTCGTGGCTTTCACATAAGTACCGATACCACCATTCCAAATTAAATCTACTTTTGCTTTTAAAATAGCCTTTATTAATTGATTAGGTACAAGAACATCTTTCTTAATGTCGAGCAATTCTTTCACCTCAGGTGAAATGCGAATAGCTTTTGCCGCGCGTGAATAAACACCCCCCCCTGTCGAAATTTTTGTGCGATCATAATCGTCCCAACTCGATCGCAGCAAATTGAATAAGCGTTTGCGTTCAGCAAAGCTATCTTTGGGGTTTGGATGGGGATCCAGAAAAATATGACGATGATCAAAAGCGGCTACTAATTTAAGATGACTCGACATCAACATGCCATTACCAAAAACATCACCACTCATATCACCGATGCCCACGACCGTAATCTCTGCTTCATCCACATTGATGCCAAGCTCTTTAAAATGCTGCTCGGCAGATACCCACGCACCTCTTGCGGTGATACCCATTTTCTTGTGGTCATAGCCTGTTGAGCCACCCGATGCGAAGGCATCACCCATCCAATAATCTCGCTCAAGAGCAATTGTATTGGCGATATCAGAGAATGTTGCCGTGCCCTTATCGGCAGCAACCACTAAATAGGGGTCTTGATCATCATAACAAATGGTATTTTTAGGTGTCTCAATGTGCCCATCGACCAAGTTATCGGTCAAATCCAATAAGCCGCTAATAAAGCCTTGATAGCAAGCAATGCCCTCCTGCATGATCTGTTCTCGGCTTCCATCGCACGGTAAATTCTTTGCAACAAAACCACCTTTAGCACCAGCCGGCACAATCACGGCATTTTTCACCTGTTGTGCTTTCATTAAGCCAAGCACTTCCGTACGATAATCTTCCCGCCGATCCGACCATCGAATGCCGCCTCGTGCTACTTTAGCCGCACGTAAATGAACGCCCTCAAACCGAGGCGAATAAACGAATATTTCATATTTAGGAAGTGGCAATGGCAAGTTAGGGACTTTAGTGGGGTCTAATTTAAACGATAAATAAGGCTTATAATTGCCTTCTGCATCCGTTTGAAAATAATTAGTTCGCAAGGTGGCATGAATCAAAGATAGATAGCGCCGCAAAATACGATCTTCATCCAAGATAGCCACTTCATCAAGTGCTTTGTGTATCTTCTGTTCAAGATGTGCTGCTTCTTCTTTCGCCTCACCCCCTTTTTCCGGATCGAAATAACATTGGAAAAGTTCCACTAATAATTTTGCGATTTTAGCGTTAGTCACTAATGTTTCTGCAATATACTGCTCGCTAAATGTGAAACCAATTTGCCGGAAATATTTTAGATAGGCACGCAAGATGCTAATTTCACGCCAATGCAATTCGGCTTCCAAAACCAAACGATTTAATGCATCGTTTTCTGCCTCACCATTCCAAGTTTTTAAAAAAGCCTCTTGAAATATCGTTTTGACTTCCTCAACATCAAAAGTGGGTTCTTTTGCATAAGTCATGCTGAAATCATTAATCCAAACCTTATTACTATTTTTAAAGGTAATCGCATAAGGCTGTTCGCCAACAACGCGCAATCCCATATTTTCTAATAATGGCAGTGCATCCGATAAGGGAACCGTATGCCCATGACGGAACAATTTAAAACTAATGACTTCCTTGGCAACTCCAAGCGGACGGTAAAAACTCATGCCCAATGTATCTTTCGTCGCAAGCTTTTCAATGTGTTCGACATCAAAAACAGCTTGGGGCGGCCGAAACATTTCTTGGTAAGCAATTGGAAAAGCATATTTATAACGATTAAATAACGCATTCCCACATTCTTCACCAAAATATTCTAGAACGCTTTCATGAAAACCATCTTCCCACGATTCTCCAACTTCAATAAGCTTCTTTTCTATATGTTTAACATCGTATTCAAGTTTTTTGCGGGGATCCACACGGATGACGTAATGAATACGCGCCAAAACTGATTCTGAAAAATGAGTCGTGAAAGTTACATCTAAACCTTTAAAGGCTTTTCGTAATATTTCCTCCATGCGATTAACTAGTGTCGTATTGAAATTTTCTCGTGGAACATAAACCAAACACGACATAAATCGCCCATAAGCATCTTTGCGAACAAACAAGCGAATTTGTCGACGTTCCTGAATATGCAGGATTCCCATCGCTAACTCATAGAGCTCATCTTCCGTCGCATGAAACAAATCATCTCGTGGCAAGTTTGCTACGATGTGGGTTAAATCTTTTCCGGCGTGACTTCTTGGTGGTAGTTTCGATTTCTTCAACACCGAGCTCACCTTATGGCGCAGGATAGGAATGGCTTTCGGATCCCCACCATAAGCAATCGATGTATATAAACCAATAAACCGACGCTCACCGATAAGCTCCCCTTTTTCATTAAATCGCTTCACACCGATATAGTCGGTATAAGCAGGCCGATGCACTGTGGAGAGTGTATTTGTTTTGGAAGTAATTAATATATGTTCGGTAGATAACGCGATCTTTCGCGCCTCTTCCGGCAAATCTGAATACTGACGCAACATCTTGCTGTGAGTGTAATCGCGTAATACACCGAGTCCGGAGTGCGGCACTAGACGCAAGGCACGCTCTTTACCCTCACCCACCATTTCGTAATCACGAAATCCTAAAAAAGTGAAATGATCTTCAAGCATCCACTTTAAAAATGCTTTTGCCTCATTGACTTCATCGGCACTTTGCACCATTTTTTCAGGATCGAGTTCATCGATAGATTCACGCACGCGATCTTGCATGGCTTGCCAATCTTCCACGGCTGCCCGTACATCTTTTAAAACACGTTTAACGTTTTTTTGGATCTCAGCCAATACTTTTGGATCGGTTTGGCGATCAATTTCCATATAAAGTGGCGCTTCAATGGTACTTTCAACATCATGCGTTGCATGGTACGACAATATATTATCGACTTGATGCTTCTTATCACGGCAAACCTTAATACCGCCGATATAAATCAATAAGTGAGTGGTTAACCCTAAGCGATTGATTTCCATTCGGATAGAGTCGATTAAAAATGGCATGTCGTCAGTAACTATTTGAATAATAGTGTGCGTAGACTGCCACCCACTCTCTTCATAATTGGGGTTAAAGATACGAACCTTAACCTCCTTGGGTTTACGATGTTGCATCAACTCCCAGTGCGACAAGACTGTGCCATATAAATCCGGAATGGAGCGCGCTTCAATATCTTCTAGCGCAGTGTTCATATAATAGAGACGAATGAATTTGATAATTAGTACGGCTTTGTCTTCGGGAAGCTGCTTTTTCGCATAAGCAATGATTTTCTCAATAACGTTTTCAACGGCAAGAGATGAATTTTCAGTCACTTTTTGAAGTTCCTTTATGAAATTTTTAAAATTGCAATCAAAGCTTACATCTTAATCTTAAAGCAAAGGCCTAACACCATTGATTTAAAAGCATTTTTTCCTTAAGCTTATTTTAATGCTTCCTTAAGCAAAGCGCTTGCAATTAACCTAAAATTAAATTATTGTACGATTTAAGGTTAAACATTAACCTTCTGAAAATAATGGCTTTCTAACTAATTCGGTGTTTTTTAAGCTATTTTAGCACGTTAGAGGCACAAAGTAAGCAAATTATGCCGGCAAAATGAGTGTAAGTCACTGAGGAACGGAATAAAGTGATATGTTGATATGTAGGGATGCTCGCATAGAATAAGGGCAAACGCTATGAGAGTATTACTGGTAGAAGACGACGAATTCCTCGGTGATGGTATTAGAACAGGCCTCAAACATTACGGACATACAATTGACTGGGTAAAGGATGGCCGAGCCGCTCGTGATGTGATTTGCTCAACTCATGAGACTTTTGACATCATTGTGTTAGACCTAGGGCTCCCAAAGCTCTCTGGCTTGGAAGTTCTTAAAATGATTCGTGAGAAAAACCTTGCAACGCCAGTCGTTATCTTAACGGCACGCGACACCGTCGACGATCGAGTCAAGGGTTTGGATGCAGGTGCAGACGACTACTTAACAAAGCCATTTGATCTCGATGAGCTCTGTGCCCGTATGCGAGCTCTCCAAAGACGATCAAAAGCACGAGCCAAACCGATTATTACTTATGCCGATATCACGCTGGACCCAGCCTCCCATATCGTGCAGGTCAAAAACAAAGAAGTCCTGGTTTCTCGTCGAGAATTTGCACTGTTACAGAAGTTGTTAGAAAATGCTGGGCGGGTAATCTCGCGTGAACAACTCAACCAAACGCTTTATGGGTGGGGTGAGAACATCGACAGTAATGCGTTAGAGGTTCATATACATAATTTAAGAAAACGATTTGGTACAAAGCTGATACGCACCATTCGTGGTGTAGGTTACATGGTAGAAAAAAAATCTGAATGACACCCTCAATACGAACCTTCTTGCTCATCAATTTATTGTTGAGCGTAACGCTAATTACATCCCTAGCTATTATTGGGAATTTATTCTTAGCTCATAAAGATATTCAAACTCAACTTGACGCTCAGCTGATTCGAACAGCTGAGCGTATGCGGGCCTTCTTTAGCGACTACAATACTAACGATCGAAATTTCTCATTGATTCAACATAACCTAATGAAATCCTTCAGAAATCCTCTCCAAGATGACCGCACACAATCAATGAACCTTAATAATAAAAAGCAACGAGAACAATTCAGGGCAGATAGAGAGGCACAGGATAATCTAGAATTCCAAATCTGGAACAATAAAGGCAAACTCATCCTACATTCGAGCAAGACGACTCCTCGCATCCCTTTTTCAAATGGGAAGAGTGGCTTGTCGACACTCTGGCTGCACGGTGAGTCGTGGCGTGTCAATACAGAATACGATCCAAGCACAGAACTAACCTACATGGTTGCCGAACGCTCTGATTATCGTCAACAATTAGAAAACCAACTCACGCAAGATTCTATTTTTATTATGTTGATCACCTACCCCTTCCTCGGTTTTCTTATCTGGATCATCGTGGGTCGCGGCTTAGACACCTTGAAGAAAGTAGCTCTTGAAGTCAGCCAACGGGCACCAAGCTACTTAGAGCCTGTCGACGCCGAGTCTGTCCCCTCTGAAATTGAACCCTTAGTGAGTGAGCTCAATAGCCTATTCGGCAGATTGAAAGAAGCATTTGAGCGTGAAAAGCGATTTACAGCAGACGCAGCCCATGAGTTGCGGACACCTTTGGCAGCCTTGAACACGCACACACAGGTGGCACTGCGCGCACAAACACCAGAGCAACGTAAACAGGCTCTACTGAAAGTATTAGCCGGCGTTAATCGTGGTACTCACGTCGTTCAACAGCTATTAACCCTAAGCCGGATGGTCCCCGAGGCAAGCCTTCATGAAACTGTTAGCATGGATTTAGGTAAAGAAGCCGCTGATATTGCCGCCCAATTAGCGCCGGAAGCGATCGCTAAAGATATTGATCTCGAATTAATTACACCAGATGCTCCGCCGATGATCCTTGGAAATAACACCGCGATTGGTATCCTGATAAGAAACCTGCTCGATAATGCTATTCGCTATTCACCTGAAAAAAGTAAGGTAGCCATTAAAATAGAACATGATGATAAACATGTCATACTAAGAGTCATCGACAATGGTCCAGGCATTCCCAAAGAATTACGAGAACGGGTTTTTGAACGATTCTTCCGGGTCATTGGCAATCAAGCGACGGGTAGCGGTCTTGGACTCGGCATCGTCCAACAAATTGCAAAACTTCACCACGCCACCATTGCGTTAGAAACCTCTAAAAACGGTAAAGGCCTAGACTTTCAGGTTAAATTCCCTAAAATGCCAAAAAACAGAAAATCATGAAGTAATAAGGCGAGTCTTCACACCACGGGGTTATTCACAATTTCTGTGGATAACTTTGTGGGTATTTTGTCAGAACAAGCGCCAAAATATTGAAATCATAACTCCCGCAACAGATTGGATACAAAATACGCAAAGAATTTTTATTTAATATAATCAAATAGTTATATAATATGCTGCTAAAATCTAACTAAATACCGAATTCAAATAGACACACTTTACAAGATTTGGCATCATCAATTTGACCTGTGAGCAAATTTAATATTTTCACGAAAATCGACGGAATTATTGCTCTGAACTTCAATGGAAATAAAGATCTATGTACTGTGAGTTATTACCCATATTGGATGAAGATATTGTCGTGCTCACTGCAAATAGACGATTATCTCACCACCTTCACCAACAATTTGATCAGTATCAACTCACACAAGCACAAAAAACATTTTGGCACACTCCCAAAATTTTGCCATTGAACAAATGGCTCGCAGACTGTTGGCAACAACATTGGGATTGCAGTGGAACACTATTATCCGACTTTCAAGAAGCCTGGTGTTGGCAAACGATTATCCGCAATTCAAAAGACACATCGTTTTTGTTATCCACGACATTAACAGCAACATTAGTCAAGGCTGCGTGGGACATGTTGACGTTGTGGAACATTGAGCTCAACGAACTCGAGCAGGTCAATGAAGAAGTAAAAACGTTTGTCACCTGGGCTCAAGAATTTCAGGAACAAAAACAGCAACATCAGTGGCTCTGCACGGCTGAACTACCAAAGGCACTTCATCAACTTGTCACTGATCAAAAGCTTAGCTTGCCACCTCATATCCTATTCGTTGGGTTTGATGAATTTTCGCCCGCCGTTCGCGAATTAATCGATGAAATCAAAACTCAAACGAAAGTAACGGAATACTCCCCGGATCAAAAAAAACCAATGCTGCAACAAATTCGACTTGCCGATGCAGAAACCGAAATAACTACCATCGCGCGCTGGGCAAAAAAACAACTTGAGCAAAACCCGAATCAGCGTATCGGTTGCATCGTTCCCAACCTTACTAAACGACGTAAAGCTATTGATCGTTTATTTACTCAAGTCTTTGCACTAAGCAAAAACCCCTTTAATATCTCGGCTGGACAAGCACTAAACACTTTCCCGATTATTCGGTGTGCACTCAACATTCTTGCTCTTAAGCCAAGCTTCATGGCTTTCGAGGATCTGTCACCGTTACTAAGATCAATTTACATTAATACAAACTCTGATGCTTGTCTTGCTGCACAACTTGAACGGAAATTCCGCGAATTAAACCAACTACATATTAACGCTGCCACGTTACTGCCCTATCTAGGGACATTAAAAAATTCATATCCCAACGCAACGTTTCCTCAAAGATGGGAAGCCTTTTTAAACTCTTATTCTAAAGGAAAGCAACAATCACCAAGCAAATGGAGCAATGCCTTCATCGATGAATTAACCCAGCTAGGATGGCCGGGCCAGCGTGAATTAGCAAGCCATGAATACCAAATAGTGAAACGTTTTGAAAAAATTTTTGAAGAGTTTGCACAAACAGAATCGTTCATATCAACACTATCACGCGAACAAGCCTTGCAAATGTTTCAACAATTAGTTGGACAAACGATTTTCCAACCAGAAAATCCTGAGGAATCGATACAAATATTAGGTATTCTTGAAGCAACAGGTCTTGAATTTGATCAGATGTGGATTATGGGACTTAATAATGAAGATTGGCCACCTCCCGCAAACCCGAACCCTTTCCTGCCGATCCATTTACAGCGCCAACACCGTATGCCACATGCCTCCGCTAATCGTGAGCTTGAGTATACTCAACATTTACAACAACGATTATTCAATAGCGCACCCAATATCATTATTAGTTCGCCCATTCAAGAAAAAGATAAACAATTATCGCCTAGCCGATTAATTCAACATATCCCTGTAATGAGTGCTGAACATTTAGACCTACCCGTCTATAAAAATAGTATAGAGAAAACCTTTGAATCCAAAAAAATTGAACTCATTAATGACGCTAAAGGCCCAGTTTTACAGCACGATGAAAAATTTCGTGGCGGTAGCTGGGTTTTACAACAACAATCACTATGCCCATTTCGTGCATTCGCTGCTGGTCGTTTGAAAGCAGAAAGTTTACCTGAACCTCAACTTGGATTAACTGCCTCCGAACGTGGCACACTCGTTCACCAAGCATTGGAACACGTTTGGAAAAAACTAAAAACTCAAGAACAGTTAAAGTCATATTCACAAACCAATCTCAAAGCGTTAGTCAAACAAACAGTTTCCGCCGTCATTGAAAACTACCCATACAATCAAGCCCAGTTTTTAGCTATTGAAAATAAACGTATCGTTACATTAATTATGGAGTGGTTAGAATTTGAAAAAAAACGCCCATCTTTTAGTGTCGACCAGCGTGAATCTATTCGCTTCATCAAGGTGGGTGAATTACCATTACAACTAAAAATTGACCGAATTGATAAACTAGCCGATGGAAGCAATCTTATTATCGATTATAAAACCGGCCTTCGTAATAGCATTGATGATTGGTTTGGTGACCGTCCAAAAGCATTACAATTGCCGCTTTACTGTGTCTATGGCACCCGCAAACCTTTTGGCTTAGCCTATGCACAAGTGCGCCGAGGTCACATTGCATTTAAAGGCATTATTGCGAGCGACGAGAACAATAAAAGTTTTTTTAATGTTGCGCCTTTGTCAAAACTCAAAAAAACAGAGAATAGTTTTGATTGGAAAGATATATTGCAGCATTGGCGTGATGTTTTGATGAATTTAAGTTCAGCATTTTGTGCAGGACAAGCAAGCGTCGATCCAGTTGACCTCGTTTCAGTATGCAAGTATTGCGATCTACACCTTTTATGTCGAATAGGATCTCAATATGACGATAAATAAAAATCAAGACCAACTCATACGCGAAAAGGCCTTAAATCCTAAAAAATCTTTTATTGTCCAAGCGCCTGCCGGATCTGGAAAAACTGAACTATTAACACAACGTTTTTTGCGATTATTAACCTACGTGGATTCACCTGAAGAAATCATCGCGATCACATTCACACGAAAAGCAGCTGCCGAAATGCGTGATCGAATCACAAGCGCGCTAACCTTCGCTAGCGACAATCCAAAACCTGACGAAAATCATAAAGCAATCACATGGCAACTTGCTAAGGGAGCATTAAAGCAAGACCAACAATTAAAATGGTACTTAAAAGAAAATCCCAATCGTTTGCGGATCTTAACCATCGATGCTTTATCCGCATCGATTTGCGCACAAATTCCTTTATTATGTGGATTTGGCGGAAAACCCAGCATCATTGAAGATGCCACATTATGCTATCGAAATGCGGCACGTGCTGTACTTAGTTCCCGTCATCATATTGCAGCCATTGAAACGTTGTTACTTCACCTTGACAACAATATCGAACAACTCGAATCGCTACTCACTGAAATCTTAGCCTCACGGGAACAATGGTTACCGCACATTATTGATCACCACCAAAATCCCAATCAATTAAAAATAGATCTCGAAAATGGATTGGCAAATATTGCTAAAGAAAAAATGCAAGCCTTAACATGCTTGGTTGATCGAGAGCTGACAGATGAATTAATTTCATGCACTCAATTTGCAAGCCAATATTTATCACAAGAAGATCCTGAAAATATCATTACACAATGCGCTCATTTAACGCAAATCCCTGGCAAGGAATTAAATGATTTACCTGCTTGGATCGGTCTTGCAAATTTATTACTCACTAAAAATAATACGTGGCGAAAATCCGTCGATAAGCGTTGTGGATTTCCTTCTGAAAAACAGCATAAAATGATAAAACTGAAATTCATCGATTTACTCGAAAAGCTCAGAGCAAACGAACCGTTAAGAATAGCGCTCTCTGAGCTATTAATGTGTCCACCCATTCAATATAGCGAACAACAGTGGACAATCACTCACGCCTTAATTAATTTATTACCGTATCTTGCCGCGGAGTTACAAGTAGTTTTCATGCAACAAGGTTGCGTTGACTTTATTGAATTAACGCTAGGTGCATTACGCGCTTTAGGCGATGCCTCTCAACCAACAGATTTAGCGCTGCATCTTGATTATCAAATTCAGCATTTATTGATCGATGAATTTCAAGATACTTCAATCACTCAATTTCGCCTTATAGAGCAGCTCCTCTCAGGGTGGCAGCCCAACGATGGGCGAAGCTTATTTTTAGTTGGCGATCCCATGCAATCGATTTATCGTTTTCGTAACGCTGAAGTCGGGTTGTTTTTACGAACACAACAGCAAGGCATTGCAAATATTTCTTTAGAAAAATTAACACTACAAACAAATTTCCGATCGAACGCTAATATTGTTGAATGGATTAATTCTGTTTTTGAAAATATATTTCCCCGAAATGCTGATGTAGCTATGGGCGCAGTACCGTACTCATCTGCAGATGCTGCACAAACACACTCGCAGAAAAGTGTGTTTCATCATCCTTTGCTCAACGCCAATGTCATTCATGAAGCACAACACATTGTGGAAGTTATCCGTCGATGCCAAGAAGACAATCCTAATACAAGTATTGCTATCCTAGTGCGATCACGCTCACAATTAATCGATATTATCCCAGAACTACGTGCCGCCAAAATTAATTTCAACGCTATCGATATTGAAACTCTGGCACATCGCATCGAAATACAAGATTTACTCTCACTCACTCGTGCCTTACTGTATCTTGATGATCGCGTTGCTTGGCTCGCTGTTCTACGCGCACCTTGGTGCGGATTAACGCTCAATGATTTACACACGCTGACGCAACATTGCGCTGAGAAGCCCATTTGGTCTTCCTTAATAGATTTTCATACTATTAAAAATCTTTCGCTGGATGCAAAAATTCGATTGAAGCGCATTGTACCTGTACTCGAAAAAATCCTGATTAACCCAGAAGGCTTACCTCTTTCTGCCTGGATACAAACCACTTGGCTAGCACTTGGTGGGCCTGCTTCGTTAATTGCTTTATCGGAAGGCGACAATGTCGAGGCATATTTTAAATTATTAGAAGCGATTGAAGATGATTTTAGCTTTACATTACTCGAAAATAAATTGAGGCAACTCTACGTGGATACCAGCTCACATGAATCCTCAACATTACATATCATGACTATTCACAAAGCTAAAGGATTAGAGTTTGATCATGTTATTATCCCCACACTTCACAAAACAACATCCGCCGATAAAAATCAATTATTGATATGGCTAGACCGTCCTTCGCTGCAAGGTGGTAGCGATTTAATATTAGCGCCGATACGCGCTGCCAATGAAAAAACTGAGGGAATTTATCAATACTTACGAACCGTCGAAAAAACTAAACTCGACTATGAAATGGCACGATTACTCTACGTTGCGGCGACGCGATCGAAATCATCGCTTCACTTAATTTCATCCATCGAAAATAATGAAAGTAACTCTAACCATTTACAACCACCCCCAAAAGGTAGCTTTTTAAATTTATTATGGGAACCCTGCTCTAAAGAAATTACTGATACTGCAAAAACGCCTTCAAATACAGCATCAGCTACTAAAATAAAAACCACCCATAAACTCATTCGATTCACAGAAGATTGGCGACTTCCTACGTTATTTGAAAAATCTATATCGACTCTGAAAAACCCGATAATAAGCTTAAATTCTACAATACTTCAAAAACAACAAAGCAACTTAGGCATTATGATTCATGAAATATTGGAAAAAATAGCCACTGAAGGCATTGAGCATTGGAACCAAAATCGAATTCATCATCTAAAACCCCATTGGCAACGCCGACTACAACAATTAGGCACCTTGCCAGCATATTTAGAGGCCCATTTAAATCTAGCCATTCAAGCCATCAATAACACATTAGCAGATCCGAAAGGACAATGGATACTATCCCAAGATCATCAAGCCGCTGAAAGTGAATATGCGGTTACGGGTTTTAGCAAAGATCAACCCGTGAAATTCATCATCGATCGCACATTTATCGATAAAAATAATATCCGCTGGATTATCGATTATAAAACAGCCGTTCCAACAAAAGAGTCACTCGAGGAATTCTTAGCGGAACAACAAGAATTACATCGTGAGCAGTTACATCACTATGCCAACCTTTTTAAACATGAAGAGACCAATTCTCTTAAGTTAGGTCTGTATTTTCCGCTCTGCTTGGGCTGGTGTGAGTGGGAGTTTAGTTAAAATTCAATAAGCAATTTATGAAATTATATGAGATAATACGAACATGCCAACAGATATATCACATAAACTCGTCGTCGCCATCTCGTCAAGAGCGCTATTTAACCTTGATGAAAGCAATGCCGTCTTTGAAAAACAAGGCGTCGATAGTTATGCCCAATATCAAATTCAGCACGAAAATGAAATCCTTGAACCCGGCGTTGCTTTTTTTTTGGTACAAAAATTTTTAAACCTAAACAAAACAGATGACTTTGTCGAAGTCATTTTGTTATCACGCAACAGTGCTGACACCGGGTTACGAGTCTTCAATAGCATTAAACACTATGACCTAAACATCACCCGAGCTGCTTTTAGTAGCGGCAAAAGTCCTTATCAATATATCCAAGCATTCGGTGCACATTTATTTTTATCATCTAATCCGCAGGATGTAAAAGATGCATTAAATGCAGGCTGCGCAGCCGCTACGATTTTTTCCAGTAAAAATCACCAAAACATCTCAAATGTTGAAGAACTCAAAATCGCATTCGACGGCGATGCGGTACTATTTTCGGATGAAGCCGAGCGGATTTACCAGCAAAAAGGCTTGGATGCGTTTGCAGAAAACGAACAGCTCGCAGCCGATCAACCCTTAACCGGTGGCCCATTTAAAGGCTTTTTAGCAGCACTTCATTTGCTTCAAAATCACTTTCCAGAGAACAACTGCCCGATCAGAACAGCATTAGTCACTGCACGCCAAGCACCTGCCCACGAACGCGTTATCAAAACACTACGCGCTTGGAATATCCGCATCGATGAAGCATTATTTTTAGGTGGCTTAGACAAAAGTAAATTTTTGCGTGCCTTCGCTGCCGATATTTTCTTCGATGACCAACAAGGTCATTGCGAATCAGCCAGTAAACACGTCGCTACGGGTCATGTACCCAATGGGATTGTGAATGAGGTATAGTGGCACTATAGTCTATAGTTACGAACATCCTAAACACAGTTAAGGACATGCAATGCCCCTATCCGAAACAAATTTAATATGGCTCGATTTAGAAATGACTGGCCTGAACCCCGATAAAGATCACATTATCGAGATCGCTACAATCGTTACGAACTCAAATCTCGATATACTCGAAGAAGGTCCCGTATTTGCGATTCATCAATCCGCTGAGTTGCTCGACGGCATGGATTCCTGGAACACCGAACATCACACCGCTTCCGGTCTCGTCGATCGCGTCAAAGAAAGCAAAATAACAGAAGCCGACGCCGAAAAGGCAACGATTGAATTTTTAGAAAAACTAGTTCCACCAGGAAAATCTCCAATGTGTGGCAACTCCATTTGCCAAGATCGCCGTTTTCTCTGGCGCTATATGCCGCAATTAGAAAAATATTTTCACTATCGCAATTTAGACGTAAGCACCCTTAAAATTCTTGTTCAAGATTGGGCACCCCAAATTGGTGCGCAACTCACTAAAGAATCAAGACATCTTGCGCTGCAAGATGTTCGTGACTCGATCGAAGAATTACGATTTTATCGCGAGCATTTTATTAAGAGTTAAAAGAGTATTACCATAAAGAATAAGGCTCAGTTGTGTTCGTCACACCTGAGCCTTAAAATCAGAAAGCGAGTTTTGTCAAACAACCCCTAAAATGAACATCCATTTTTGTTAATTTTTGTCGGGCTGAAGATCCTGTATTAAACAATCAAATGGTTTTTTAACGCCTGGAATCTTTTGAACTGAGAACAAGCATCCCTTATTTTTAGTCTGCACACCTTCTTGAAGCTTGCTTACGCCGTTACACGTAAACTCCCCAGTCTTAATAGGAGTTGTGTCATACTGATATACGGAACTCCTGCATTGTAAAATATGCCTCTCACTGTCAAAAGAGCATCCAGATCCTCTAAGAGGCCCCACCACATAACTATTCCTATCTGTGGCTTCAAAGGAACACTCGAGAACAAGGCCGAAGCCCTTATCCTTGCCAAAAGAAGCCACCTGATTTGCTGATAGTGCAGAGGTTGAAAAAGCAACGAGTAGTAATAAGGACATAACTGGTATGATTTTTTTCATATTCAATCCCCCAAAAGCTAATCCAGTTAAACTTCGTTTAGTATAGCATAATGCGCCCTAAGAGTTAATCCATGGGGTGTGCTCCAACACCGAACCTCACTTACCTCTATCTATCGACAACCTACACAAGAACCGATATATTATAAAATCCAAGCGATTAACGAGAGGATTACAGCCATGGGATTCCTATTTAGTATCATCATTGCCTATTTGCTAGGCTCCATTTCTACTGCTGTCATCGTATCAAAGATGCTCAAACTTCCTGATCCCCGTAAAGAAGGGTCTGGTAATCCTGGCGCTACAAATGTATTGCGTTTGGGCGGAAAGCAAGCGGCTATTTACGTTTTAATCGGTGATGCATTAAAAGGTTTAATTGCAGTCATTATTGGACGATTATTGCATGTGGATGGTATATCACTTGGCTTTGTTGCTTTAGTTGCTGTTATCGGTCACGTTTTCCCGATATTTTTTAAATTCAAAGGTGGAAAAGGTGTGGCAACATCGCTGGGCGCTATTTTAGGTTTATCCTTTTGGGTGGCAATATTTCTCATCGCAACCTGGGTTATTGTTGCGTTGATATTCCGTTATGCTTCCGTTGCTGCTCTAATTACTGCAATTGCTGCACCAATTTATATGTTAATTGCGGGTCATGGTAATTATGCTTTCCCAGTATTATTGATCACGGTATTGATCATATGGAAACATTGGGAAAATATCGACCGCTTGCGCAAAGGTACTGAAGGTAAAATAAAGTTTTAGTGTGACTACCACGCACCTCAACTTTACACAGAAATCTCAGTGTCACTCCTAATCTTCTAGGCAGTGGTTGCTCTCGCTTTGCTCGGGTGACAGAGGTGGTGACGCTCCGCATCCAGGGAGAAAAACAGTGTCATTTCGAGCGATAGCGAGAAATCTCAAAAAATTGATGTTTTATGTGCAAGACTGGGTCTGTAAATAAGATTGTGTAAATGCGATAGTCAGGGAAAGGTCGTTAAAATTATACGGAGTCTTTGACTATGGCAATGAAAACCAATAAATTAGATCCACAGGTTGTGGAATATTTTCTCAAACATACCAAGACCGCATCTGATATTTTCGGTGATACTGGTTTGTTAAAGGAGTTAAAAAAGGCACTGACGGAGCGTATTCTGGAAGGGGAGCTGACGGACGCGCTGGGTTATGCAAAACACGAAGTGTCTGGCAACAATAGTGGTAATTCCCGCAATGGGCACAGCCAAAAAACGATCAAAACAACAGATGGCGAGATGACCATTGAGGTTCCTCGTGATCGTAACAATGAGTTTGTACCGCAATTGATTCCAAAACATCAAACCCGCTTTGATGATTTGGATGACAAAATTATGAGTCTTTATGCACGGGGTATGACTACCCGTGATATTCAAGATCAGTTGAAAGATTTGTATGGCACAACTATTTGTTCGAGTCTCATTTCTACAGTAACCAACGAAGTGATTGAAGAAGTGAAGGCTTGGCAAAGTCGTCCGTTGGACAAGGTGTATCCGATTGTGTATTTGGACGCTTTAGTGATTAAAGTGCAGCAAGATAAAAAGGTTATCAATAAGGCATTGTATTTGGCTTTAGGAATTAATATCGATGGGCAAAAAGAATTGCTAGGTATTTGGATTAGCCAAAATGAGGGCGCTAAATTCTGGTTGAATGTATTAACGGAGTTAAAAAATCGAGGCCTAGAAGATATCCTGATTTGTTGCGTTGACGGGCTAACGGGCTTTCCTGATGCGATTGGCGCTGTGTATCCTAACACTCAAGTACAGCTTTGCATTGTACACATGGTGCGGAATTCATTGCGCTATGTGGGTTGGAAAAAGAAAAAAGAAGTGGCCGCTGACTTAAAAGCTATTTATTCGGCCAGTACGGTTGAAGAAGCAGAATTGGCGCTGACGAGTTTCTCTGAGAAATGGGATGCTGAATTTCCCTCGATTGCCAAAAGTTGGTTGACTCATTGGGAGCGCATTGTGCCATTTTTTGCTTATCCGGCAGAAATTCGGAGGGTGATTTATACCACTAACGCTATTGAATCACTGAACATGAGTATCCGAAAAGTTATTAAAAATAAACGAGTTTTTCCGTCGGACGATGCCGCTTTAAAACAACTCTATTTAGGGTTAAAAAATATAGCCAAAAAATGGACCATGCCGATTCGAGACTGGGGTGCCGCCATGAATCGTTTTGCCCTTATGTTTGAAGATCGCCTGGCGGATTTTGTATAAAACTTAAAATTCATAAGAGAGGAAATTAATTTGAACGCAATGTAGTTTTTGATAAAATTAAAAAATCAGTTAACACAATGGCTGATTCATAATTCTGACTGACGCGATTTACACAAACTAATAAACAGTCCCGCAAGACTAGGAGATTTTAAACAAGCTCTAACGACCAACGAGGCTTCACCATCACCTCCCAGCTTTCTTTTTCGCCAGCCGATAATCGTAACCACCCATTGTAAGCAACCATCGCACCGTTATCCGTACAAAACTCTGGGCGCGGATAATAAACGTTTGCATTAATTTTTTGCTTTAATGTTTCTCTCAATTTTTTATTCGCTGCTACACCACCAACCATCACCAATGAATTTAATCCGATTTTTTGTAAGGCGCGTTGGCATTTACTCACTAAAACATCCACAACTGCATCCTCAAAAGCACAGGCAATATCGGCACGAGTTTGCTCATCATGCGATTCCGATTTATAGCATTGCATCGTATGCGTTTTTAGTCCACTAAAGCTAAAATTTAAATCGGGTCGATTGATCATGGGGCGTGGGAAATGAAAGCGATGAGGGTCACCCATCTCAGCGAGTTTCGCTAACGATGGTCCACCTGGGTAAGGCAAGCCTAATAATTTAGCCGTTTTATCAAATGCCTCACCTACGGCATCATCTACACTTTCACCTAATAGTGCATACTCCCCAAACCTTTTAACGTGCACTAACAATGTATGGCCACCTGAAACCAACAAAGCTAAGAAAGGAAACGGCGGTCGATTTTCCTCCAACATAATTGCCATCAAATGCGACTCCATGTGATGCACACCGACACTCGGCACTTGCCAAGCATATGCCAGCGCTTTTGCAACTGAAGCACCTACCATTAAAGCACCGACTAATCCTGGCCCTTTCGTGTAAGCAATTCCATCAATGTCTTTTTTAGAAATGTTAGCGTCTTTTAGCGATTGCTGAATCAAGGGTAAAGCTTTACGAATATGATCACGTGATGCTAGCTCGGGAACAACACCTCCATATTGTTTATGGATATCGATTTGGCTATAAATATGATGCGAGAGCAACCCCTGCTTTTCAGCATAAATCGCAACAGCAGTCTCGTCACAAGAAGTTTCTATCCCCAATACACGCATTTAATTTTGCATCAAATAAAAATTAATAATGAGAGCTTAGAGAATCACACCAGCTCTTCAATTTGTTTCAAGGTTAATCCTGTCACTTTATGAATAAGCACTGGATCCATATTTTGCAGCAACATCTGCTGAGCAACCAGCGCCCTACCTTTCTCAAAACCCTCTTTCTCACCCCTGAGAAAACCTTTTTCTTCTAATCTTTCTGCTAAAGTCATAACTTCACCTCCTAAGTTGGAAGATAACCCACTATAAATTAGTTTAACAGCTTCTTCAGGATCTTCAATATCGCCTTGAAATAGATATTTCAACGTAGTGCTAAGATAATCTTTAGCACCTACTTCTTCCAAATGTTTGAGCATTGGCAACAATTCTTTGATAAATCTCATGAAATTTTTCGCTGTAACGTGCTTCTGAGCCAACCCCATGACGCCTGCCCACTGCATTGCTTTTAGCTCTTCGTCTGGGGTTTGGGTAAGATCAATTAACGTAAATGGTTTTAGCAGGATATTTTTCGCTAAAGGTTGATGAGATTTAAATAAATCAAATAAATCTGTTGAGTAAGGATAGGGTTTATCACCATTGTAAAATACCATAGGTAGAATTATCGGCAATCCGTCGTGTGCTTTCTTTTTCAAATGATAATCCATAATACGAACCTGATACCGCAATAATCGATAAGGCATCCATTTATCGGGTTTACGCTGATGTTCAACAATCAAATATAAATAACTCCGTTGATTTTTGAAGTTAACGGCATACAAGATATCTGCCACCGAAGCTGGTAAATTTTCGTCAATAAAACTGCTTTTTTGCAACTGTAAGGTTTCAAGATCCACTACTCGCCGAATAGATTCGGGTAAATAGTGCTTGAAAAAATCCATTGCAACGTGTTTATCCGACATCGCTGCACGAAAATAATGATCATGAGGATTATGAATCTTGCTCACACCACATCCTTAAGTCAAAACGACCACTATCATCTTATTTCAAGATCACTACAATACCGTTATTTCAGCCTGGCTAAGATACCCCGAAAATGGCACTCCATATCCAGGGGGACAGCTAAGGGCTCAGCCCTATGAGCTATCTGGCTGATATCAATGAAAAAATATCACATGACCTCGCAAGCCAACCCGTGTATAATTCACCTTCATTTCGGCAGCCATGAAATCACACCGTATCAGGGAGAAATCAACTCATGCTGATGAGCATGCGTATTTTATTTAATAAACAGCGGAAACCAAAAAACATGACATCAGCACTATCCTTCGAACAACTAGGCCTTGAGCGTAATATCTTAAGAGCATTAAACGAGCTCGGGTATGAGCGCCCCTCACCCATACAGGAAAAAAGTATTCCTATTTTAGTGACCGGGCGAGATCTGTTAGCACAGGCCCAAACGGGTACGGGGAAAACCGCGGCTTTTGCATTACCCGTATTGAATCAGCTAGCTCTAAAAAAGAAGGAGCCTCAAGTATTGGTTTTAACACCCACTCGAGAATTGGCCATTCAAGTGGCTGAGGCATTCCAAAGTTATGCCAAACATATTCCCGAATTTCACGTACTACCCATTTACGGAGGGCAAGAGTATAAATCACAATTACGAGCACTCAAGCGCGGAGTACATGTTGTCGTTGGTACACCAGGGCGAGTTATGGATCACTTGGAACGCGGCACGCTGAAAACCAATTCACTCGCCACACTGATACTCGATGAAGCCGATGAAATGTTACGTATGGGCTTTATCGAAGCTGTCGAATGGATATTGGCACAGATCAAACATGAACATCAAACAGCGTTCTTTTCAGCAACCCTACCCGCATCCATTCAGCGTGTGGCAAAACAATTCTTGAAAAATCCAGCGCGTATACACATCGAACCAACAGTAACTACCGTCGATTCTATTACACAACAATACATGCTTGTTTCCAAGAAAAATAAATTAGATGCACTAACACGTTATTTCGAAGTTGAAGAAATGGATGCCGCGTTAATTTTTACAGGCACGAAAACATTTTCGGTGGAAGTGGCAGAACGTTTAGCTGCACGCGGCTATGCTGTTGCAGCATTAAATGGTGACATGAGCCAGAGTTTGCGCGAACAAGTTATTTCTAAAATCAAAAAAGGCACAATTGATATTATTGTTGCAACCGAAGTCGCTGCTCGCGGCTTAGACGTTGAGCGTATCACTCATGTCATTAACTTTGATATTCCTCAGACAGTAGAGTCATACATTCATCGTATCGGCCGAACAGGCCGCGCGGGTCAAACCGGCAAGGCGTTATTGTTGGTGACTCCACGAGAACAGCGCATGCTACAAGAAATTGAGCGTGGCGTCAGTCACCAAATTAAATCCATTCAAGCGCCTTCGATTAATCAAGTACAGCAAAAACGCAACGTGAAATTTAAAACTGATATCATGAACATATTAACAACCAAAGATGTCAGCGCTTATCGTGAGCTTATTGAGAATATAGCTCTAAAAAATGAACATTCTGAATTAGACATTGCAGCGGCAATCGCCTATCTTGCCTGTCAGCATGAAAATGCTTCCTTGGAAGAGCTTGAGGCCGTTCACTTTGAGAAAGAAAATCGCCCAAGTCGTTCAAGTCGTCCTAGAAAGGGCGGTCACTCGAGGCGCCAAAGTTCAGCAAAGCATAAACCAAAAGCAAATTACCACGAGCGTGATGCAAGAAGTAAGCGTAAAAAACCTGCTAAGAAAAAAAATTTCGACCATCGCAAGCGTCACAAAAACCGTAAACAAAAGACATGATTAACTTCAACAACATTGGAATATCACGCGGACAACGCGTTCTCTTTGGAAATGCTACCTTCACACTGCATGATCGGCAACGGGTTGGCTTAATTGGAGCAAACGGCTCAGGCAAAACGAGCTTATTTTCAGTACTGTTGAACGAATTAGAACCGACAGAAGGTGAAGTTAGCTATAAAGGGCAACTCGAAATTTCGCATGTTAAACAAGAAATAACCACATTAGATTGTTCCGCTTTAGACTTTGTTTTACAAGGCGATCGCGAATATTATTCTCTTATCCAAAAAATGGAATTCGCCGAACAAAATGATCAACACGAAGATTTAGCAGAAATCCACATGCAACTTAGCACAATTGATGGCTATGGCGCGCCCGCTCGTGCAGCACAGTTACTAGCGGGACTCGGATTTAGCGAAGCAGAGCAACAACAACCGGTGGCCTCATTTTCCGGTGGTTGGCGCATGCGTTTAAACTTGGCGCAAGCCCTAATGTGTCGTTCCGATGTGTTATTATTAGACGAGCCGACCAATCACTTGGACTTAGAAGCCATTGTATGGTTAGAAAAATGGTTAAACCAATATCTCGGCTTACTCATTATTATTTCCCACGACCGAGATTTTTTAGATAAAACGATCGATTTTATCCTACACATCGAAAAAAAATCAGTTACTTTATACAAAGGTGATTATTCTAGCTTTGAAGAACAACGCGCCACTCAATTATCCCTACAGCAAGCAACTTACGAAAAGCAACAACGCCAAATTAAACATTTGATGAAATTTGTCGATCGCTTTCGTTATAAGGCTAGCAAAGCTAAGCAGGCCCAAAGCCGCCTAAAAGCAGTTGAACGCATGGAAAAAGTAACGGCTGTACAGGTCGATTCGCCCTTTCATTTTGAATTTAAAAAACCCGAAAAATGCCCATACCCTATTTTACGTTTAGAGCATGTTTGCCTCGGGTACGACGACAAAGTTGTGCTAAACAATATTGATTGGCAATTAATCCCCGGTGATCGCATTGCATTGCTTGGCTATAACGGTGCCGGTAAATCCACATTAATAAAGGCCTTGGCAGGAAAATTAACTCCAAAATCAGGCGTTATTACACTCGATGGTAGTGTAAAAGTAGGTTATTTTTCACAGCACCAATTAGAAACATTGAAACCCGAAACAAGTGCACTTGACCATATGCAAGCGTTGTCATCGGAGCCCGTTTCTGCATTACGAAAATATCTCGGTGGTTTTGGTTTTAGTGGTGATGAAGCATTAAAACCCGTTGTTAACTTCTCAGGTGGTGAAAAGGCGCGCCTTGTTCTTGCAATGATCGTGTGGCAGCGCCCCAATTTATTGTTATTAGACGAACCAACAAACCACCTCGATATGGAAATGCGCATGGCCCTAACGCTCGCCTTACAAAGTTTTGAAGGTGCAATGGTATTGATTGCGCACGATCATTATTTGTTAAGCAATACAGTGGATCAACTCTGGGTAGTGGAAAATCAGCAGTTGAGTAACTTTGATGGCACTTTAGATGATTATTATCAAATGCGGCTCGCCAGTACCACTAAAAATAAATCCTCAACAAAAAAAGAAAAGTCAAACGAAAATAAGCCTTCAAAAAAAACCAAGCCCCTCAACCCCATTAAAATAAAAGAATTAGAAAAAAACGTTACTGAATGGGAGGAAAAATTACGTTTAGTCGCCGAACAATTGGCCGATCCTGCTTTATACGAAGAAAAAAATCATGCAAAGCGTGACAGCTTATATGCTGAACAGCAACACATTCAACAGCGACTTAAACACGCTGAAGAAGAATGGCTAAGTTATTTGGAAAGCAACAAAAGAACATAGTTTTTAGCAGGCATGAATATGAAAAAGCGCAAGAACTTCTTTATTATTGCAGTGACTGCTCTTGTCACTCATCGATTTTTTAAGCATCATCAAGGCCAATGGATTCAAGTACGACGAGGACCCGTTATTAAAAGTGTCTACGGGCTAGGTACTGTCACGGCTGACAAAGTCTACAAACTCACTGTTGGAGTGACATCCACCGTTCAAAAATTCTACGTAAAAGAAGGTCAATACGTCACAAAAGATACGCCTCTTGTCGCTTTGACGATGTTACCGACGATACGTGCGCCCTTTTCTGGCACAATCATTTCATTGCCTTTACATGACAATGAAACTGTTTACCCGCAAACAACCGTGTTAACACTGATGGACTTAAAACAGCGATATGTCCTCGTGGCTCTTGAGCAACAAGCCGCCATGGAAGTGCGCAAGGGTGATAAAGTCATCATGAATTTTGAATCTTTACGCGATAAGAACTTCACCGGTACCGTAACAAATATTTATCCAAAAGATAATAACTTTTACGTTAAGATCGATGCGCCTGATTTACCCGAACAAATATTACCTGACATGACGGCTGATATTGCTATCATCACAAATCACATTGACAATGCAGTTCAAGTGCCAACAGCCGCAATCAGTCATAGTGAAGTAACAATAAAAAACGGTCATCAAAAGATAACTAAGAAAATAAGTATAGGCGTGGTAACTAATGGCTGGGCTCAAATTACCTCAGATAATATCACTCCAAGTGACGCCGTTTTAATCAAAAAATGACATATGTTTTTTTTAGCACTAAAACAATTATTTTCACGTAAACGCCAATCGATCTTAATTTTATTTGGCATCCTGCTAGGAACGGCTGCCTATATTGTTATTTCTGGCATGATGCTCGGCTTTCAAGAATATACCATCGAACAATTGTTAAATAATATCTCCCAAATCACAGTTTCCGCCCAGCAAAATTATGTTACTGCGAAATTATTAGATAAATCGATGTTCAGCAAAAATACCTTAGTCAAATGGACAGTCCCGCCATCGGGCTTGCGCAATACAGCGCACATTGAATATCCCAATGGTTGGTATCAACGTCTCTCCAAAGATCCACGGGTAGTAGCCTATTCACCGCAAATGGATGTTAATGCTGTTATCCGTCACGATAAGTCCACTCAATCAGCCACTATTATCGGTGTTAATGCAGCGCAGCAAATGAAGGTAACCACCATTGAACAATACATGATGAAAGGTAGTTTCAAACAACTGCTACAAGGTGGAAGCCGCATTGTTTTAGGAGATGGTTTATTTAAAAAATTAGGCACTATTATAAATGGCACCGTTTTTGTTTCAAACAGTAATGGCCAGATTTATCCTTACAAAGTAGTCGGTGTTTTTAAATTCGGCATCAAGGCTATCGACGACACAACGGCATATACTTCATTAGCAGGTGCACAAACTATCAATCAAACACCGGGAGAAGTCACTACTATCGCTATTCGCGTTAAAAATGTTGCGCAAGCCCATGCTATAGCCGCGCAATGGGCTGCGATCTCTCATGATACGGTAGAAAGCTGGGACCAAACTAATGCAAACATTTTATCCGTCTTCACAACTCAAAATATTATACGCTATTTCATCACTATCTCTATTTTGATTGTTGCTGGATTTGGCATTTACAATGTGTTGAACGTGTTAATCAACCAGAAAAAACGCGAGATCGCCATACTGCGCGCAATGGGTTATACCTCCAGAGATATTATGTATTTATTTTTAATTCAAGGACTGTTGCTCGGCATCATGGGCGGCTTACTTGGATTGCTAGTCGGTTATCTTTCTTGTTTGTACTTACAAACACTCCCATTAATTGGTGGCGAGATTGGATTAGGATCTCATATGTTAGTGTCGTTTGATCGTAGTATTTATATTAATGGATTCTTACTCGCCTTTTTATCAGCCATTATTTCAAGCGATGCGCGCCATGGAGAGCGAAGCGAAGGCGCGTATTCCGCGGTAGGCTCGGATTTTTTGCCGAGCGTAAGCGACTGCAAAAAATCTTTACGAGCCGTCAAGTCATTTGAGAGCCCGTGCGTAGTCGAGCCGTGAGGTCGCGGAGCGCGGGCGACGAGGACGTCCGCGGCTATTTAAGTTGTCGCGTATTGCGAGTCGATTATTGACAGGGATGGCAATAATCTATCACGAGCATCGCGACACGCTTGCATTTTACCTTCGTATGCTGCTGGAAAATTAACGCCGATTGGCATTATACAATCGGAGACAAGCTAATGATAAAGGCCAATCATGTCTATAAATCATTCGGCAGCCCTCAGGTGGATGTTTTAAAAGATATCTGCCTTGAAATTAATGATGGAGAATTTGTAAGTTTGACTGGACGCTCTGGTTCAGGTAAAAGTACATTATTATACGTCATCAGCACACTCGACGATCCATCGAAAGGCGAAGTGATTATCGATGGCAAAAATGTAGCTACATTAAGCTCAGAAACACTACACCGTTTTCGAAACCAATATATGGGATTTGTATTTCAATTCCATTATTTGCTTCCCGAATTAACCGCTCTTGAAAATATACTCATGCCAACCCGAAAAACACACCGAGAGCTCAAACTGAAGCATCGTGCGATGGAGCTCTTAGATCACTTTGGCATTGCCGATAAATGCAATCACTTACCAAGCCAATTATCTGGAGGGCAAACTCAACGCGTAGCTATTGCGCGTGCGTTAATCGACAATCCCCGCTATTTATTTGCCGACGAACCCACAGGAAATTTAGACTCTAAAAATACTAAAATCGTGATGGATATTTTCAAAAAAATAAACAAAGAACAAAAAACGACGATATTGTTTGTTACCCACGACCCAGATTTTGCCGACCTCGCCGACCTCGCCGACCTCGCCGACCGCAAAATTGTACTGGTGGATGGAGTGATAGAAAATGGTTGAAGTTGATTTTAAAAAATACCTGAAAATAAATTTCTAGTGATGCTTTTTATAGGGCCCCTTTATTCAAAATGAATCTCCTCCAACAACTCCGTCTTCTTAACACATTCAATAAGCTGAGTGATCGTGTCACACGAAAGTTTTTTCTTCATACTCTCGATATAAAAAAGAATTGTTCGTTCTGTGCAGTTATGGATCTTCGCAATCTCGCCCGGCATATGCCCAAACGTTAAGGCGAGCATGATCCACACTTCGCGCTCATTAAAATAAACATCTGGATAGCAACTGCCTAACGCAAATTGTTTGCTAGAATTCAATTTACCGGCCACCAAGGAAACCTCCCTGCCCCATCTCACAACAAATTCCGTAAACATCTAAACGCCTCAGACATACAATCAAAGCTTTTTTATTCGAGCAATTTAGCTTCGTGCGTAAATGCGTAATGTAACACTCGATCGTGCGACCCGTGATCCCCAACACCTCACCAATGCCTTTATACGTAAGTCCTTGCAATAACAACAACGCTACCTCCATTTCGCGCTGCGTAAAATAAATCTGATTGGCGTCGATTTGAAAGTAATACCGTTTACCATAAGCACTTTCCCGATGAACGGGATCTTTTGGGCGACGAGTGTGAATTCCGAGTGGCGTTTTGCTAGCCGATTGCCAGCGAGTCAGTTCTTTCATCCAGTTTGGTATCGACATAGTCGTTCTCCCTTATATCATTTATCCGTGTTCTTTATTAGCTTTTTATCTAAGTTTTGAACGACCAAACTGACATTTTACCTATTCAATATTGTATAAATATTAACATACTAGTCGTCAAAATAATAAAATGTTATAAATGCATTTAATAAAAAATATATTGTCAGATATATTTTTTATTGTCAATATAGGGATTAAACTATTTAAAAGGTGAGCTATGACAAAGATCCTAGAAAGTACGAAAGGGTCCAAAGAATTGATCTGCTTAGGAAGAAATTTGATAAAGTTAATGCATGAAAAACACGTCGACATAAAAGAATTAAGCGCATTATCAGGCATATCTGTATCTTTATTAAATGCATTAAAGCGTGGAGACGGAAACCCAACCCTTGGAACCTTAATCTCTTTAGCTAATTTTTTCGACGTTTCCATTCATAGCCTTATTTCTACAGAAGTTATTAATCAAGAAGCTTTAATGATAATACCTATTTTTGATATTCAAGATGCAAACAATATTGAAGAATCTAAAGCTGCTAGAAATATTTATCTTAAAGTTGAGCACGGCTGTCAGAGTAATCTCTTTGCTGTTCAAATAAATAACTCTTCACTCATGCCATTTTTTGAGAAAGGCAGCGTTTTTATTGTTTCAAAAAGTAAAAAATACGCTGATGGCGATATCGCATTAGTTAGAATTAACGACGAGCACAACGTATTAAGGAAAATATTTATTAAAAACCAAGGATTATTATTTCAGTATATATCACTAGACGCGGAGCCTCATTACTACGATCATTATTCTATAATTGGAATAGTCACAAAAGTCATCCACAACATGGAGTTTTAAAATGAATGATAGGAAAGTTTTAGCAGCAGAGGGGTACTCAAGGTTACCTCTTCTATACTTCACAATAATCTTCCCCTAAATTACCGGACACTAATTTGTTAAAATCTATGAAGTAACAAAGAGGTGATCTCATGACAAAGAAGACTCGAAAATACACACCGGAATTTAAACAAGAAGCAATCCATCTAGCACTCAGTTCTCCTTCCGTGTTAAGCGCTGCAAAAGACTTAGGCATGCCCGAAGCGACCCTCCACACCTGGGTGGATAAAGCCAGGAAGAGTGGTGAAGTGATTCATCCCAGCGCAAAGCAACCGGTCAACATAGGGGAACTCATTGAATAAAATCAACAGCTTAAGAAGCGACTGGCACGACTGGAACAGGAGAAAGCCATTCTAAAAAGGGTCTGTAAATAAGATTGTGTAAATGCGATAGTCAGGGAAAGGTCGTTAAAATTATACGGAGTCTTTGACTATGGCAATGAAAACCAATAAATTAGATCCACAGGTTGTGGAATATTTTCTCAAACATACCAAGACCGCATCTGATATTTTCGGTGATACTGGTTTGTTAAAGGAGTTAAAAAAGGCACTGACGGAGCGTATTCTGGAAGGGGAGCTGACGGACGCGCTGGGTTATGCAAAACACGAAGTGTCTGGCCACAATAGTGGTAATTCCCGCAATGGGCACAGCCAAAAAACGATCAAAACAACAGATGGCGAGATGACCATTGAGGTTCCTCGTGATCGTAACAATGAGTTTGTACCGCAATTGATTCCAAAACATCAAACCCGCTTTGATGATTTGGATGACAAAATTATGAGTCTTTATGCACGGGGTATGACTACCCGTGATATTCAAGATCAGTTGAAAGATTTGTATGGCACAACTATTTGTTCGAGTCTCATTTCTACAGTAACCAACGAAGTGATTGAAGAAGTGAAGGCTTGGCAAAGTCGTCCGTTGGACAAGGTGTATCCGATTGTGTATTTGGACGCTTTAGTGATTAAAGTGCAGCAAGATAAAAAGGTTATCAATAAGGCATTGTATTTGGCTTTAGGAATTAATATCGATGGGCAAAAAGAATTGCTAGGTATTTGGATTAGCCAAAATGAGGGCGCTAAATTCTGGTTGAATGTATTAACGGAGTTAAAAAATCGAGGCCTAGAAGATATCCTGATTTGTTGCGTTGACGGGCTAACGGGCTTTCCTGATGCGATTGGCGCTGTGTATCCTAACACTCAAGTACAGCTTTGCATTGTACACATGGTGCGGAATTCATTGCGCTATGTGGGTTGGAAAAAGAAAAAAGAAGTGGCCGCTGACTTAAAAGCTATTTATTCGGCCAGTACGGTTGAAGAAGCAGAATTGGCGCTGACGAGTTTCTCTGAGAAATGGGATGCTGAATTTCCCTCGATTGCCAAAAGTTGGTTGACTCATTGGGAGCGCATTGTGCCATTTTTTGCTTATCCGGCAGAAATTCGGAGGGTGATTTATACCACTAACGCTATTGAATCACTGAACATGAGTATCCGAAAAGTTATTAAAAATAAACGAGTTTTTCCGTCGGACGATGCCGCTTTAAAACAACTCTATTTAGGGTTAAAAAATATAGCCAAAAAATGGACCATGCCGATTCGAGACTGGGGTGCCGCCATGAATCGTTTTGCCCTTATGTTTGAAGATCGCCTGGCGGATTTTGTATAAAACTTAAAATTCATAAGAGAGGAAATTAATTTGAACGCAATGTAGTTTTTGATAAAATTAAAAAATCAGTTAACACAATGGCTGATTTGTAAACCTTCAGACTTGATCTGACACTCCTGGTCAGTTAGAGTAAAATTTAATTGACCAACCTTAAACAACCAACACGAGGAGTGTCATTATGACCAGTGTATCCGAAAAGATTATCAAACCCAAATTAGGTTTACTAGAGCTGTCTAAACAATTGGGAAATGTTTCACAAGCCTGCAAGGTTATGGGTTATTCACGCGACAGTTTTTACCGTTTCAAAACACTTTATGAAAATGGTGGCGAAGAAGCACTCCATGATATGAGTAAGAAGAAACCGAATGAAAAAAATAGAGTGCCGTTACATGTAGAAGAAGCGGTAATTGCTTTGGCTATTGAAAACCCAGCGTTAGGTCAGGCACGTGCGGCCAATGAATTACTGGCGCGAGGCATTATCGTATCGAGCAGCGGAGTTCGTTCGGTGTGGCTACGTAATGATCTAGAGACTTTTAAGAAGCGACTAAAAGCGCTTGAAGCGAAATCGGCGCAAGACGGTATGTTATTAACGGAAGAACAATGACAAGCATTAGAAAAATCAAAACGAGAAAAAGAAGCGCACGGCGAGATTGAAACAGAACACCCAGGTTATTTAGGTTCTCAGGATACGTATTATGTTGGCACGATGAAGGGCGTTGGCCGTATTTATGAGCAGACTTTTGTCGATACCTATAGCAGAATCGCTTTTGCGAAGTTATACACGGAGAAAACAGCGATGACGGCAGCTCATTTATTAAATGAACGTGTATTGCCATGGTTTAATGAGCAAGGTATCCGATTGCTGCGTATGCTCACGGATCGCGGGACGGAATATTGTGGAAAAATTGAGAACCACGCCTATCAACTTTATTTAGCAGTTGAAGACATTGACCATTCGAAAACACGCGCACGTTCTCCGCAGACCAATGGTATTTGTGAACGTTTTCATAAAACGATTAAACAAGAATTTTATGATGTTGCTTTTCGAAAAAAAATATATCGTTCCCTAGAAGAATTACAACAAGACGTTGATGCGTGGATCAAAACATATAATGAGGTCAGGCCCCATTCCGGCGGGCGTTGTTATGGAAAAACACCCATGCAAACTTTTCTTGATGCAAAGCATTTGGCACAAGAAAAAGAATTAGATAAACTATGTAAAACTATTCCAAGCGTGTCGGCAGATGAATTGAATAAGGCGCACAGTAATCACGACACGCAACTGGTAGAGGAGTAATTAGAATCCGATCTATCGGACAGAAAATATGTCCGATAAATCTCAACTGTCAGATCAAGTCGAGAGTTCTACAGCTGATTCATAATTCTGACTGACGCGATTTACACAAACTAATAAACAGTCCCACCTAATATGGCGCTTGGTGGAATAACGCCAAGGCAAAAGCTGCTTCAAGCAGCATAACAAATTCTACTATTTTACACCCCTAAAAATGGGGGGATTACCATTCCAAATAGTTGGGCGTGCTTTTGAATAAAGCTGTACTTCACTCGAGTGCTTTCGCGAAGTACGTGGCCGCCTTTTTTAGAGGGACTGTTTATTAGTTTGTGTAAATCGCGTCAGTCAGAATTATGAATCAGCCATTGTGTTAACTGATTTTTTAATTTTATCAAAAACTACATTGCGTTCAAATTAATTTCCTCTCTTATGAATTTTAAGTTTTATACAAAATCCGCCAGGCGATCTTCAAACATAAGGGCAAAACGATTCATGGCGGCACCCCAGTCTCGAATCGGCATGGTCCATTTTTTGGCTATATTTTTTAACCCTAAATAGAGTTGTTTTAAAGCGGCATCGTCCGACGGAAAAACTCGTTTATTTTTAATAACTTTTCGGATACTCATGTTCAGTGATTCAATAGCGTTAGTGGTATAAATCACCCTCCGAATTTCTGCCGGATAAGCAAAAAATGGCACAATGCGCTCCCAATGAGTCAACCAACTTTTGGCAATCGAGGGAAATTCAGCATCCCATTTCTCAGAGAAACTCGTCAGCGCCAATTCTGCTTCTTCAACCGTACTGGCCGAATAAATAGCTTTTAAGTCAGCGGCCACTTCTTTTTTCTTTTTCCAACCCACATAGCGCAATGAATTCCGCACCATGTGTACAATGCAAAGCTGTACTTGAGTGTTAGGATACACAGCGCCAATCGCATCAGGAAAGCCCGTTAGCCCGTCAACGCAACAAATCAGGATATCTTCTAGGCCTCGATTTTTTAACTCCGTTAATACATTCAACCAGAATTTAGCGCCCTCATTTTGGCTAATCCAAATACCTAGCAATTCTTTTTGCCCATCGATATTAATTCCTAAAGCCAAATACAATGCCTTATTGATAACCTTTTTATCTTGCTGCACTTTAATCACTAAAGCGTCCAAATACACAATCGGATACACCTTGTCCAACGGACGACTTTGCCAAGCCTTCACTTCTTCAATCACTTCGTTGGTTACTGTAGATTGGACTTTGGATAAATAAAATCCCTTGCCAGTTAGGACAATAATCAAAAAATGTGAGTTTCTAAATCTTAAGCTGTTTTTTGCAGCAATTCGTAGAATTGCTCAGGTGTAAAATTTATTTTATCCAACCATGATTTTACTATCCCAATCAAATCCTCTATTTTTTCAGGGTCTGAGTTTTGCGTCTTTTCTTCAGTCCTCTGAATCGTTTTAATTTTTGAGTTGCTATTTTTGAAAATAGCAGGATGTCGCGTGCGTTTCCCCTGCGTATCACCTTTGGTTCTGCCTTGCGGATTACCGCGTGGTTTGCAGAGATTAGCAGGCGTGCCAACGGTATCAAGCACCGTAGAAAAACCCCGTTGCGTTTGTGAAGGGGTCGCAGTTATTGATGGTTTTTCGTTATCCACTTGGAAGCTCGGCAAATACCGCTCCCATTTTTTCGGTAAAATCGGGGCAAGATTCCTCGCTAGATAAAGTTGCGTATACGCTAATGCTGTCATCCGCCACCAATCTTCTTCGTGCTTAACATCCGGTGTTTGGTATCGGTCAAATAACAGTTTGTCTTTACCAAAACGAAAGTAGTGTTCAATGTCATAGCGTCTATCGTAATAGTGATACGCTTCTAATGCTGTGATTTCATTACGTCGTTCACCAGCGAGTCCTAACCAGAGTGGATTTTTATATAAAGATTTACCGTTAGCATCAACCGCAACCAATTGCACAACAGTAACAGGATGCTCATATCCTTTAAATTGCTTTGAACCACGCAGGAATTGGTCACGCCATATTTTAATCTCCAATTGGTAAGTTTTGCCACTGCGGGTTGTAATGGGTTGCTGCACAATCTCATCGGATTCACGGTGAGTCGTGCTGTCGTTTAGTTTCATCGCATCACCATAGCGTTTTATACTTCCTGAGGTATTATCTTCTATTGATGCGGGCGCGAAAACATTACGGGTACTGTTAAAACGGAAAAGATGTACCCAATTGGGATTTTCGCTAACCAGTTTACGGCAAGCTTCTGTACCATATTTTGAATCAGCCACGCTAACCACCAATTTATGAGTAAGCGCTAAGTCTGCAATACAACGGTTAATTTGCTGCATCCCAACTACATTGCCTTTTTCATCGCTTTTAACGCGCCTCGTATCCAGTGGAACTAACCAATGCTTTTCTTGAGCTGCACCATCATTGGGCAATAGTGATACCGTTGAATATTCATGTCCAATGGTAATCGGTTTGTTACCCGGTGCTGGATTAGGGCTGTAAACCACATGGCGATCTTCAACACAGTGTGCACTTTGACGCGACTGTGGTGTCGTATCCGCAATAATGATCACACGGTCATCGCTATGACTCACATGTTCATATTGTATTTTCATCATGCTATCCCAACAATTTGCTACCGACAAACCATCGCTAATCGCATCGGTAATACTACTGTATTCACGTTCAAAGTATGGCGATTCACATAATTCTATGGGTGTTTTGCAGCGATGGCCATGGCTTGAAAGGGCATCGAGTAAATTCATATTGGCATCGCGTCGCGCGGGGAAGATGTTGTAGAGGAATGTACGGAATTGTTTTAGTTTTTCTGTCGCTAACATCGTTTGTTCCTTATTTTATTTTTTCGAACAAACGTTGTTTACAACGTAAAATTTTTTTTCGGTTTCTATGTCAAGCAATTTTTAATTATTTTTATAAATTTATCCAAAGTCCAATCAACTGTCAGATCAAGTCGAGAGTTCTACAAACAAACGCATTCTGAGTTGGCTTTCCAGGTTGAATGAAAGCAAGCTTGGTTTTGTTTTCCCTGGACCAAAAGAACATTGCTTTGCTTGTAAACTCTGTACCATTATCACAAACAATTTGTTTTGGCAGCCTGCGTTGCTCACTAAGCTCTGCTAGGAAGCGTGCCACCTGACGTCCTGATATAGAAAATGCTGTTAGCTGGCCAATAAGTTCACGATTAAAATCATCGATAATGTTTAGCACACGAAAACGCCTTCCATTGGCCAGCTGATCGTAAACAAAATCCATCGACCAACGCTCATTTCTCTGAGTCGGTGATGACATCACTAATCGTAGTCGCTGTATTTTTTTACGCTTTTTTGTACGCACCTGGAGCTTTTCTTCTTTGTAAATCCGGTAGGTTTTTTTCTTATTCATGACAAGCCCCTCTGCTTTTAAGAGGCTGTGAAGCATTAAATAACCATACCGAGAATACTGAGCTGCCAATTCTTTTAATCGAGCTCTAATCAACTCGTCTCGTCGCTTTTTGGGTCCGTAACGGTAAGCCGTTCGACTTAGCCCGACTAGCTTGCAGGCCATTCGTTCACTCAGCTTAAAGGCGCTCATTAAGTGACAAACAACCTGCTTCTTGCTAGCAGGCGTTACCACTTTTTTGAAACAACATCCTTGAGCGCTTCATTTTCTAACATCTTTTCAGCCAGCAGCTTTTTTAACTTATTGTTCTCGGACTCCAGCTCTCGCAGGCGCTTAGCTTCGTTAACCTCTAGGCCAGCATACTTGCTACGCCAATTGTAAAAAGTACCGCCAGATATGCCTAAGCGACGGCACAGGTCTTCCACCTTAGCGCCACTTTCATGCTCTTTGATCGCTTTAATGATTTGTTCTTCTGTATAACGTTTTTTCATGTTGAGATCTCCTCGGTCGTAGAATAATTGGAAATCTCATCCATGTCATGGTGTTAAGTTTGGGGGAAAGGTCAGACCATCACTTAATACCATTTCAAAGGCGACAACGGTTTCTTGAATTAATCCCAAACGATGGGAGGTTGTTTCCATGCCGGCGCCCATGCAAACACCCCCTATGGTTAAATCTTCCATTTCAACTTGAATCGCTCAAGCGTGTCACGATGCTCGTGATAGATTATTGCCATCCCTGTCAATAATCGACTCGCAATACGCGACAACTTAAATAGCCGCGGACGTCCTCGTCGCCCGCGCTCCGCGACCTCACGGCTCGACTACGCACGGGCTCTCAAATGACTTGACGGCTCGTAAAGATTTTTTGCAGTCGCTTACGCTCGGCAAAAAATCCGAGCCTACCGCGGAATACGCGCCTTCGCTTCGCTCTCCATGGCGCGCATCGAATGCATAGCCTTTGGGAAGTAAGTATTGAGTGATGTAACCCATGTTGACGAGCGGTTCTAAACGAACGGTTAAGTTTTTTGTATCTAAACTCAAAATGTTTTTTAGATTTATGGCAATTTGATTGCAGTCTTTTTTAAAAGACGCTGTTCGGGTTGATATAGTGTGCCAACTTGGACGAGCGGTGCACATTGGTTTTTTTGATCCTGATTCACGCCAACGCTTTACCTGTGCTTGGATTTCTTTCACTTTTTTATCATGCAGGCGATGCGTGGCGAGAAAAGTCCTGAAAAACCAGTTCCGCAGTGTTGATATGCAGTTAACGATAAAACTGACGGGTAAAACAAAGACGAGTATGATGAGTCCACGGTGTTTGGTTAAAAATTCTTCCATGATTGTCATCCGTACGGTGTTGGTTTTCCATTCACGCTCCGGAAAAAGTATATCACATGTTATTGGGTTATGATGGATTAAATGCGGCTTGTATTTCTCCTGCTATCCGCTCCACTTCTTCAGGGTTGTTTCGTTTGACTGCTTCCAAAAAGCAATGCCCAGCATATCCTAGCCTGTGTTTTCCTGTTGTGTCAGATTTCAATGCCTTCCTTTTTTCGTGCTCTTCATAGCGTCCTAATACCGCACGTATTTCGAGGCACCATGATGCAAAGAAGGCCGCAATTGCAGAAGGGAGCTTTAAACCCGCTAACAGTGCCTGAAAAACATTTGGTGTTGAACCAACCACGCAGATAACTTGCGCTTTAAAATAATTCCACCAGCTTTGCTTGTTGCTACAGAATTGGATATTGGGTTCCCTGCGTTTAAAAAAAGCACTCTCTGCAGTAGATTTTACTTGCGGATATACTGTTGCCCCCATCAAAGCCATTGATATGAAAAGCATCCAGTTCATGATCTCTATTGCAAGCTCGGGAAGTTGTAACGACTCGGGTAAAGTGGAGTTGATAACATTCCACATTTCTAAAAAGTTTAGTAGCCCCAAAATGGTCAGGCCCACTCCCGAATATCCTAAAAGACAAGTTATCAGGTGTTCGCAGTGAGTTTTGGGGCGCGGTTCATTCCGCTGACATTCACTTTGATGTTCATGATAATAATTGAGAGCATTATTATTTAAGGATATTTTTGTAATATTTTGTAATAAATTTTTTGCGTTTTCAATCTCATTGTTATTAATTAACGAAACAAAATAATCGAAAACAGCTCGAGCTTTAATCTGTTCAGTAGTGAGATTATTAATATCACAGTTAAAAAGATTGTTGAACATCTGAAGAATACAATGAATGCCATAGCGGTGGATGCTAGCGAAGCATAGAAAATTTGTCACGATTGCAGGTATGCCAAATGCTGCTTGCCAAAAGGGGTTGGGAAAAAGATATTCGCCTAACCACATGAAAGGTTCTACACCAATTTTTTTGGCAAGTCCGCTTGCCCCCTCTTCACTGTATGCCACTCGTGCTAGCATCCCAAAAGCACAGGATGTATTTACCCTGAATAGCCATTCGATGAGACCCAAAAGATGATTAAGAAGTAAGGGTAGTTTTGAGTTTGGACTTTCATCCCACACCCAAGTGTGGGGCGATAAGTCTGTAAGAAATTGTCGTACCGTTTTGCTTGCTAATTTTTTCCAATGTCGCTGACCGAAGTCCCACACAATATCAATTTTTCCTTGCGCGGCCCCAAACGCCACCAGACCTCCTCCAAATATAGCTACAGGATAATAGAAACGCTTAGAAATGGGCTCCAGCACTTCTTGTGCAAAAATCACTATGAGCAGCCCACCAAATATTCCTTGTGGGATCATTGCTGCAATAGTGCAGACTTTACCAAATTTTTCAATCCGTGTAGGGGGTTGAACTGATGGAGCTAAATTATGGAGTCTATCAATCGTTCCATAATCTAGCTGTGGTTGCTCAGGGAAGTCTGGGAGAAGGTGAACCTCAGTTTCAAAACTATTACCAGTTTCAGAGCTTTCGTTATCCATGTCTAAAAATCCTTTTATATTTGGCCACAAGTGGCACTTCCACCCGGTCAACCTGAGCCGAAAATTCTTTTCGAATTTGTCAAACTTTCGGCCCAGTTTGGTTAAACCTGAATGGTTTTATTTTAAAAATATAAGTCAAATTGTGCAGTTACAGCGTTATCGGACTGACCAAGATCGCTTGCAACATTACCAGGTGTTGGGTTGACTGGATCTGTTGTTGCTGCACTCGTGGGGTAATTAATATCATGACGGTACTCAAGTCTCAATTGGGTATTTTCCCAAATGACAACCGAATAAACTACGCCATAACGATGCTCGGGTAAACCTAACGCTAACGCTTGACTTGATCCTTGATAAGTCAAGCCAATCGCACTTTCCTTGCTTCCCGTGTTAAAGCTGAAATCCACTTCGAAGTTGTATGCACTAGGGCGCGCACCGTTGTTTTGGTAAGCAACATCAACAATATTGAAGCTACTCATTGCCTTAATGAACTCAGCAATGAATGTCACTGGCTTTATCGTTAGCGAACCATAAAAGTCATAAGCCGAGACACCATGAATTTGTGTTTCATTATTTAAAAAAGAAGTTGCTTGAAACCCTTGCGAATCTGCAAGGTTAGAAATCACACTGCCGCCCAAGTAACCGCTAACTCTGCCCAAACTGAAAGTGTAACCCGCATCGGCGCCACCTTCGTTAGTTGTGTTTGTCTTATTGATGTTGTTAGTTAACCCTTGGAAGCCGTAAATTTCTGCATTAAAGCGATTGTCACCTGTTTGCTGAAAACCTAAAACAAGCGATCGTGCTCGGGTGCGTCCTAGCCCTTGTGTGGTCGGTGCAGTGATGAACAAACTACTGTATCGACCGAAGGGTACGTAAATTTGCCCGATTTCCGTATATACCGGGAATCGATTTAAATTACCAAGAACGATAAATGCTCGGTTTAGAAAAAGCTTCGAACCATTGTTCAAATCATCCGGATCATAATCCAGTGCCATAAAACCGTGAATCCAGGGTGATGCTTGAATCCAAGTGTCTAACTCTGCACCACTTAAATTAATGTTATTAACAGATGAGCCTTGATAAGGGTTTGAGTAGGAAGCTTGCCCTTCTAAAGAACCACTAAAAACCAAACGTGGGTAGGCAGGACCGGACACAGCAAGTTCCTCACACTCTTCTTGTAACTTAGCTTGTGCCATAAGTAGGCTCGCCGCTTCCCGAACGGAAGGAGTATTCACAATCAACTCCGAACCATCGTAAAGAGTATCTTTTGTAAGATAAGGACCGATACTTACACGGGATGGACTATATTGACATTTTCTCCTGTGCATCGCTCCATAATGATCTGGATGCGGTAACGCACTCGAGCTAGACTTTGATGTTTGTTTTTTTCGTTTTTTATTTTTGCTCACCTGCGTTTTTAATTCATCAATTTGATGTTGCAAGTAATTAATGCGTTGGTTTATTTGTTGATTACTATTGATGTGTTGATTTTGAGCATAAGCGCTACAACTCAATGCGCTGCAAACGCATAAGCCAATAGCTGACACGGACAGTTTAGATGACATGAGTAGTTCTCCTATTTGCCGTCTTCTTTAGGCCGCAACTACCCTGTCACAATTGCCTAATTAATAAATATTTTTTATTTTTTATCCTTATAAATAATGTTTCAGATGTGTTTTACGCAGCGTTTTTATTTCCCTCTCCTAGCCAGCGTAAAGTAAATGATGAGACACTAGAAGAGGCAGCTTCTCACATAGCGCATGGAGGAGGATACCAATATCGCATGATTAACAGCTTGATTGTAAAAAATATCCAGTTTCATTGAGCGCTCTACTATATGCTAAGTAAGATTAAAGTTTATAGCACAGTACGCTGTTATGCCGCAAGCACGAAATCGTTAATAATTTTTGTATTCGCACGAATAATAAATCTGATTTTTTATATACTTAAGTAGTTTTACTTGAAAATTTTAATTCGCCAACAATCAATTTAATGTAAACATAAAAATTGATGATTTTGAATGTTAGCCAGTCAGTTTTTTAGAATTTAGAATATAGTGACCGCTAAAGAATATTTTTGAGTCAAAAACAGGTTGGTTGTGTTAGGCATTTGGCAAGAAGTAAGGGCTCGTTTCTTTGAAAGGACAGCTTTCTAAATATTTTTAGAGGGGATGTCTTTACAACGCCTTATTGCGTCACTACAATCTAATAACGGATAACACCTTGTTTAACATTGAGATATGGTAGGAAGCCATGACAATAGACGCAATCTTACTTATCATTTTTAGTTTCATTATCCTCACCGATGCGCGCCATGGAGAGCGAAGCGAAGGCGCGTATTCCGCGGTAGGCTCGGATTTTTTGCCGAGCGTAAGCGACTGCAAAAAATCTTTACGAGCCGTCAAGTCATTTGAGAGCCCGTGCGTAGTCGAGCCGTGAGGTCGCGGAGCGCGGGCGACGAGGACGTCCGCGGCTATTTAAGTTGTCGCGTATTGCGAGTCGATTATTGACAGGGATGGCAATAATCTATCACGAGCATCGCGACACGCTTGGTTGCAGTTGTTACCATCATTAAGATGGCGACGAGAGGCAAGATGCCTATTGATAAATCTTTAGCTGATTATACTAATGAGCAGATTTATGTAGGTAATTTACCTTATCGCCTGGATGAGACTGATTTACGAGGCTACTTTTCTCGGTTCGGAGGGATTCAAGCGATTAAAATCATCCGAAATTTCAAAACAGGACGATCGAAAGGCTATGCTTTCGTCACCTACCAAAGTGCCAAACAAGCCGCTAAGGCCTTGGCTGCTCATGGCCGAGAGCTGGGCGGTCGTTCGCTGGTGGTGAGAATCGCGAAGCCGAGAGAAGAGCAACCTGCTTATTGAGCGCAAAATAAACTTCAATTGCTTACGGGCCGAGTCGAATTTTTTGCTACTCTGGCTCACCTAATATTTCTTTCTCGCAGTTGAAATTTCTCACTTAACTACCTGAACCCCCTTGATTCCTTATTTCCCTTAAGCGATAGTAAGCCTCATGAAAGCATTAAAGATCGAAAACCTAAAAAAAACCTATAAAAATGGTGTGCAAGCTCTTAAAGGAATAAGCTTTTCTGTTGAAGACGGCGATTTTTTCGCCTTGCTGGGTCCAAATGGAGCAGGAAAATCGACGACGATTGGCATCGTTACTTCCTTAGTAAACAAAACCTCCGGTACGGTTTCAATCTATGACCATGATATTGATACCGAATTTGCCAAGGCCAAGTCATGTTTGGGCGTTGTGCCCCAAGAGTTTAATTTCAATATTTTTGAGAAAATGTACCGGGTGATTTTAAATCAGGCTGGTTTTTATGGAATTCCTCGGAAAATCGCTCAGGTTAGAGCTGAGAAATACCTTCGTCAGCTCGGACTCTGGGATAAACGTAATATGCCGCTTCGCTCATTATCGGGGGGACTCAAACGTCGCTTCATGATTGCGCGCGCCTTAATTCATGAGCCACGCATGCTGATCTTGGATGAACCGACCGCAGGGGTCGATATTGAGATTCGTCGGTCAATGTGGCAATTCCTAACGGATTTGAACAAGCGAGGTACGACGATTATTTTAACGACACATTATCTGGAAGAGGCTGAAAATTTATGTCGCAAGTGGCAATTATTGATGAAGGTGAAATTATTGAGTACACCTCGATGTCGAACATTTTGAAACAACTGGAAGCAGAGCGCTTCATTCTTTATTTGCAAGAGCCGTTAGTGGATATTCCTGAGGTTGCAGGATTTCGTTTTTGGAAGCTTGATGATACGACCTTAGAAGTGGACGTGCCAAAAGAAATGGGGATGAGTCGTTTATTTGCCTCGCTTAACGAACAAAATGATCTTCCCTCACTTGTAGAACTCTCGACTTGATCTGACAGTTGAGATTTATCGGACATATTTTCTGTCCGATAGATCGGATTCTAATTACTCCTCTACCAGTTGCGTGTCGTGATTACTGTGCGCCTTATTCAATTCATCTGCCGACACGCTTGGAATAGTTTTACATAGTTTAACCTCAGTTCTGGATAACTGCGTATAAATTATTCTTTATATTGTTGGTTTTTATTCCTGGTTTGTTTGGTCGCCAAGAATAGGCAATTAGCGCTGCAAGGGTATTGACTAAAAAATTAATCGGACTACGATGACGCGAATGCTCAACATGATACAAGTTTTTCAACTGATCGATAATCGTTTCTACGATGCCACGTTGTTTTAGGAAAAACTTTTCAAATGCAGAAAGCATTTTGTTCTTCATATTTTTACGGACTTTTGTCACAAATTTTAAATCGTGTTTTGCCAAATCGTCCGCAAGATCTTTTCCAAGATACCCTTTATCGCCAGCGCCCAACCCCTTTAAATTAGCCATTAATTTTCTAACAACAGCGCGATCATCCACGTTCCCTTTCGTTAAACAAAAACGGATTAATTCCCCTTGATGATTAATCACAATATGTAGTTTAAAGCCGTAAACCCAGCCCATTGTGCTTTTACTGCGTTTAGCAATGCCTTTGAAAACCTTGTTTCGATAAATTCGTTTATTGTGGCATACGCGTAGTGTAGTTGAGTCAATATAATACAATCCCGTGTGTTTGCCCTTTCTCGAAAGCAAATAGGCGGCGAGCATCATTAGCGCTGCTGATTGGCAGGCGACAAAACGTGTGTAACTCAGCGCCGTAGGAAAATACTTCTTCATGTCTTGTAAAACACATCCACAATAAAAATCCTTAAATGTGCGATAGTGACTCATTTGAAACAACACAATGATGGTGCCAATTTCAGACAAGCTCATTTGCATCGCTCGATCTCGTTTTCTGTCTGGGTTCGGTAGCAAATACTTTGATTGACCTTTCAAATAATCCTTGCAAAAATCATCCATATCACAAAAAATCTCCGTGACCGGTGCCAACATGATTAACTCCTGTTACATTATTTAGCTGTAATTTTGGAGCTAAATTTTAGCGGTTCCGGTCTTTTTTTCAATTATTTCATTCACTTATTCCTTTTCTTATACAGAACTCAGGTTAGTTTATCTAATTCTTTTTCTTGTGCCAAATGCTTTGCATCAAGAAAAGTTTGCATGGGTGTTTTTCCATAACAACGCTCGCCGGAATGGGGCCTGACCTCATTATATGTTTTGATCCACGCATCAACGTCTTGTTGTAATTCTTCTAGGGAACGATATATTTTTTTTCGAAAAGCAACATCATAAAATTCTTGTTTAATCGTTTTATGAAAACGTTCACAAATACCATTGGTCTGCGGAGAACGTGCGCGTGTTTTCGAATGGTCAATGTCTTCAACTGCTAAATAAAGTTGATAGGCGTGGTTCTCAATTTTTCCACAATATTCCGTCCCGCGATCCGTGAGCATACGCAGCAATCGGATACCTTGCTCATTAAACCATGGCAATACACGTTCATTTAATAAATGAGCTGCCGTCATCGCTGTTTTCTCCGTGTATAACTTCGCAAAAGCGATTCTGCTATAGGTATCGACAAAAGTCTGCTCATAAATACGGCCAACGCCCTTCATCGTGCCAACATAATACGTATCCTGAGAACCTAAATAACCTGGGTGTTCTGTTTCAATCTCGCCGTGCGCTTCTTTTTCTCGTTTTGATTTTTCTAATGCTTGTCATTGTTCTTCCGTTAATAACATACCGTCTTGCGCCGATTTCGCTTCAAGCGCTTTTAGTCGCTTCTTAAAAGTCTCTAGATCATTACGTAGCCACACCGAACGAACTCCGCTGCTCGATACGATAATGCCTCGCGCCAGTAATTCATTGGCCGCACGTGCCTGACCTAACGCTGGGTTTTCAATAGCCAAAGCAATTACCCCTTCTTCTACATGTAGCGGCACTCTATTTTTTTCATTCGGTTTCTTCTTACTCATATCATGGAGTGCTTCTTCGCCACCATTTTCATAAAGTGTTTTGAAACGGTAAAAACTGTCGCGTGAATAACCCATAACCTTACAGGCTTGTGAAACATTTCCCAATTGTTTAGACAGCTCTAGTAAACCTAATTTGGGTTTGATAATCTTTTCGGATACACTGGTCATAATGACACTCCTCGTGTTGGTTGTTTAAGGTTGGTCAATTAAATTTTACTCTAACTGACCAGGAGTGTCAGATCAAGTCTGAAGGTTTACATTTTATCACCCTCCATAAATCCTTTTAATGCACCAATATAGAAAACGTTAGGCATAAATAACACACGACGGCAATGTAACTCAGCCAATTCCATGCTCTGATCCTAGTCTTAACCGATTTATATAAAACACTCATCTTTATACCCTCTTGGTTTCCTTAGATAATGTGTGGGACAATGACTAACATCGATGCCCAAACTATATTGATACTAATGACTGTAACGAACATCCAATTTTTCACTTTTCCAATCCTTTCGTATTTGTCTATCCTTAGCTTCCTTGTTTGAGATACCTAGGCACTTCCATATGCCATTTGGTATCTCAAGTCGATTTCCTTATCCAATCCCTATGTGCAAATATTAAACAAATTGGGGCTGTATAAAAATCGGATATCTCATCGTCATTCTGTAAGTAATTTCTTACAAATTTATGTTATTATAGTGATTTATAACGTTTTTTAAGCGCATGGGCGAGCGCTGAAACAGGCATCTAATTCCCTCTCAGATGCTATGGCAAAGCTATCTATTTATTATCCGCCCGATATCCCTTGTCTCTCACCGTACCCCCCCCGGCGGCACAATTCATACCTCCATGTTGCACAACGTTTTATAACAACGGAAGTTTGATTTCAAGCAGACACCCTTGTACCCTTGATAACTCACCTGCCCCGGTGGCACAGTTGGATAGCGCAGTCCCCTCCTAAGGGACAGGTCGCAGGTTCGAATCCTGCCCGGGGCACATTCATCTTTGAAATAGCAATTGAAATTCCAACTAAAACTCTATCGAACACCGACAACCTGAATCCCTTGTCCCGCTAAAAAAAAGCTGCTAACGTTTTAAAAAAAATCAGTTTGAGGAAAAATAATGGAAACACGTACCGAATCCGACAGCATGGGCACAATCGAAGTACCTGCCGGTCACTATGGCGGCGCACAAACGCAACGTTCGTTGATTAACTTTCCGATTGGCCGCGAAACCATGCCACCGGAGCTCATACGTGCTTTTGGCATCCTTAAAAAATCAGCCGCGCTGACGAATGAAGAACTCGGCAAATTGCCTAAAGACAAAGCCAAACTCATTGCTCAAGCGGCCGATGAAGTCATCGCCGGCAAATTAAACGATCACTTCCCGCTTAAAATTTGGCAAACAGGCAGCGGCACGCAAACAAACATGAACACCAATGAGGTCATCAGCAACCGCGCGATTCAGATTGCCGGTGGCGAGATGGGGAGCAAAGATCCCATCCACCCCAACGATCATGTCAACATGTCACAATCTTCAAACGATACCTTCCCCACTGCCATGCACATTGCGGTGGGTGAAATGCTTAATCATCAATTAATTCCAAGCGTTAAAATGCTACGCAATGCGCTTGCTAAAAAACAAAAAGAATTTGAAGACATCATCAAAATTGGCAGAACACATTTACAAGATGCAGTGCCTTTGACACTCGGCCAAGAATTTTCAGGCTATGTCACACAACTTGATCACGATCTCGAAGCGATTCAAAACATTTTACCCAATGTGTATCGACTAGCGATTGGTGGGACTGCTGTCGGCACTGGCCTAAACACACACCCGCAATTTGCTGAAAAAGTTTCTGCACATATTGCTGAGTTGACACAACTACCCTTCGTATCTGCCAAAAATAAATTTGCGGCCATGGCTGCACACGATGAACTAGTTTTAACGAGTGGCGTTTTAAAAACATTAGCCTGCTCACTCATGAAAATTGCAAACGACATACGTTGGCTCGCATCGGGACCCCGTTGCGGCATTGGCGAATTAACCTTGCCAGCAAATGAACCTGGTTCTTCTATCATGCCTGGCAAAGTGAATCCCACCCAGGCAGAAGCAATGACGATGGTCTGTGTCCAAGTCATGGGTAATGATGTCACGATTACAATAGCAGGCTCACAAGGCAATTTTGAGCTAAACGTGTATAAACCGGTTATCGCTTATAATTTAATACAATCTATTTATTTATTGGGAGACAGTTGCCGCTCATTCACCGAACACTGTGTTGTCGGTATTGCTGCTAACAAAAACAAAATCAATGAACACTTACAAGACTCATTGATGTTAGTGACTGCATTAAATCAAGTTATCGGTTACGACAAAGCCTCTAAAATTGCTAAAAAAGCCTATAACGACGGCACCAGTTTAAAAGAAGCCTGTTTGGCGTTAGGTTATTTAACGGCAGATGAATTTGACAAAGCAGTCGACCCAAGAAAAATGGTCAAGCCTGGCTAGAGCATGCCATCGGCACGTTCTTTTTCAACATAATCGATCCACTCGCGGGCAGTCTTGGCGTCGGGGTTGGCTTCTAGTGAACTTCTAAAGTTCGCCAAGGCACCGATTAAATTACCCAATGCATACTGACACAATGCTTTATTATAATAAGTGCTAAATTGATAGCCAAAATATTGTTGTGATTTTTCATAATACTTTATCGCGCGCTCATAGTCTTTGATCGCATGATAGAATAAGCCCACATCGAACAAGGTATCGTGTTGTTTTGGGATATAATAAAAATTAGTAGCAATTCTCTCCACGTTATGTGTAGAACTCTCGACTTGATCTGACAGTTGAGATTTATCGGACATATTTTCTGTCCGATAGATCGGATTCTAATTACTCCTCTACCAGTTGCGTGTCGTGATTACTGTGCGCCTTATTCAATTCATCTGCCGACACGCTTGGAATAGTTTTACATAGTTTATCTAATTCTTTTTCTTGTGCCAAATGCTTTGCATCAAGAAAAGTTTGCATGGGTGTTTTTCCATAACAACGCTCGCCGGAATGGGGCCTGACCTCATTATATGTTTTGATCCACGCATCAACGTCTTGTTGTAATTCTTCTAGGGAACGATATATTTTTTTTCGAAAAGCAACATCATAAAATTCTTGTTTAATCGTTTTATGAAAACGTTCACAAATACCATTGGTCTGCGGAGAACGTGCGCGTGTTTTCGAATGGTCAATGTCTTCAACTGCTAAATAAAGTTGATAGGCGTGGTTCTCAATTTTTCCACAATATTCCGTCCCGCGATCCGTGAGCATACGCAGCAATCGGATACCTTGCTCATTAAACCATGGCAATACACGTTCATTTAATAAATGAGCTGCCGTCATCGCTGTTTTCTCCGTGTATAACTTCGCAAAAGCGATTCTGCTATAGGTATCGACAAAAGTCTGCTCATAAATACGGCCAACGCCCTTCATCGTGCCAACATAATACGTATCCTGAGAACCTAAATAACCTGGGTGTTCTGTTTCAATCTCGCCGTGCGCTTCTTTTTCTCGTTTTGATTTTTCTAATGCTTGTCATTGTTCTTCCGTTAATAACATACCGTCTTGCGCCGATTTCGCTTCAAGCGCTTTTAGTCGCTTCTTAAAAGTCTCTAGATCATTACGTAGCCACACCGAACGAACTCCGCTGCTCGATACGATAATGCCTCGCGCCAGTAATTCATTGGCCGCACGTGCCTGACCTAACGCTGGGTTTTCAATAGCCAAAGCAATTACCGCTTCTTCTACATGTAACGGCACTCTATTTTTTTCATTCGGTTTCTTCTTACTCATATCATGGAGTGCTTCTTCGCCACCATTTTCATAAAGTGTTTTGAAACGGTAAAAACTGTCGCGTGAATAACCCATAACCTTGCAGGCTTGTGAAACATTTCCCAATTGTTTAGACAGCTCTAGTAAACCTAATTTGGGTTTGATAATCTTTTCGGATACACTGGTCATAATGACACTCCTCGTGTTGGTTGTTTAAGGTTGGTCAATTAAATTTTACTCTAACTGACCAGGAGTGTCAGATCAAGTCTGAAGGTTTACACCTCAGATATCGGGCTGTTATTCCAGGAATATTTTCCCTGATACTTATAAAATTCTTGTTGAATACGCCACAAGATCGATTCAGAGAGTGTTTTGCCTAAATTCACTATTTTAAATCAGTGTTATTTATTATTTTTTCAAGTATACAGCTTAATTATTAAGAAATTATTAAGGGCGCCTCTGAAAATTGTTAGTTGAGACGGAATGAATATTTGCTTGTTGGAATTAGAAAAAGAATTTCAATTGCGTGTGAATTTTCATCACAATCCCTTACCAATACGATTCCAACGTATGGTATGATGCTGCGAATCCCAGCTTAACCAAATAAATAAGGCTCTGCCTATAAAATTTTTGGCCGGCACGAATCCCCAAGAACGGCTATCATCGCTGTCATCGCGATTGTCGCCCATCATAAAATATTCGCCTTTTGGTACCACTAAATTTTTAA